>SHXM01000171.1 GCA_009693325.1 Rhodoferax sp.
GCTCGCTGACCTGCTGCTGCAGCATGATGCGCGGGTCAAACATGACGCGCAGCAGGCCGATGATGGCCAAGTCGCGATTGAGGTTGGCATGCACCTGCTTGATGGTGTTGACCAGATCGGCCAAGCCCTCCAGGGCAAAGTACTCGCACTGCATCGGCACAATCACGCCGTGCGCACAGCACAAACCATTGAGCGTGAGCATGGAGAGCGAGGGCGGGCAGTCAATCAGGATGAAGTCGTACTCAGCGCTGACCGACGCCATTGACTGCTTGAGCCGCTTTTCGCGCCGCTCCACGTCGACCAACTCCACCTCGGCGCCAGCCAGTTCCCGATTGGCGCCCAAAATGTCATAGCTGCAACCAGCGGCGGCCAACTTGTCGCTCTGCACCCGGGCCTCTGCCACACTGGCGGATTCGAGCAGCACGTCGTATATGGACAGCTCGAGTTGGCGCTTGTCCACGCCGGAGCCCATGGTGGCATTGCCCTGCGGATCCAGATCCACCATCAGCACCCGCTGGCCGGACTTGGCCAAGCCGGCTGCCAGGTTGACCGTGGTGGTGGTCTTGCCCACGCCGCCTTTTTGGTTGGCAATGCAGAATATTTTGGCCATACGCGGTTCTCGGACGGGGAGTCGGGTCAGGGCTTGCTCAAGCGCTCAGCGGGAAACCGCCAGCTTGATGCCAAAGCCGATCAAAAAGATGCCCACCAGTCTCTCCCGTGTTCTGCCAAGCCGTGGCATGGCGCGCAAGCGTTCCGCCAAGTTGTGAGTGAGCGTTACCAGTACCAAGCAATAAGCAAAGCCCAGGGCGGCGATGGCCATACCAGCCGCCAACCCAGCCCGGATGCCACCCTTGCCAGTCGATGTCACCAAAGCCAGATTGCCGGGGCCTGGGATCAACAGAAAAATCAGGATGGCAAGCGCAAAAGCGGGGTAGTCGGCAATACCAAAAAACATGGGCTATTTCTTTCAGGCGAGGCCCTGAGTTTACGTGACAGTTCAGTGCCGCCTGAGCCAGACCAGGCAGCGCTCGGCCTGCAAGCCTGGCACCACCAACGGTTCCACGTGAAACACATTCGCCGGCGGCTTGAGTTGCGCGATCTCATCGGCCGGGTACTTGCCTTTCATCGCTGCCCACACCCCACCATCGGCAAGAGCGCGGCCAGAGCATTGAGTGAAGTCGGCCAGGGAAGCAAAGGCGCGCGAGGTAAGCAAGTCATAGCGGTCGGTCAGTTTCTCAACCCGGGCATGCAGGCCCCTGAGTTTGAGCAGGCGCAAATTGGCCGCCACCTGCTGGACAAAGGCTGCTTTTTTTGCCACCGCATCAACACAATCGACCTGCCAATCGGGGCAGCAAATAGCCAGCACCACCCCCGGCAGGCCGGCACCCGCACCCACATCCAACACCCTCACCGGCGCGCCAGAGCACTGCCGACGCAAGGGCTTGACAATGGCCAGACTGTCGAGCAGGTGGTGGGATAGCATCTCGGCTGGCTCTAAGCGCCCAGTCAGGTTATAAACCCGGCCCCACTTCGCCAACAAGGCCAGGTACTCCAGCATCTGCTGCACCTGGCTGTCATCGAGCGCAAGCGCCAACTCGGCCAAGCCACGCCGCAGTGGCGCCTCAAGCTCGCGCATCAGGCGGCCAGCGTGCTATCAGGCGTGAGGCCGGCCGAGTTGCCGGTCGTGGCGAAGCCCTTGAAATTATTCTTCTTCAAGTGGATCAACAGGAGCGAGATGGCCGCGGGCGTCACACCCGACATTCGCGAAGCCTGGCCCAGGGTCTGCGGCCGGTGCCGCGTGAGTTGCTGGCGCACCTCATAGCTGAGTGCGGCCACCTGCAAGTAGTCCAGGCTGGCTGGCAAGCACAGGTGTTCAAAATGGGCGGCCCTGTTAACCTCGTCTTTTTGGCGGTCGATATACCCCGAGTACTTGGCTGCGATTTCGACCTGCTCGATCACCGTAGCGCCTAGAAGCGCTTCGTCCTGCAGGGAGGTTTCACGTGGAACCGTGGGCGCCAGCGCCATCTCAACATAGCGGCCGCCTTCGAGCGACATCAAATCTGCATGGCTGATGCCTGGCCGGCGCAGGAGATCGGCCAAGCTATATTCATGTTCGATCGCCTTACCCAGAACGCGCTGGGCCTCGCCAGCTGACAAGTTCTTCGGGCTGACCCACAGGCCACTCAGGCGCTCTGTTTCACGTGAAACCGCATCCCGCTTGCGGCAAAAGGCGTCCCAACGCAGGTCATCCACCAGGCCCAATTGGCGGCCGGTTTCGGTCAGGCGACTATCGGCATTGTCTTCGCGCAGCTGCAGCCGATACTCGGCGCGGCTGGTGAACATGCGGTAAGGCTCACTGACGCCCTTGGTGATGAGGTCGTCCACCAGCACGCCCAGATAGGCCTGGTCTCGCCCCGGCAACCAGCTGTCGCCAGCCCAGGCCGTGCGCGCCCCTGCCTGAAGCGCAGCATTGACGCCAGCAAACAGGCCCTGTGCCGCTGCCTCTTCATACCCAGTGGTGCCGTTGATCTGGCCAGCAAAAAACAGCCCGCCCAGCGCCCGGGTCTCAAAAGTGCTTTTGAGCTGCTGCGGGTCAAAGTAGTCGTACTCAATCGCGTAGCCGGGCCGTAGGATATGCGCGTTTTCCAGCCCTGCCATCGAGCGCACCAATTGATGCTGGATATCAAAAGGCAGGCTGGTCGATATGCCGTTGGGGTAGTACTCGTGGGTACTCAGGCCTTCGGGCTCAAGAAAAATCTGGTGGCTCTCCTTGTCCGCAAAGCGGTTGATCTTGTCCTCTACGCTCGGGCAATACCGCGGCCCAACACCTTCGATCTTGCCAGTGAACATGGGGCTGCGGGCAAAACCACTGCGGATGATCTCGTGGGTGCGGGCATTGGTGTGGGTCATCCAGCAGGACACCTGGGCCGGGTGCTGCTCGGCTCGCCCAAGAAAACTGAACACCGGCATCTTCTGGTTCATGCCCCCCGGCATGCCGTCCCCAGCCTGCTCCTGACAGCGGCTAAAGTCGATAGAGCGCCCGTCAAGCCGCGGGGGCGTGCCGGTCTTTAGCCGCCCTTGGGCCAGCTTGAGCTCCTTGAGTCGAGCGCTCAGCTTAAGCGCCGGCGGGTCGCCGGCCCTGCCTGCCGAGTAGTTGTTGAGACCAACATGAATTTTGCCGTCCAAAAACGTCCCCGCTGTCAACACCACGGTACTGGCCATAAACCGAATGCCAAGTTGGGTGAGCGCCCCTACGACCCGGTCTCCTTCCAGCAGAAGGTCATCTACCGCCTGCTGGAAAAGCCAGAGATTGGCCTGATTTTCAAGGCGCTGCCGAACCGCCGCCCGGTACAGCACCCGGTCGGCCTGAGCGCGTGTGGCCCGAACTGCCGGGCCCTTGGAAGAGTTCAAGATTCGAAACTGGATTCCGGCTTCGTCGGTTGCCGCCGCCATGGCGCCGCCGAGCGCATCGACCTCGCGCACCAGGTGCCCCTTACCAATACCGCCTATCGAGGGATTGCAGCTCATCTGCCCCAGGGTTTCCAAATTGTGGGTCAGCAGCAGGGTCTTGCAACCCATGCGCGCCGCCGCCAGGGCGGCCTCTGTGCCGGCATGGCCACCACCAACGACGATGACATCAAAATGTTGCGGGTAAAGCATGTCTGCGGCCTATCAAGTGCGGCAGCAGAGATACACCAAGCATCAAGGCGGCCAAGCCCGATTTTACCGGCTAGCAAAAAATCAGGCGGCAAAAATCAAGCGACAATCTTCAGCATGCAAGTTCTTATTTTTGCGGGCAGCACCAGCCTGGAGTCTCTCAACCGCAAACTCGCATCCCATGCTGCGGCCGTTGCGCGGGCCGCGGGTGCCAGCGTCACCCAGCTCGAGCTCGCTGGGTTAAATATTCCCATGTACAACGCCGACCTCGAAGCAAAGGCCACACCTGCTGACGTAATTGAACTCAAACAGCTCATGTTCAGCCATCCGGCCTGGCTTGTTTGCTCGCCCGAGTACAACGGCAGCTTCACGGCCCTGCTCAAAAACACCATCGACTGGGCCTCCAGCCCTATTAAAAACAACCCAGACTGGGCACGGGGCAGCAAGCCCTTCGACGGCAAGGTCGTCGGCCTGCTGAGTGCCTCCCCAGGTTTGCGTGGCGGCCAGAATTCACTCCTTCATTTGAGTGCTGTTTTGCGCAACCTTCAGTGCTGGGTGGCACCGAAACAATATGCGCTTGGCCATGCCAATCAAGCCTTTGACACCCAGGGGCACCTGAAGGACCCGCTTGCTCACAAAAGTGTAGCGGGTGTGGTTGAGCAAGTGCTCTGGGCCGCCGCCCGGTTGGCACCCTAAGCATCTTTCATGCAGAGCAAGCATTGCTTTTTTTGGCCCGGCCCACTAAACCAAAAAGCACGCCGTGAACATATCCTCTCTACAACACGAAGTTAGCGCCGCCGAATGGCAATTGCGCTGTGATCTGGCGGCCTGCTACCGCCTTGCTGCAGACCATGGCTGGGGCGACCTGGTTTTTACCCATATCAGCGCCCGCCTGCCGGGACCCGACCACCATTTCTTGATCAATCCCTACGGTTTGCTGTTTGACGAAATCACGGCCTCCAGCCTGATCACGGTGGACCATCACTGCAACAAACTGCGCGAATCCCAGTTCCCGGTTAATCCGGCTGGCTTTGCCATTCACAGCTGCATCCACCAAGCCCGCGCTGATGCCGCCTGTGTGCTGCACACCCACACACGCGCTGGTATCGCGGTTAGCGCACAGGCCTGCGGCATCCTGCCAATCAGCCAACAAGCCACTTTTGTTCTGGGCTCCCTGGCCTACCATGACTACGAAGGTGTGGCGATTCGCGATGATGAAAAGCCGCGCCTAGCGGCTGATTTGGGGCAGGCCGATTACCTGGTTTTGCGCAACCACGGGCTGTTGACTGTCGGCAGCAGCATCGCCGAAGCGTTTTTAGCAATGTACACCCTAGAAAACACGTGCCGCATACAGCTCGACGCTCAAGCCGGGGGCGAACTTATACCCATCAAGACCGAGATCATCTCAGGTATTGCCAGTGTGATCAAAACCGTGACCGTTGGCATGGGCGCAAATTTGGTTTGGCCAGCGCTGCTGCGCAAGCTCGCGCGATCTGACCCCGACTACAAAAGCTGACAAAGACTAGCGCATCAGCGGGCTAAAGGCACCCAGAGTGTCATGCGCGGCAACATGGCCCGGTAAGGTAGCAGCAACAAGCACGCCATCAGCCACTTCATGCCAAGATCTCCAGCCGCCAGCATCAGCCAGTTCATATCACTGCCATAAAACGCTATTGAAAAGAACACCAGCGTATCGAGCACCGACGCCGCTAAGGAGCCAATGAGTGGGGCTTTCCACCATGACAGCGCCCGCCAGCGGTTAAATACAGTGATGTCCATCCACTGTGACAAGATGAATGCTGTGCCAGAGGCTACGGCGATGGTCGGCGTAGCAAAATAGCCCGACAGAAGCACGGCAGGAACTAAACCAACCCAGGCCACACGACGCGCGGCTGCTGCGCCCACGGCTCGGTTTGTCAGGTCAGCGACCAAAAAAACCAGCGGGTAAGTAAAAGCACCCCAGGTCAACCAATCGTTGATCGGAAATTGCACCACCACATTGGAGATCACTATCACGAAAACCATGGCAAGCAGGGGGCGCCATAAGTCACGCAAACTATGGGCAGGGGCTTCAGAAGTACTGGCTGGCATCTCAAACAATCAGGGAAGCAGAAAAGGATGATGATTATCCATGCTCTGGTTCTACGCCCATCGCCTCCATCATAAAAATTCTGACACTACTCCTGGTCCCGGCTTTTTCTGAGTTTTTTCAAACAAAAATCTTTTCTGGGCTTTTTCTATACCAATAGGAGTGCTTTGTCAAAGCACAAACCTGTTGACAATGCTGGCACAAAGTAACACTTGTCCACAGCTGCCGGCCAGGGAGCTAACTTATCCCCACTGTTGCAACCGAGAAAAGCCTGCCTGCCCACACC
>SHXM01000172.1 GCA_009693325.1 Rhodoferax sp.
GGGAAGGGAAAAACCTGGGGGGCACCGCAGGCCAAACAGTTCATCCAGATCGATATCTCGCCCACCGAGATGGACAGCAACCAGCCCATTGCCGCGCCACTGGTGGGTGATATCGGTTCGTGCGTGGCGGCGCTGCTGCGCGGCATGGGCAGCAATTGGCCCCAGCCGAGCGCCCAATGGATTCACGCAGTTGCCGAGCGACGCGATAAAAACCAGGCCAAGATGGCCGAAACTTTGGCCAAGAACCCCTCGCCAATGAACTTTCACAGCGCCTTGGGTGCCATTCGCGAGGTGATCAAGGCCAACCCCAGCGCAATTTTGGTCAACGAAGGGGCCAACACCCTGGATTTCACACGCAGCATTGTTGACATGTACGAGCCGCGCAAACGACTCGATGTCGGCACTTGGGGCGTCATGGGCATAGGCATGGGTTTTGCCGTGGCAGCGGCCGTTGTTACAAATAAACCGGTAATTGCCATCGAGGGCGACAGCGCCTTTGGCTTTAGCGGCATGGAAGTTGAGACCATCTGCCGCTACCACCTGCCAGTCTGCATTGTTGTTTTTAATAACAACGGCGTCTACCGGGGCACCGACGTCAATGCCTCGGGCGGCGCCGATGTTGCGCCCACCGTGTTTGTCAAAGGTGCGCGCTACGACAAAATGATGGAGGCTTTTGGCGGCGTAGGCGTACTCGCCAGCACCCCAGCTGAGCTCAGCGCAGCCATGCATGCGGCCATTGCCAGTGGCCAACCAACACTCATCAACGCGGTCATTGACGAGACCGCCGGAACCGAAAGCGGCCGTATCACCATGCTGAACCCGCAAACCGCAAAAAAAATCAACTCTGGAAACTGAAGGAAACCACCCACATGAGCAAAGCACTTGACGGCGTACGCATTCTCGACTTCACCCATGTCCAATCGGGCCCTACCTGTACGCAACTGCTGGCCTGGCTTGGCGCAGACGTGATCAAGGTAGAAAAAGCCGGCGAGGGAGACGCCACCCGCGGCCAGCTGCGTGACATTCCAGGGGTCGACAGCCTTTACTTCACCATGCTCAACCACAACAAGCGCTCGGTCACGGTGAACACCAAAGACCCCAAGGGCAAAGAGGTGCTCGAGCGTCTGATCAAAACCTGTGATGTGCTAGTGGAGAACTTTGCCCCAGGTGCGCTAGACCGTATGGGCTTTGGCTGGGAGCAAATACAGGCCCTCAACCCACGCATGATTGTGGCCTCGGTCAAGGGCTTTGGCCCGGGCAAATACGAAGACTGCAAGGTCTACGAGAACGTCGCCCAATGCGCAGGTGGTGCGGCCTCCACCACTGGCTTTGATGATGGTCCACCGGTAGTTACCGGGGCGCAAATTGGCGACTCAGGCACCGGCCTGCACCTGGCCCTGGGCATTGTGGCGGCGCTGTACCAGCGTAACACCAGTGGCCGCGGACAAAAGGTGCTCGCCCCCATGCAGGACGCGGTACTCAACCTGTGCCGCGTCAAACTGCGCGACCAGCAGCGCCTGGACCTCACCAAAACCCTGAACGAGTACCCTCAATACCCCGACACCCCCTTTGGCGATGCGGTGCCGCGCGCTGGCAACGCCTCGGGCGGCGGGCAGCCGGGCTCAATTTTGAAATGCAAGGGCTGGGAGACCGATCCAAACGCCTACATCTATTTCATCACCCAGGCGGCGGTTTGGCCTGCGGTATGCAAGGTGATTGGCCAGGAAGACTGGATCACCGACCCCGCCTACGCCACCCCGGCCAAACGGCTGAGCCACCTGAAGGCCATCTTTGCGCGCATCGAAACCTGGACCATGACCAAAACCAAGTTTGAGGCCATGGACATCCTCAACCAGTTCGACATTCCATGCGGCCCCATTTTGTCGATGAAAGAAATCGCCGAAGAACCGTCATTGCGCGCCACTGGAACGGTGATCGAGGTAGACCATCCAGAGCGGGGTAAATACCTCAGCGTAGGAAACCCAATCAAGATGTCGGACAGCCCCACAGAGGTCACCCGCTCGCCTTTGCTGGGCGAACACACGGTTGAGGTGCTGGAACAACTGGGCTACTCGTCGGACGATATTTCTGCGCTGCGCGAAGCCAAGGTCATCTGACGCTAGACCACCTCAAACCGAGCGAGCCCACCATGAAAATCGTCATCATCGGACAGCAGGATTTCGGCAAGGCCGTGCTGGAGGCCTTTGTCAACCGAGGCGACCAGGTGGCCGGCGTGTTTTGCCGGCCAGAAAAGCCTGGCAGCAAACCCGACGCGATGCGGCTCGAAGCCCTGGCGCGCGGCGTTCAGGTGTTTCAGTTCGACAATTTGACAGGCAGCGCCGCCCATGAGGCGATGCAGGCTCTGGCACCAGACCTGGGCGTCATGGCCTATGTGGTGCAGTTTGCGCCGCAATCACTGCTGCAAATCCCCAAGCATGGAAGTCTGCAGTTTCACCCCTCTTTGTTGCCCAAATACCGTGGGCCATCGGCCATCAACTGGGCCATCTCCAGAGGTGAAAAACAAACCGGCTTGACGATCTTCCGGCCCACGGACGGGCTCGACGAAGGGGCCGTTATCAGCCAAAAAACCTGTGCTATCGGGCCGGATGAAACCCTGGGCGACGTGTACTTCAACAAACTGTTTCCCCTGGGTGTGACTGCATTGCTTGAAGCTGCCGACACGGTCGTCTCAGAGAATGGCCAAACATGGGTGCAGGACGAATCGCAGGCCAGCTACGAGGGCTGGTTTTTGGCAGCGGAATCAAAAATCAACTGGGCTCAACATATCGATCTGGTGTATGACCTGATCCGCGCCTGCAACCCCGCGCCTGGAGCCTGGAGCCTGGTGGGCGATAAAAAATTGTTTCTTTTTGACTGCATAAAACACCGTATTGGCCGCTACGGCGACAGCAAAGGCAAGCCGGGAGAGATCACGCAGATCAGCGACACATCGGTCTTCATCACCGCGCACAGTGGGCAAGTTGAGGTCCTCAAAGTACGCCCGGAAGACGGAAAAAAGATGGCTGCTGCCGACTACGCGCGCTCGCAAGGCCTGGCCGCCGGCAGCCGCTTGAGCTAAGAAGGCCGGAGCCCGGCAACCCGCTCAGCCACGCCCATGCTAGAGCCCTTGCTAATTGTTGAGCTCGCCCTGCTGGGGCTTGCCACCGGTTTTCTGGCCGGCCTGCTGGGCATAGGCGGGGGCATGATCATGGTGCCCTTCATCACCGTGGCGTTAACCCACCGGGGCGTGGATGACAACTTGGCTGTCAAGATGGCCATAGCCACCTCCATGGCCACCATACTTTTCACCTCGATCTCCAGTGTGCGGGCCCACCACAAACGCGGCAATGTGCGCTGGGACCTGGTCAAGGGGCTCAGCCCCGGTATTCTGTTGGGCGGTGCGTTGGCCAGCATTGCGGTGTTTGCAGTCCTGCAAGGCGCTTGGCTGGCGCTGTTTTTTGCTGCCTTTGTAAGCTTTTCGGCCACCCAGATGTTTATTGATAAAAAGCCTGCTGCCTCGCGCCAAGTACCCGGCCTTGCAGGCCTGTTCGCTGCGGGAGAAATCATCGGATTTTTGTCTGGACTGGTTGGCGCCGGCGGCGCCTTTGTCAGCGTGCCCTTCATGACCTGGTGCAATGTGGCGATCCACCAGGCGGTGGGCACGTCGGCGGCGCTTGGTTTCCCAATTGCGCTGGCCAATGTTGCGGGTTACATCATGACCGGCAGCGGCCTGCCCGGCCTGCCGCCCTATTCTTTGGGCTATGTTTGGCTGCCTGCTCTGGGCGTGATCGCCATGGCCAGTGTCCTGACCGCACCACTCGGCGCCCGCGCAGCCCAAAGGCTGCCGGTGAAACAACTCAAGCGCGCCTTTGGCAGCGTCTTGTACCTGCTGGCTGGCTATATGCTGTACACTGGACTGCGGAGCTTGATCTGAGGCGCCCGGACAAGCTGAGCCAGCCAAAAAGGCAATGCAATGAGCCAGTCGCTTGACTACCTGAACCCCAACTTGCCCAGCGCACTGGCCCGTTGCGTCATGCCTGTGGTTGACGCAACGCCAGAAACACTGGCCGGCTACGGCAAATTGGTGGAAGACCCCAAGCGCTGCGAGATCGAGATCCTCCGATGGCCGGCCCAGGGCCGCCGACCGGTGGATCCGGACACGGGCGACGAAGCCGGCACCACCCAAGGCGTATTCGTGAGCGAATGGCAGGGCGATGTTCTCTATGGACGCAATGAGGCGGTGGGCGGACACTACATCCTGGCCTACGCCGAGTTGCCTGAAAACGCCGACCTCACCCACCAACGCCCGCCCCAGCGCATCATGCTCTGGCATGCCAATTACCACCCCGACGGCGGCCAATTGTTTTACCCTCTAGATCGACAAGCCTTCATGGTGCCGCTGGCACTGCCAGGTGACGAGGTACGCCCAGAGCATTTCGTGTGTTTTCGATTCGATGGCAGCCAGGGCCTGTACATTCACCCCAACATATGGCACGAAGGGGTTTTTGCGCTGTGCGGCACACAGCGTTTTTTTGACCAGCAAGGGGCAGTTCACGCTCGTGTGTCGGTTGATTTTGCGCGCGAGTTCGGCTGTCTGCTCGAAGCGCCCATCGGCGCGGGCTAGCGGCATCAGGGGTCATCAGTAAGCAATACCCAGGCGCCGATACAGCACGGCGAGCACAAACAGCGGGCCAATCAGCAGGTAGCGCAGGTCATCGAAGAAGGGGGGTTTTTTGCCCTCAATCTTGTGGCCAACAAACTGCCCGACCCAGCCCAGCACAAATACCGCCAAAGCCACCACAAAAAGCTGCTCGGGCGGGATCGCCGACAGGCCCCAGAGCATGGTCAAGCTCATCAGCAACATGCCCAGTGCAAAGGGCCTCGACAGCCACAGGTAATACGCCAGTAAAGCCAGCGATACCAAAACCGCAGCCCAAGGATGCAGCGACCAGACCATGCCCAGCAAAGCAAACACAATGGCCGGCACGCAAACGCAATGAATGGCCTCATTCAACGGATGCAAATGGCTCTCAGAATAATGGGCTATAAATCTATCAATCGGGCGCTGGTCAGTTCTGAGCATGATTGACTCCTCTGCCGGGATCCTACAATATTGGCTGGTTTTACTTGCCGACGGAGCAGAAAAATGTTGAGCGAAGACCAGTTACGCAGTTACCATGAAAACGGTATCGTCGTCCCCGACTATCAGTTTCCCGCCGATTTGCTCGAAGGCATCAAAGCCGACCATGCCCGATTGACAGCCAGGCACCCAGAGTTCACCGACATGTGCCCGACGGTTCTGGCCTATGACCTGTGTTTTTTGAACTATGTTCGATCGCCAGGCCTGATCGACATGGTTGGACAAATTCTGGGGCCAGACTTCGCCCTGTGGAATTCCAGTTTCTTCGCTAAACCTCCATTCAAGGGACGCCGCACGCCCTGGCATCAGGATGGCGACTACTGGCCGATCCGGCCGATCAATACCTGCACGGTCTGGATCGCCGTCGATGACTCAACTCCGGAAAATGGTTGTCTGCGCGTTATCCCGGGCTCGCACAAGTCTAGGCGCGTTATGACGCATCGGATGAACAAGGCCAAGGACCTCAACCTGAGCCAAGAACTTGATCCGCTCGAATACGATGAAAGTCAGGCACAGGACATTGTCCTGAGGGCCGGTCAAATTTCGCTGCACGACGTTTTTCTGGTGCACGGCTCTGAGCCCAATCTGTCGTCCAAGCCCCGAAGAGGCATGACCCTGCGCTTTATGCCCACAACGTCGGTCTTTGACCGCGATCTGGCGCGACAACAACAAATTGACAAAGAACTAGGCGTTGGACACCAGGAAAGAACCCTTTTTCTGATGCGCGGCCAAGATCGGTCGGGCCGCAACGATTTTTCTTTCAAGGTTTAGCTCTGCGGGGCCAGGATTTAGCCGGAGGTAGTGCGTCGGAAGGAGTGTTGACTCGGACGTCAAAATGACCCAGACCGACGGCTTTCTGTGATCCAGCGCGATGACCTTGAACCC
>SHXM01000173.1 GCA_009693325.1 Rhodoferax sp.
AAGCCCAGCGAGCATCAAGGTCATCAGGCAAAGCAGCGAGATTGAAACGCCAGGGCAGGCTCTGGAGGCGGTTCGCAGCCAAGCGGCTGTCGGGTCCCGGGATACCCGCCTGTCGGAAGACCCATTTTGGATGGTCCTGCCCCCAACCGAAGGCTCGGCCTTGGGCCAACTGGCGGTCGAATTCCCCTCCAGACATGCGATGGCGCTGAGCTGCTGGAATGCCCGCAGCCTGGCACTGCTGGGCCAGGCCGAACGGTCCGGCGCCTTGCACCAGATGAGGCCGGCCAAGGCTGGATTTGCCCTTGAGCTGGATGCCGCCGCCAAGGCCGGGGGCGTGGTTTGCAAGATCAGCTCGGTCGGGCCGGCTCGGCTGACTGCGGTGCTGTGGGACAGCCAGGAGCTGCAAGCCTCGATACAGGAATTCCACCGCCGGTCTGGGCTGCTGGATGGCGGCATTTTGGTGCTGGCGCTGTTTGTGCTTATAACCGCGCTGATCAACCGCAACAGCCTGTACTTGCTGTTTGCAGCTTGGCTGGTGCTCAATCTGCGCATGGCCGCGCTGTCCATGGGCTGGGACACGCAGTGGCTGGGCCAGCGCCTGCCAGGTGATTGGCTGATACAGGCCCGTATGGTGACGATTGCCCTGTTCTACGCAGTGACGCTGGCCTTGTTTACAGCGTTGTTCAAAGACGATCTGGCAGACCTCAGGCACAAGCCCTTGCTCAGGTTCGCCCAATGGACCTGCCTGCCCCTGCTGCTGCTGTCGCTCAACCTGTCGTATGCATGGTTTTTACCGGTGATGTGGTGCATCACCGGCATTGTCATCAGCACCCTGGTGTTTTTGATGGTCCGCATTCTGCAAAAAACCCGCTCCAGGGCGGCCGGGTGGTACGCCGCGGCCATCTCGGTGACCCTGCTGGCCAGTTTCTCGGAAGTCATCGCCGCGGCGCTTGGCATCAAGGGCATGATTGGCGCGGTCAACAGTGTCACTGCGGCCCTGTCGTCCAGCCTTTTGACTGCCCTGGCAATTGCCGAGCAGATGCGCGAGGAGCATGAGCAACGGCTGCAAGTGCAGGCCGAGATGGCGCAAACCTTCAAGGCCATACCGATTGGCATGTTCACCCTGGACATTGAGGGGCGCTTTTTGAGCGCCAACCCGGCCCTGATGCAGATGCTGGGCAAGCAGGTGCTGACCGACGGCAGCAAACACTGGCACCAATATTTTGAGGCTGGGGCCTGGGGCCTGCTCCACCAGCAGTTGCTTGATAAATCCAACCAAGCCAAGGATCCGGCCAAGGACACTCAAAACGGCGGCAGCGTTGAGCTGGAGATCAAAGCAAAAAAACACGCCGGAAGCACCAGTGCCAAGCGTTTTCTGGTCAAAGCCACGTTGTCGAGCGGCAAGGTTGAGGGCTCCTTGCAGGATGTCACCGACAAGTCCAAAGCCACCGAGGAGCTGTATTTTCTGGCTAACCATGATGCACTCACCAAGGTGCTGAACCGCCGTGGCGTCGAAAAATCGCTCAATGCGGCCATGCAGCAACTCTCGAACGGGCAGGCCATGGCGCTCGCCTATCTGGATTTGGACCGCTTCAAGCTGGTCAATGATTTGTTCGGGCATAACGTAGGGGACGAAGTGCTGCAACAGGTGTGCAAGCGCATCACCGACATGCTGCCCAAGGGCATCGACCTGGGCCGGGTGGGCGGGGACGAGTTTGTGATTGTTTTCCCGGACACCTCGGTCACCCGGGCGACCCATATGTGCCGGGGTGTTGTAGAAAACATTGGCACCCGCCCCTACCGGGTGGGGGGCAAGGCCTTTTATGTGCGTGGCTCGATCGGCTTGATCGAGGTTGAGTCGGGCATGCGGCGCAAGGATGTGATCTCCACCGCCGACCGGGCCTGCCGCCAGGCCAAGCTTGCCAATAGCGGCGGTCTGGTGGTTTATGAAAAATATGCGCTTGCCTTCCAGCAGCACGAGGCTGAGCTGCGCATGATGTCAAAGCTGTCCACCCCGGCAGCTACGGACGGCCTGTACCTTGAGATGCAGCCTATCCTGTCGCTCTCGGCGCCGCATGATTCTTTGAATTTTGAGGTGTTGCTGCGCATGCTGGACCAACAGGGCAACGCGGTTCCCACTGCGCAGGTCATCAGCGCTGGCGAAGCCAGCGGGCGCATGAGCGTGATTGACCGATGGGTGGTGTCAAGCACGCTAGCCTGGCTGGAGGAACACCAGGACAAGCTCCAAAACACCCGTTTCGTGTGCGTCAACCTCAGCGGCGCTTCGCTCAACGACGAGCAGTTTCTTGATGATGTGTGCGGGCTGCTGCGGCAATACCTGCCCATTGCAAAGCTGGTTTGCCTGGAGATCACCGAAAGCGTGGCGCTGCAGGATGTAGTCAACACACGCCGCTTTGTTGACGAGGTCAGGCGCATTGGAGCACGGGTGGCTTTGGACGATTTTGGTGCCGGCTACACCTCTTTTTCTTACCTCAAAGACTTCACTGCCGATGTGATAAAAATTGACGGCAGCTTTATTGTGGATATCAACCGGCATCCGGCAAACATCGCCATCGTCGAGGCCATTGTGAATCTGGCCAAAAATCTGGGCATGAAAGTCATTGCCGAGTGGGCAGAAGACGCAGCCACAGTGCAAACCCTCAAAGAGATCGGCGTGGATTATGTGCAGGGCTTTGTCGTGGCACGATCGCAGCACCCAGACACGCTGCTGCTCGCAAGTTCGTCGGCCAGCTTCATCAAAAACACTGCGCTCGACCAGCTGATGCGCTCAGGCGATCACCGGGCGCCCAATCTGGCCCAGGTCGAGCTGTTCGCCGACCAAGCCAGCAGCCGGCTGCACTAAGAGGCCTTGCAAGCGCTGCTGGCGGCTCAGCCCTCGCGCAGCGCCCGCTTGAGCGCCACGCCCAGCTCTGGCTTGTGGGCAAAGGGGTCGCTCGGGTTGCGGCTTTGCATGATGTCTTCCAAACGCAGCTGCACGGCGCCAATGGCCTGGGGGTGGCTGTAGATGTAGAACTGGCGGGCCTGAACGGCATCAAAAACTTTTTGCGCAACATCAGCCGCGCTGACTCGGCCCGAGCCCACCGCCTTGTCGCTCATGGCCTGGCCCACCAACTGGCTGCGGGTGGGCTGGTCTGGCGCCTGGTTTTTGGGCCGGTTGCGCTGACTCTGGTTGATGCCTGTGGGCACAAAGTAGGGGCAAAGCACTGAGGCGCTGACTTGGTCGTTCACCAGGGCCAGGTCTTGGTACAGGGTTTCGCTCAGGGACACTACCGCATGCTTGCTGACGTTGTAAATACCCATATTGGGCGGGTTGAGCAGGCCGGCCATGCTGGCAGTGTTGACGATGTGACCGCGGTAGGCCGGCTCCAGGGCGGCCGCAGCGAGCATCATGGGGGTGAAGACCCGCACGCCATGGGCCACCCCCATCACATTGACGCCAAGCACCCAGGCCCAGTCTGCCGCCGAGTTCTCCCATATGAGGCCGCCCGAGCCAACGCCGGCGTTGTTGAACACCAAATGCGGCGCGCCAAAGCGCGCCTGCACGGCCCGGCCCAGCGCGTCCATGGCATGCGCATCCGACACATCCACGCGCTGTGCCAGCACCGCAGCACCTGCCCCCAGCAGCTCCTGCTCAGCCCGGTCGAGCGCGTCTTGCTGCACATCGACCAGCACCAGGTTCATACCCAGCCGCGCACCAATGCGGGCGCACTCCAGGCCAAAGCCAGAGCCGGCGCCGGTCAGCACGGCAGTTTTGTTTTTAAAGTCGGTCATCATGCAGGTCTTTCTGTTGAATGGTTTGGGATCACGGCCGCCGGGCGGAGCATTTCTAGATGCGCAAGGCCGTCTTCGATGTAGGGGCGGTTCAGGTCGACAAAGCCGTGGCCGACATAAAACTGCTTGAGCTGAGCCTGCGCACCAATGCGCACCGGCTGCGGCCCCCAGCGCTGGGCCACCGATTCCAGCGCCTGGCGCATCAGCGCATGGCCCAGCCCGGTGCCGCGGTGTTCAAGCACTGTGATAACCCGCCCAATGCTGACCTCGGCGCATTTCAGGCCGGGCGCAAAGCAGCGCGCATAGGCCAACAACCGCCCTGCCCGGTGGCCCAAAAGGTGCAGGGCCAGGGGGTCAGCGCCGTCGATGTCTTGAAACACACAAGCCTGCTCCACCACAAACACGGCGCTTCGCAGTTGCAGCAGGTCGTGCAGCTGGCGAGCGCTCAGCGCTTCAAAGGGCAGCAACTGCCAATCAATCACCGGCGTCAGGCTCATGCGCCGGGCGCCGGTTTGAGCGTGAAACCAATGCGCGGAAAGTGCACATGCACCAGGCCAGCGCGCTCATCGACCCGGCGCAGGGTGTAGCGCGTGCGCGTGGCGGCCACCAGTTCGCCCTCGGTCGGCTCGGGGCCAAAACTCTCGGCCGCAACCATCACTCGGCTGCCCAGGGGAATGCCGTGCTCGTCCTGAAAAAATGGATCCACAAGGGCCGCAGGCCCCGCCGCTTCGGCACACAGCACGATGGCTTGAGCCGCAGAGAGTTTGTCGACACGGCCATGGCCGATGGCCTCCATGCGGTCCAGCCAGGCCAAAACCACAGGGGTTGCATCCAAAATGCCGGCCATCACCGGCACCCGCCGACGCGAAAACCACAGCGGGTGGTACACCGCAAAGTCAGCCACGCAAGGCGCCGCCCCCAGCAAGTAGTCCTGCCCCTCCAGCATGCTGGCAATGCGGCGCAAATAGGATTTGTAAGCTGCGGTGGCATCGGCCGGGCGCAGACGGGTCATGCCCGCGGTCATGGCGCCACGGTCGGCGGCGAAGGCCTTGGCCGCCTCGGGCGGGGCGCCGTCAAACAAGGCGGCTGCACCGCGCGGCTGCAGGCTGTAGCCCATGGCAGCCCAAAACAAGGTGCTGTCGGCCCATTGGGCCAGCACACGGGCCAAGCCCCGTTGCACTGCGGGATACAGCGCCGGCATGGGCTGCAGTTGCTCGAGCACCTCGCAGATCAGGGCCGAATCGCAGTACACATCGGCGCCGATCTGCAGGCAAGGGGTTTTGCGGTAACCGCCGGTCAAGGCCAACACATCGGGCTTGGGCATGATGGACGGAATAATCACCGACTTCCAGGCCAGTTGTTTGTAGCCCAGCACCAGCCGGATTTTTTCCGAAAAGGGTGATGTCGGGTAGTGGTGAAGAATGATGTCGGCCATGGGCAACTCTCGTTGATGTCATCGGTTCAGACCAGCTTGACCAGCTGCTTGCCAAAATTGCGCCCCTTGAGCAGGCCCAAAAATGCTGCGGGCGCGGCCTCGATGCCATACACCACCGACTCGCGCGGGCGCAGTTGGCCGGTAGCCACCAGCCTGCCGAGCTCTTCGAGTGCTGCAGGCCAGACCTCCCGGTGCTCACTGACGATGAAGCCTTGCAGCCGCAGCCGGCTGGCCATAATCAAGGCCGGGGCAGCCAATGGCAGCGATGCACCGTCGTAACCGGCAATCATGCTGCAGACCGCGATGCGTCCGAAAGCGTTCATCAGGGGCAGCGCAGCGTCGAGCACCTGGCCGTCTTAAAGAGGGGGCGTATCAGTCACCACCAGTCTGAAGTTGCTGAGCCTGGCTTCGCCTACGGGGCGTTTGTCTAGCTGGATTTGTCTGTTGCTGGGCATGGCTGTCAAACTCAGTGTGTTGAGGCGTTCGACTCAGCCGCCAGTGACCACGCTCACGCCGCCATCCACCGCCAGCCACTGGCCGGTGATGTGCTTGCCAGCATCGGATGCAAACAGCAGGCACAGGCCCTTGAGGTCTTCATCATCACCCAGGCGCAGCAAGGGCGCGCGGGAGGCCATCGCCTCATGACCAAAAGCATCAATCGCGCC
>SHXM01000015.1 GCA_009693325.1 Rhodoferax sp.
CAAATTGCACGCGCAGGGACGCGCTGTGGTCTGCGCATTGGCGGCTCAGGTCGTCGGCCCGGCGGTAGATATCACCCACCCGGGCGGCGCCATAGCCTTCCAAGGCGATGCACTGGCTCGCTTGCAGCAGCAGCAGGCGCAGTGTGATGCTGTTTTGCGTTGGCTGGTCTGCCAGCAGTTCCGCTTGGCCAAGGGCGGCCTCGAGGTGGCGGCTCGCCTTGACTTGCGCGAAGCGCCCAATCGCCAGCCGGGCCGCGCTCTCCCAGTAGTCCAGCGCCGCCTCGGGCAGGCCTGCGGCGGCGCTGTGGCGAGCCAGGATTTCGGGCTGGCCGGCCGCCCAGCCCGCCCAGCCGTTGCGCAAGACTTGCAAGGTGGCCTGGTGGCAGAGGCGCCGGTCGCGCTCCCAAAGCGAGGCATAGGCGGCGTCTTGCATCAAGGCATGCCGGAACTCATAGCTGAGTTCAGACCCGAGCCCGCTTTGGCGCAGAACGCCCGCGCTGACCAGGGCTTCGAGGTGGAAAACCACGCTGTGCACACTCATGGGTGCAAACGGGTCGGCAAAAACCGCCTCAATCAGGGCCTGCGAGAAGCGGCGCCCGATCACACTGCCAAACTGTGCCACCACCTTGGCCGAGTTGAGTCGGTCAAGCCTGGCCATCAACAGGTCTCCTGATTAGCAACGATCTTCAGCCAAGCTCACGTGGTGAGCCCCGACTAGCCTAACCTGCACCCGTCCTTCACTTTGGGGAGCAGTGCCATGGCCATGAATCGCATCCAGTTTCAACCCGGCTTGTCTATGCCGGAGTTCTTCAAACTCTACGGCACAGAACCCCTTTGCGCCCAAGCGCTGGAGAGTTCTCGCTGGCCTGAGGGTTTTGCCTGCCCGCGCTGCGGTTGCGCAGCGCACTGTGTTTTGCGCACCAGTGGGCATAGAGTCTTTCAATGCAACGCGTGTCGGCATCAAACGTCGCTGATCGCTGGCACGGTGTTTCAAGGAACCAAGCTGCCCTTGACGGCGTGGTTCTTGGCGATCTATCTCATCAGCCAGGCCAAAACCGGCCTGTCGGCACTCGCCCTCAAGCGCCAACTGGGCGTGAGTTACCCAACAGCCTGGTTGGTGCATCACAAACTGATGCAGGCTATGACCGAGCGTGAAGCCCGCTATACGCTCAGTGGCAAAGTCCAAGTTGACGATGCCTATTTGGGCGGCGAGCGCAGTGGCGGCAAGGTCGGACGCGGCTCTGAAAACAAGGTTGCCTTTGTAGCGGCCGTCTCCCTCACGGATGAGGGGCATCCTTTGCGTGTCAAGCTCAGCCCAGTGGCAGGCTTCAAACTCAAAGCCATTGCAGCTTGGGCCAGTAAGAGTCTTTCCCCCGGCAGCGTGGTCTACTCTGACGGCTTGGCTTGTTTCAGCGCGGTGACCCAAGCCGGTTGCACCCATGAATGCACCGTCGTGGCTGGACGAAAACCCAAGGATGTACCGGAGTTGCAGTGGATCAACACGGTGCTGGGCAACCTCAAGACCAGTTTGAGCGGTAGTTATCACAGTTTTGGTTTTAGAAAATACGCGCAGCACTATCTGGATGCCTTTGCCTACCGATTCAACCGCAGATTCGATCTCAGGACGCTGACCAAGCGCCTGCTGATAGCTGCCACGCAGTGCGCTCCGCACTCCCAGCGTTCGATCCGAGCGGTGGCTGAACATTGTTGCTAATCAGGAAACAAATAGAAACAAGTGTTTCAAGAGTTCATAATATCATGAAACTTTAGTTTCAATTACCGCCCATGACCACCCGTCTGACACTGGCAATCCACGAGCATCTGGAGCAGCTTTCCCCCAGCGAGCGCAAATTGGCTACCCTGCTGCTGGATCGAGCTGACGACCTGCTGACCTACTCTGCCACCGAGCTGGCGACCATGGCCGATGTCTCCAAGGCCACGGCAGCCCGGCTGTTTCGCAGCCTGGGTTATGCGGATTTCAACGAGGTACGGCTGCAGGCGCGAGAGGAGCGCAACCTGACAGCGCCCTTCGCTGCCGGGGTGGCGGCCACCGTGGCGCCGGCCCGCAGCCATTCGATCAGCAGCCATCTGCAGAGCGAAACCGAGAGTCTGGCTCGCACCTTTGAGTCACTGCGCAGCGACACTTTGCTCAGTGCCGGTGACCAGCTTGCCAAGGCCCCTCGCGTCTGGCTACTGGGACTGGGTTTGGACGAAGGCCTGGCGCGCTACGTCCGACCCCTGCTGGCCCGCGTGCGGCCAGACGTGCACTGCCTGGGTACCCAGAGCGGCGTCTGGGCCGAAGACTTGTCCATGACCGGCCCGCGCGATTCGCTGCTACTGATCATGACCCAGGCGCGGCCACAACTGATGGAGCGGCTGGCCAGCCACGCGGCCACGATCCGGGTCGAGACAGTGGCCGTCGTCGATATCCGCCATGCTGCCTGGGCCAGGCGCGTCGCCAAGGTGGTACTACCTTGCTACAGCAGCGGCGCCGGGGATGCCCTGTCGGCAATGGCCGCCGCCAGCATGCTGCACCTGCTGGTACAGAACGTGGCCAACCGGGTTGGCAAACGTGCTGGCCAGCGGCAACAGGTGGTGGCGGATATCCGGCAGGAGCTAGAGGGCGATTGAGCCGCGCCGCAGTTACCGCGTCAAGCGCCCGGGCTAATCGCGCCAGATCCAGGCGATGTGTTGCAACCGGATGATTTGCAGTATTTGCGCTAATGCATTGGCGAGGCAAAGCAAACGCCAAAACGAGCGGCCAGAGAGGCCAGGCGCTTGTCCAGCGTCCAAAGTTGGGCACTTGCGGTAATCAGCGTTGAAGCCAACAGCGTCAAGTCGATCAGGCCGCAGCCCAGACCGAATAATGCTTCTCTATCGATGAAATCTCTCACCTCACCGGGCGCGGCCTGATCTGCGGGCAGCAGCAGCGCCATGTCGCCCAAGGTACGCAGCCGCGGCTCTGGCGGTGTGCCGCAAGCCAGTTCACCCACCACCAGGGGATGCGTCAACACCATATCCAGCACCATCAGTTCAGCCAGCACGGCATTGGGGTGGCGGAAATGATCGACCCAAACCGAGGTATCCACCAACACTGTCATGGCAAGGCCGACTGTGTGCCTCGGCGCGGTATGTCTTGCATCTCAGGCATGGCGCCGCCCAATGCCGCCAAGCGCTTGGCCGCCTGCACGCGAACAAAGGTTTTCATGGCTTCCCGAAAAATGTCGGCCCGGTCCATCTTGGGGTCAGCAAGCTCCAGGGCTTTTTCGTACAAAGCGTCTTCAATCGTGACGGTTGTTCTCATCTTTCACTCCGGATAAAGTTTGATGCAAGTATGTATCAATTTTCGCATCATGGCGAGGCTGTTGGGTCAGCGGGCCTTCTTTGCCGCCTGCTTCTGGTCCAGTACGCCACACGGAATCAACCACCCTCGCGTTCCCGGACAACCTCAAAATACAACGCATACCGCAGGGCACACAATTCAAAAAAAGTTCGTTTGAATACGAATCGCGCTACGCCCTGGATGGCCAAGACCGCAAGGTGCGTCGGGGCTACACCTTACGCGGGAACAGCCCGGTCTGCAGCGCGAATGGCGATAAGGGTTTGCTGGCCTACCGCAGCGTGCTGCAGCAGGATTTTGCGGGCGCAGGCGATTTTTTGGTAAGCGCTATACACAATGTAGCGATGGCTCGCTACCGGGCACCGTCCAACTCATCCAAAAGGGTTTGCGCCGTCTCAATCAGCGATGGCAGTGCGTTTTGCGTCACACTCCATACTGTTGCCCTTCACGGCCGCGTAGCCATGAATGAGTTGGTTGCGAAACGCAACGATTTGCGCGAGGTGGGGAATGCGCGTGGCCAAGGCAGCATCCAGTTTGGACAACTGATTGAGCGCTTCGCCAATGATTTCAAATTTGCGCTCGACTGCCGCTTGCGCCATCTCGTTGGCGGCATAGGCTACAACGTCCATGCCTGAGGTGAACGACTGAATCGCCAAAGCGGCGTCACGCACGTCCCAAAGAAATGCGCGCGGATCACGCTGCATAGACGGCTTCGCGGTTGCGGTTGATGCTGGCCAGCACGTAGGGGTTGCGCACGGCACCGGGTTCTACCAAATCCACGCCACGTCCCAGCAACTTCTCCAGATCGGTCTTGGCGCCAAAAAAAGCCGCGAGGTTGGGCTGGGCGTCGAGCGCAAACTCCACCAGAAAATCAGCGTCGCTGCTGGCGGGGTTGAAATCGTCTCCCCTCGCGGCCGAGCCAAACACCTCCAACCGGTGGATGTGGTAACGCTTGCAGATAGCAGAAATGCCGGAACGGTGTTGGGCGATGGCGGGGTGCATTCCGCAAAGTCTAACGCCAAGGATTTATTTGTTACCAAACAGCCGCCGGTGCGGATTTCCTCAACTATCAAAAACAAGCATGGGTGGCAACTTGGCCGGGCTGCGCCAGGCCTGGCGGATTTGGTGGTTGAATCGCAGCTTGATGCGACACACACCCGCGCACGCACCACACGCCCAAGCACGGGCGCTGCGCTTAACTCTGGCTGGCTGGTGGCATCGCCTCACAACGCGACTGGGCGCGGCGGCCACCAGCCCGGCCATCCCGCAGGCGCTTTGGGATGCCACACTGGCGCGCCACCCCTTTCTGGCCGAGCGCGACGCGGCTGACC
The DNA here is from genome assembly GCA_009693325.1 of Rhodoferax sp. Classification (GTDB taxonomy): domain Bacteria; phylum Pseudomonadota; class Gammaproteobacteria; order Burkholderiales; family Burkholderiaceae_C; genus Rhodoferax. The sequence continues at coordinate 4,672 of SHXM01000015.1, forward strand.
TACAGCAACTGCGCCTGCTGAGCGCACAGTTTTTGGGCAGCAAGCGGTTCAGCGGCGCCCACGGCCTGCAGATCACCGACGAGATAGCCGTGGCCATCGCGGCCCAGGCCTGCCTGCCGGTGCTCAAGCTGGGCCTGCACTGGTACGACGACTTCAGTGGCATCGTGGTCCACCCCGACGCCATGCTGGCGCCGCGCGAAGTGCATGACGATGCCGGCGTAGTGCACCATTACCAGGAAGAACTCAGCGGCGAGGCCATGCCTGGCGGGCCTGTGACACTGAGCTGGCGCGACGTGCAGGAGGCCTCCATCGAGGACGGCTACAACCTGGTGATCCACGAATTTGTGCACAAGCTGGACATGCGGGACGGCCTGGCCGACGGCTGCCCGCCTATGCCCTCGAGGGCACTGGCCCGGCGCTGGCAGACCGTGATGCAGGCCGCCTACCGCGATTTCAAAGAGACGCTGTCCATGGCCAATCGCTTTGGCGGCCCACAGCCCTGGCTGGACCCCTACGCCGCCACCGACCCGGCTGAATTTTTTGCCGTGAGCTGCGAGGCCTACTTCGTCAACCGGCCGCGCTTTGGCAAGGAATGGCCCGCGCTGCTGGTCCTGTTTGATGCGTATTTTTTAGGGCCATGATAGGCGAAGCGGGCTAACCCCATTGGCACATCAAAATACTCATCCGAAAATGTTGTTGAATATTTCAACAACTCGGGAATCGCCATGGCCACCGTCAATTTCAGCGTCCCTGAGGACATCAAGAATGCTTTCAACACCACCTTCAAAGGGGTGAATAAAAGCGCGGTCATTGCCGATTTGATGCGCGAAGCCGTTGAGCGCGCCCGGAGCCAGCAACGCAGCAAGGACGCCTATGAGCGCATCCTGGAGCGCCGGCAACACGCACCCCACCTCACTCGCGCCGCGCGGGAGGCAGGTCGCCCGTGATCGTCGTGGTGGATGCCAGCGTGGCCGTCAAATGGTTTTTGCCCGGCAACCCTGATGAACAACACACAGAAAAGGCACTGCAACTCCTGGAGCAATCGGTGCTGGGTTTTCTGCCTATGGTCCAGCCGGACCACTTTGTCGCTGAAGTAGCGGCAGTCCTGGCCCGGCTCAAGCCGGATGAGGCCCACAAGGACTTGCTTGATTTGCTGGACATCCGATTTCGCACCCTGGCCAGCCCGGACATCTACGCCACAGCGCTGGATTTGGCCATGCGCCATCAGCATCCCCTTTTTGACACCCTGTACCACGCAGTGGCTTTGCACACGCCGGACGCGGTGCTGATCACCGCCGATGAGCGCTACTACGTCAAAGCCCGGCATGACGGGCACATCAGCCTGCTGGCAGATGTCCGGCTGCGTTGACTCTGCCGCGCAGTGCACTGCTCACACACCCAGCGATGCCCCCCAAATTGCCATCGGTTTGCATCAGTTTCGGTTTACCACTCAGGCAGGTAATGTGCTTAACGGGTCAGCGCAGGCCACGCCCAGCGGCTCGAGGTGCTTGAGGTTGCAGGTGAGTAACAGCAGACCCGCATTTTGGGCCAGCGCTGAGATGGCGACATCTGCAAAGCCGGGGTGGCGGCCCTGCGAAATGGCAACATCAGAAATTTGACCTGCCAGTCGGGCGGACTGTGCATCCAACGGCAAGACTTAGGATCGGCGGTAGGATCTAGCAGCTTCAGTCCCTTGCGACCACCGTGTCATACAGTCCATAGTCAGTAAGCCCCGCGTGACTCGCGATCCCCGTGTAACGCAGTGAAGCGTCTTCATATCGCCGAAACGCAAACACCGCCGCATTTATCTGCTCGGTGTTGAACACCTTGAGCCGCACCAGCAGGTGAAAGTCTTGCACGGTCAGCCCAGTTACCGTTAGAAACAACTCTGGCTCGAGCTTGGTGATGACATCCTGCAGCGTGTTCTCCCGAAAATCGGTCAGGTACATGAACGCAGGGATACGGGTGGCGAACTTGATCAGCTTTTCCTGGACCAGCTTGCGTTTGGACTTGTATTCCTTTTCCTCGGCGGTCACATACCGTCACTATTTTTGTAAATTGGTTTAACCATGTTGTGTCTTTCCCCTGCAGCGATTTTTTCTTCCTGGAGCTTACTCGGAAACTAGGTGCGCCCTCAGGCTTTAACCCGGGCCGTGCATACCTCCCCGTGGTGCGGCTGCTGGCATGACCAAGCTATTCCTGGCCCTTTGTAATGGCGCAGGGATAAGACATCCGATCCCATGAAAGCAAGTATGGCCTGGGTTTTGGGCAGCCAATCACACCAGTCGCGCAGTAAGAAGTAGCTCAGCCGCTTTGGCACCGACAACACCCACTAGCGCGCCGGCAGGCGGTTGAAAAAGGCAATGCGCCTGGTGTGTGGCGGCACCCTAAGGGCCCGACAGCAAGGCCGAAAGCGCTAGCGCACCAGTTCGAGGATTTGCCAGCCGCGTTGCATGGCCTGGGCGCGCAACCGGGCATCCGGGTCCACCGCCACGGGCCGTTGCACCGCCGACAGCAGCGGCAGGTCGTTGATGGAATCACTGTAGGCGCTGCTCTCGAACTGGTCCAGCGCCTGATCGCGGGCTTGCAACCAGGCGTGCAGCCGGGTGACCTTGCCTTCGCGCATATTGAGCGTGCCTGTGGTGCGGCCGCTGAACACGCCATCAGAGACGACCGGCTCGGTGGCAATCAAGTGCGCGATGCCGATGTGCGCTGCGGTGAGTTCGGTGATGAAGCGGTTGGTGGCGGTGGTCATCACCACAAGATCGCCCGCCGCCTGGTGCTGCTGCACCAGCGCCAGCGCCGACGGCGGAATGCGCGGCACGATCACCTCGCGCAGAAAACGCTGGCGCAGCGGCTCCCAATCTTGCGGCGAGCGGCCGGTCAGGGTGCCGACATAAAAGTTGGCAAACTCCTCCAGTCCGACGGTACTGGCCCGATAGCGCGCGTCCATATCCGCGTTTTGGACACCAAAATCCGCCGCATCCAGTAGGCCCTGGGCTATCAGGAAGTCGCACCACAGCACGTCACTGTCACCGCTGAGCAGCGTGTGGTCGAGATCGAAAAAAGTGATGTTGCGCCCACTCTTGCCACTGCGTGTGCTTCGCTGCCCCCCGAGGGGGTGCGTTTCGCCTTGGGGCGGCCCGGCGGCGAAACTGTTGCCCTCACGCTGGCCTTGGCTCATGCTTGCCGTAGGTGCCAGGCCTTGGGGCGGGTGAAGGTCTGGATGCCGTAGGTGGACAGGGTCAGGCCGATGCCCGAGTCGCCGTAGCCGCTCCAGGGCAGGCAGGGGCTGACGCGGTCGCAGCAGTTCCAGTAGACGGTGCCGGCCTTCACCTGCGCCAGCAGGGAGCGCGCCCGGGCTTCATTGGGGGTGAAGACGCCTGCGGTGAGGCCGTAGCGGGTGTCATTCATCAGGGCCACGGCTTCAGCGTCACCGGCCACTTTTTGGATACCGATGACCGGGCCAAAGCTCTCCTCCTGCATGATCGCCATGGTGTGGTCCACGCCGGTCAGCACGGTGGGTGCAAACCAGTTACCCGGGCCGGGCAGGCGCTGGCCACCGCAGTGGAGTGTGGCGCCCTTGGCCACGGCGTCGGCCACCTGGGCTTCCAGCACCGCCAGTTGCGACGCGCGGGTGATGGCGCCGATGTAGGTGTCCTCAGCAGCCGGGTCGCCGACTTTGAAGCTGTTTACCGTGGCCAAAAACGCGGCCACGAAGGCGTCGTGAATGCTGGCGTGCACATAGATGCGCTCCACCGAGCAGCAACTCTGGCCGGCGTTGTACATGGCGCCGTCGGCCAGGGACTCGGCCGCCACCTGGGGGTTCGCATCGTCACAGACGTAGGTGGGGTCCTTGCCGCCGAGTTCGAGCTGCAGCTTGACCATGCGCGGCCCCAGGGCCTGGGCGATGCGGGCGCCGGTGGCGTGCGACCCCGTGAAAAACAGGCCGTCGATCGGCTGCGCCTGCAAGGCCGCCCCCACCTCGGCACCACCCACCAGGGCGATGAAGACGTCGGCCGGCACGCCGGCACCATGCAGCAGGCGGGCCATGGCCAGCCCGGTCAGGGTGGCGTATTCAGATGGCTTGTACAACACGGTGTTGCCGGTCAGCAGCGCCGGCACGAACACATTGCCACCCACAAACCAGGGGTAGTTCCAGGCCGAAATGTTGGCCACCACGCCCAGCGGCGTGTGCTGAATCTGCTCGGTCATGCCGCCGTCAACCAACACGGTTTCGGTCGCCAAACTGGCGTCCACCGCGCCCAGAAAGAAGTCAATGCGGCCCATCAAGCCGTTGAGCTCGTTGCGCGACATCTTGATTGGTTTGCCGGTTTCGCGGGTCATGATCGCGGCCAGAGGTTCCAACTCGGCCCGCACCGCCGCGGCAAAGCGCTCGATGCAGGCTTTGCGCTCGGCCAGGGGCGTGGCCGCCCAGGCGGCTTGGGCGGCGTGGGCCCGGCCAGCTTTAGCCGCGACCGAGGCGGCATCGTCGGCCTCAACGGTGGTGATCAGGGCGCCGGTGGCAGGGTTGTGAATGGCAAGTTGGTTCATACAGCGGTTGGGGTTCGGGTCAGTTGGGGGTTTTGGCAGCCTGGCAGGCCTGCAGAAAATCCGTCAGCAGCGGCGTGTCGTCGAGCGTGCCGAGCTCGGGCCGGTGAAATTCGGGGTGCCATTGCACGGCGGCCACGTAAGCGGAGCCGGTATGCCGGATCGCCTCGATCATGCCGTCGTCCGGGCAGCGCGCCTCAACCTCGAAGCCCGGCGCCAAGTCTTTGATGCCCTGATGATGAATGCTATTTATTTTGTAGCTAGAAACACCCGCCAGCAGCTGGCTGAGCCGGGTTTTTGGCACCAGGTCCAGACCATGGAAGTTATGGTCGTACACCTCGGCATCGCGGTGTTTCAGTGCCTCTGGCCGTTGCGTCGCGATGTCCTGGTAGAGCGTGCCGCCAAAGGCCACATTGATCAGCTGCAGACCGCGGCAGACGCCGAACACCGGCTTGCCAGCCGCCACAAAGGCCTTCACCAGTGCCAGCTCGTACAGGTCGCGGACGCGGTCACCGCTCCAGCGCTCCTGCAAGGGAGTCTCGCCATAGCTGCCAGGCCAGACATCAGCACCGCCATGCAGCACCAGGCCGTCGAGCCACTGCGCGTAATCGTCAACACGCACATCGCCTCGTGCGGTATCGCCTGAGGGTGAGGGAACCATCACCGGCAGGGTACCGCCGGCCATGAGCCAGTGCGCCATCGATTGCTCAAGGTACTGCAGGGTTTTGCTGGCAAAGACGGAGCGCGCCGGGTCCGGGTGGAAGAAACAAGCGCTGATGCCTATTTTGAGGGGCTCGCTGCCCATCACATCGCCGCCTTGAACAAAGCCTCGAAATCGGCCGCGGTGCAGGAGCGGGGGTTGGTCTGGTGACAGATGTCAGCCGTTGCAATGGCCACCAGCCGCGGCAGGTGGGCCGGCGTCACGCCGTGGGCCGCCAGGCCGCCGGTGATGCCGACACTGGCCTTGAGTGCCTTGAGCCAGGGCACAAACGCCGCGCCACCGCCGGCCACCTGGCAGACATGGGCCAGTTCGTCAAACTTGGCCGGCACCGCAGCCAAGTTCCAGGCCAGCACCGTGTCAATCATCAGGGCATTGGCCAGCCCGTGGTGCAGGTCGCACACCGCGCCCAGCGCGTGGGCACAGGAGTGCACCGCACCCAGGTCCTTCTGGAAGGCGATGGCCCCCATCATGGAGGCCATCATCATGTCGCTGCGCGCCTGCAGGTTGGTGGGCTGCTGAACAGCGGTCAGCAGGGCGGCCGCCGCAATGCGGGTGCCCTCTAAAGCGATGCCGTCGCACAGCGGGTGGTAGGCCGGCGACAGGTAGCTCTCGATGTTGTGGGTCAGCGCGTCCATGCCGGTGGCAGCAGTCACCGCCGCTGGCAGGCCAAAGGTCAGCTCGGGGTCGGCAAACACCACCTTGGCCAAGATCTTGGGGCTGAACACCACGCGCTTGAGATGCGTGTCGTTTTCGCTGACCACGCTGGAGCGGCCCACCTCGGACCCGGTACCCGAGGTGGTGGGCAGCGCCACGAAATAGGGCAGTTCCTGCACGATGGGGCGCACCTGCGGGTGGTCCCAGACGTACTCCAAAATATCGCCGGGATGGGTGGTCACGATGCCGACCACCTTGGCCACGTCCAGCGCCGCGCCGCCACCAAAGCCAATCACGCAGTCAGCACCATGCGCCTTGTAGGCCGCGGCACCGTCCATCACCTGGCTGCAGGTTGGGTTACCGAACACGCCAGCAAAGACTGCCACGTCAAGCCCGCCCAGGTGGGTCTGGAATTCGGCGAGCACCGGCAGGGCACCCAGCGCCCGGTCGGTCACGATCAATGGGCGCTTGCAGCCCACTTCCAGCAAGTGGGCGGCCACCAGCTTGCGCGCGCCGGCGCCGAAACGGATGGGGGTAGGAAAGGCAAAGTTGGTGATGCTCATGGTGTTAGATGATCTCGAAGTAACGTTTCATTTCCCAGTCGGTCACGGCGTCCAGCCATTGGCGCCATTCCCAGTCACGGGTGGCGGCAAAGTGGTCGACAAAACCGTCGCCCAGCCAGTCGCGTGCGATCGCCGACTGCTGGAAGTTGCGGGTGGTTTCAATCAGCGTGCGCGGCGCCCGCGGGATGTGCTCGGCGCCGACATTGGTGCCGGTGATGGGCGGCGCGGTCAGCTTCAAGCCTTTTTCCACGCCGTCCAGGCCAGCGGCAATGACAGCGGCCATCGCCAGATAGGGGTTAACGTCGGCACCGGGGCAACGGGTTTCCAGCCGGGTGGCCTTGGGGCTGCCGGCGATCACCCGAAAACTGGCGGTGCGGTTGTCGATGCCCCAGGTCGGCTTGACCGGCGCCCAGAAGCCGTCGACCAGCCGCTTGTAGCTGTTGATGGTGGGCCAGATCATCGGCGCAAAATCCATCATGCAGGCGACCTGGCCGGCCAGGTAGCTTTCGAACAACTTGCTCATCTTGCGCGGGTTTTTCGCGTCATAGAACAGGTTGGTCTTGCCGTCTGACAGGCTTTGGTGGATGTGGCCGCTGCAGCCGGGCAGGTTCTGGTGCGGCTTGGCCATGAAGCTGGGCATGATGCCAAAGCGCGCCGCAATCTCCTTGGTGCCGGTTTTGAACAAGAGCGCACGGTCGGCCTGCGCCAAAGCCTCACTGAATCCAATTGCCGCTTCAAACACACCCGGCCCGGTCTCGGTGTGCAGGCCTTCCACGGGCACGCCAAAGGCCAGCATCTCGTCCATCAGGGCGTTGAAGAACGGCCGGTTCTGGTTCATGCGGAGCAGCGAGTAGCCAAACATGCCCGGCGTCAGCACCTCGGGGGCCACGCCTTTTTTGGCGGCCCAGCTCTGCGGCGTTTCGACAAAATTGAACCACTCGAACTCCATGCCGGTCATGACCTGGAAGCCCATTTTTTCAGCGCGCTTGAGCACCCGTTTCAGGGCCTGGCGCGGGCACTGGGCGTGCGCCGTGCCATCGGCATTGACAAATTCCCCCAAAAAGAAGGGCACACCGTCGTCCCAGGGCACGTGGCGCGCGGTGTCCAGGTCCAGCCGCGCCAGCGCGTCCGGAAAGCCGTGCTGCCAGCCGGTGGCCGTGGTGTTGTCGTAGGTGTTGTCCATCATGTCCCAACCCAACACCACGTCGCAAAAGCCGAAGCCGCCGCCCGGGTAGGGCTCGGCCGCGCCCAGGAATTTATCGCGGTGCAGGTATTTGCCACGCAGCAAGCCGTCAATGTCGCTCACCGCCACTTTGACTTTGCTGGCACTGGAGCGCCGCACCGCCGCGACGGCCGGGTGTTCAGGTGCCGGGTTTTTCTTGGAAGTTGCCATGTGTATTGGGTCCATTCATTTGGTTCAGGCGAGTGTCATATTAGCCAGCAAAGCGGCTGGCGGCGAACGGTGCCAAATCGACAGCCGGCGCGCGCCCGGCCACCAGGTCAGCTACCAGGGCGCCGCTGATGCCGCCCAGGGTGACCCCGATGTGCTGGTGGCCAAAGGCATAAATCACCCGCGCCGAATCGTGCGACCGCCCCAGCACCGGCAAGCCATCGGGCAGCGTGGGCCGAAACCCCAGCCAAGGTTCGTTCGGCGCACCCAGTCCGGGCACCGCGCGTTTGGAGGCGAAATGCAGCAGATCCAGCAGGCCCTGGTGACGCTGCGGCTTCATGCCCGCCAGCTCCACGGTACCAGCCACCCGCAGCCCCTGCGCCATCGGCGTCATGTAGAAGCCGCGCTCCGCCCAGCCGACCGGGCGTGAAATCGCGCCCGAGGCGCCCGGGTACATGATGTGGTAACCACGCTCGGCGTCCAGCGGCACCTCGTCACCGCACTGACGGGCCAGCGGTTTGGAATGGGCGCCGGCGCACACCACAACCCAGTCGTGCCCACTTGGACCGGCGTCGGTGCTGAGGTGCACCGCACCTGATTTGGGTTGCAGCCCGGTTACAGCGCTGCGGGCAATCTGTAGGCCGCCTGCCACCAGCGAGGCCTGCAGGGCGCCCAAAAAGTCCGCAGGGCTGGACAGGAACCAGGAGCCCTGGTACAGCACCCCACGGTCAAAGATCGGTGCCAGACCTGGCTCCAGGCGGGCGATCTCGTCGCGCCCCTGCACCTTGAAATTGACCCCCAACGATCGGCGCAGCGCCAGCGTTGATTCAGAGGCCGCAAACGCAGCGGCCCCGGAGTACAGGTACAGGCACTCACTGGGCCGCACATAGGCGGCCAGGCTGGCCTGTGCCGTCATCCGGGTGTAGCCATCCTGCGCCCGCGCCAGCAGGTGCGACAGCGCAGTGGCCGAGGCGGTGTAACGGCGCCGGCTTGAGCTGGCCAGAAAGCGCAGCAGCCAGGGCGTGAGCTGCGGCAGGTAAGACCAGCGCAGGCGGAACGGGCTGTCACCCGCCAGCAGGTAACGAGGCAGATCACGGAACACCGAGGGGTTGTTGACCGGGATGCAGGCGTAGTTGGCAAAAGTGCCGGCGTTGCCAAACGAAGCGCCGCCGGCCGCCCCGGCCGGGTCATAGACTGTGACCTGGTGGCCATCCTGCATCAGCCAGTAGGCACTGGACAGGCCGACAAAACCGGCACCGATAACCGCCACGTTAGCCATGGTTCAGGTACCTATTGCGGGCTGGCTGATGCCCATGTCGCGCAGCGTCTGCGCCACCGCGTCCACCGCCTGGCGCATCTCGACAGGACCGATGGCGCCAATGCAGCCGACGCGGAAGGTCTCGACCTGCGTCAGCTTGCCCGGGTACAGCAAAAAGCCATAGTGTTTGGCGGTGTCGTAAAAGCGCTTGAACTCATAGGCCGGGTGCTGTGGCGCGTGAAAAGTGACGATGATGGGCGCCTGCACGGCCGGGTCCAGGAAAGGCTTGAAGCCCAGTGCCGCCATGCCAGCCACCAGTGTTTGGTAATTGAGGGTGTAGCGCGCCAGCCGGGCGCTCTGGCCACCCTCAGCCTCAAACTGGGCAATGGCCTCGTGCAGGGCCACCACCACATGGGTTGGCGGCGTGAAGCGCCATTGGCCAGTCTTCTCCATGTACACATGCTGGTCATGCAGGTCCATGGCCAGTGACTGGCTGCGGCCGGCGCAGCCGTCCAGCACCGCCTGGCGGATGAACACAAAGCCCATGCCGGGCACGCCCTCCAGGCACTTGCCACTGGCCGCAATCAGGGCATCGAACCTGGTTTTGCGCGCGTCGATCTCCAGCGCGGCAAACGAGCTCATGGCATCCACGATCAGCCCGCGGTCAAAACGCTCACAGACATCAGCCACCGCTTGCAAGGGGTTGAGTACGCCGGCACCGGTTTCGCAGTGGATCAGCACCACATGGGTGATGGAGGCGTCTTCTTGCAGGCGCTGCGCCAGTGCCTGGGGGTCGACCGGGCTGGCCTCGTCAAAGCTCATGGTGCTGCAGCGCCGCCCCATCAGGCTGGTGATGCGTGCGGCTCGCTTGCAATAAGCGCCGTTGTCCAGCACCAGCACATGGCCGTCGCGTGGCACCAGGGTGGCCACCGCGGCTTCCACGCTGAAGGTGCCGCTGCCCTGCAAGGGCACCACCACATGGCTGTCGTGGCCGTGAATGATGGCCAGCAGGCTACGGCGCACACTGGCTGTGACCGCAATAAAGTCGGCGTCCCACGAGCCCCAGTCCTTTAACATGGCCAGCTTGGTGCGCAGGGTGGTGGTCAGGGGACCCGGGGTCAGCAGTATGCGGTCTCTGTCCATTGTTGGTTCCTGGAGCGGGCAAGTCAGCCCCGTCAAAAATTTTATTGGACGTCACCCCTCCATGCTTGTCAATTGTTTTTTGTAAATTGTTGACAATTTTTGGGAATCTGCTTCAATGCGCTGCATGAGCGCGACCATGCACCCCACCATTGCCCTGCTGCAGAGCCGCTCGCTGAGCATGGTGGTGCAACAGGAAATCGAACGCGGCATCCTGAGCGGCGAGTACCCACCGGGCAGCAAGCTGATTGAAGCCGCCCTGGCTGAAAAAATGGGGGTTTCGCGCGGGCCCATCCGCGAAGCCTTTCGCATGCTGGACGAGGCTGGGCTGGTGCGGACTGAGAAAAACCGGGGCGTGTTCGTACGCGACATCCCGCTGGACGAAGCCCTGGAAATCTTCGACCTGCGCGCCGCTATGGACGAACTGGTTGGGCGGCAACTGGCCACCCACCTGACAGCCGTCCAGCGGGACGACATGCAGGCCATGGTCAGCGCCATGGAACAGGCCGTTGCAGCCCAAGATGCACAGCACTACCACCTGCTCAACCTGCAGTTTCATGACCGCCTGGTGGAGATGACCGGCAACCGCAAGCTGACCGCCATCTACCGCAAACTGATCAAAGAACTGTCGCTGTTTCGGCGGCTCAACCTGGCCGACGGCTGGCTGATGCCCGCCTCAGCCAGCGAACACCAGCAGATCGTGCAGGCCATTGCTTCCGGCAACCCGCAACTGGCCGGCCAGGCCATGTTTGACCACGCGATGGAAAGCAAGGCGCGCACGGCGGCCAATGATTTGCGTCGCCACGCCGCACCATCGATCAATCCTGGAACCAAGAAAGTGACCCGATGACTTCAAGCCCGACCCCCGCCGTCCATGTCAACGGCAGAGCCTACCAACTGCCACGTGCGCCCACCGTGGTGGTGTGCGTCGACGGTTGCGAGCCCGACTACCTGGCCCAAGCCGTGGCCAACGGCCAGATGCCCTGGTTGCAAGCGACGCTGGCCCACGGTACCGCGCTGGTTGTTGACTGCGTGGTGCCCAGCTTCACCAACCCCAACAACCTGTCGATCGTGACCGGCGTGCCACCCAGCGTGCATGGCATTTGCGGCAACTACTTGTATGACGTGGCCAACAATGTGGAGGTCATGATGAATGACCCCAAATGGCTGCGCGCGCCCACCCTGCTGGCTGCTTTGTCCGACGCCGGCCTGTCGCTGGCTGTGGTGACGGCCAAAGACAAATTGCGCACCCTGCTCGGACACCAGATGCGCGGCATCTGCTTCTCGGCCGAAAAAGCCGACCAGGCCACGCTCAAGGACAACGGCATCGACGACGTGCTGGCGCTGGTGGGCAAGCCCCTGCCCAGCGTCTACAGCGCCGACCTGTCCGAGTTTGTCTTTGCCGCCGGCGTCAAGCTGATGCAACAGCGCCGCCCCGATGTGATGTACCTGTCCACCACCGACTACATCCAGCACAAGCACGCGCCCGGAACCGCCGGCGCCAACGCCTTCTACAGCATGATGGACGGCTACCTGGCCCAGCTTGACGCGCTGGGCTGCGTGATCGCCCTCACCGCTGACCACGGCATGAACGCCAAGGTGGGCATGGACGGCAAGCCTGATGTGATCTACCTGCAAGACTGGCTCGACGCCTGGCTGGGTGTCGCAGCAGCACGCGTCATCCTGCCGATCACCGACCCCTATGTGGTGCACCACGGTGCACTGGGCTCGTTTGCCACGGTCTACTTGCCCGCCGGTACCGACACCGATGCCGCCTGCGCCCGCCTGCAAGCGGTGCTGGGCATCGAGGTGGTGCTGCCGCGCGCCCAAGCGGCGGAGCGCTTTGAGCTGCCGGCCGACCGCATCGGCGACCTGGTGGTGGTGTCGGAACGCTTCACGGTGTTGGGCACCTCGGCCGCGCGGCATGACCTCTCCAGCCTGGAGGTGCCACTGCGCTCGCACGGCGGCATCAGCGAGCAGCGGGTACCGCTGATTTTGAACCGGCCTCTGCCCCGGCTAGACGTCAGCCGTCGTTTCCGGAATTTTGATGCCTTTGACCTTGCCCTGAACCACGCCCAGTGACACCGGCCAACGCCCGCGCCCTAGCCCTCTCAACGAAAGCCCCCCATGATCCAGCAGTTCATTCTTGACCACCACCTCAACAGCATGCGCCTGGCCGGGCGCCAGGTCGGGGCCGAGCGCAGCGGCGACCGTGTGATCGCGGTGCATAACCCCTACACCGAGGAGGTGATCGGCACCGTGCCCAAAGCCACGTTGGAAGAGGTACGCGAGACCTTTGCCACCGCCCACGCCTATGTACCCCAGCTCAGCCGGTTTGAGCGCGCCGCCATCCTGAACCGGGCCGCCGCGCTGATCAGCCAGCGCCTGAACGACGTGGCACAACTGATCACCGCCGAATCCGGTCTGTGTATCAAGGACGCGCTGTATGAGGCCGGCCGCGTCAGCGACGTGCTGCTGTTCGGCGCCAACGAGGTGCTCAAGGACGATGGCCAAATCTTCAGCTGCGACCTGACCCACCACGGCAAGAAGCGCCGGGTCTACACCCAACGCTCACCCCTGCTGGGCGTCATCACCGCTATCACCCCGTTCAACCACCCGATGAACCAGGTGGCGCACAAGGTGGTGCCCAGCATTGCCACCAACAACCGCATGGTGCTCAAGCCCTCGGAGAAAGTACCGTTCTCGGCCATCTTTTTTGCCGACATCCTGTACCAGGCCGGCCTGCCGCCCGAGATGCTGAGCATCATCACCGGCGACCCGGCTGATATCGCCGACGAACTGATCACCCACCCCCAGGTCGACCTGGTCACCTTCACCGGCGGCGTGGCCATCGGCAAGTACATCGCCGCCAAAGCCGGCTACCGGCGCGTGGTGCTGGAGCTGGGCGGCAATGACCCCATCATCGTGATGGAAGACGCCGATATCGACGAAACGTCCACCTTGGCCGTGCAAGGCTCGTACAAAAATTCCGGCCAACGCTGCACGGCCGTCAAGCGCATGCTGGTGCACGAAGCCGTGGCTGACCGCTTTGTCGAGCAGGTGGTGGCCAAGACGCAGGCTTGGCGCTTTGGCGACCCGCTGGACAAGGCCAATGAGATGGGCACGGTGATTGATGAGCCGGCCGCCCGCCTTTTTGAAAGCCGCGTGAATGAGGCGGTGGCGCAGGGCGCCCGCCTGCTGGTGGGCAACAAGCGCCGCGGCGCACTGTACTCCCCCACGGTGCTTGATCAGGTGGACCAAACCATGACCGTGGCGCGCGAGGAAACCTTTGGCCCGGTGTCACCCATCATCCGGTTCAAGGACATCAACGACGCGATCCGTATTTCCAATGGCACAGCCTACGGCCTGTCCAGCTCGGTCTGCACCAACCGACTGGACTACATCACACGCTTTATCAATGACCTGCATGTGGGCTCGGTCAACATCCGCGAGGTGCCCGGCTATCGCCTTGAGTTGACCCCCTTTGGCGGCATCAAGGACTCGGGGCTGGGTTACAAGGAGGGCGTGCAGGAGGCGATCAAGAGCTTTACCAACATCAAGACCTACTCATTGCCGTGGGTATGAGCCTGAGCTGGCCGGTGGTGGCAGCGGTGCTGTTCGGCGCCCTGCTGCATGCCGGCTGGAATGCTCTGGTCAAGTCCAGCCAGGACAAGGCACTGGACACCGCGCTGATCCACCTGCTGGGCTCGGTGGTGGCCATTCCGCTGGTGCTGGTGCTGGGCTGGCCGCCGGCAGCCGCCTGGCCCTGGCTGATCGCCTCGCTGGTGATCCACGTCGCCTACTACACCGCGCTCACCGGCGCCTACCAGCACGGCGACCTAGGGCTGACCTACCCCCTGATGCGTGGATCGGCACCGCTGCTGGTCGCGGTCTCGGCCACCTTCACCTTGGGTGAGACCCTGTCGCCGATGGCCTGGGCTGGTGTGCTGGTCATCAGTGCCGGCGTTCTGACACTGGGCCTAAGCCCACATGCTTTTGCTGCACCCAAGGCGGTGCGCTTCGCACTGGTCAATGCGGTGATCATCGCGCTGTACACCGTGGTCGATGCGCTCGGCGTGCGCGCATCCAGCGACGCTGCGCAGTATGTGGCCACACTGTTTCTGCTGGACGGCTGGCCCTTTGCCCTGCTGGTGTTCTTGCGTCGGCGCGACACGGCCCTGAGCTACGCCAAACAGCGCTGGCCGCTGGCGCTGGGCGGTGCCATTGCCTCGCTCGGCTCCTACGGTATTGCCCTTTGGGCTATGACGCGGGCACCCGTGGCCATGGTGGCCGCGCTGCGAGAGACCTCGGTGCTGTTCGCGGTACTGATAGGCGCCTGGTTCTTGAAAGAGCGTTTCAACCGGCGCCGACTGACGGGCACACTGATCATCCTCGCCGGCGTGATGGCCTTGCGACTGGGCTAGCGCCCAGACCGATTAGCGCTGATTAACCAGATGTCCGTTCACAAACTTGTGCAGCAAACTCGCGGCAAACGTCTGGTATGGGATACCCTCTTCAAGCGCGCGAGCTTGCAGGCTTTTCAAATCTCTTGAAGATATCCTGATGTTCAAACGCTGGTCTTTTTTGAAACTTGCCTCAGCCATGCCGCGGTGGTCTTTGAGCAACTGTGCCATGCCGCTGGCAGGCTTGAGCGCGCCAGCCTCCCAAGCCTGCACAACCTCCAGCTCTTCCTCATCGTATTTCACTTTTGTCTTCATGATTTACCTCCGGTATTGACGCGTCGCCTTCCGGCTCGGAATGATCGTCTTCAAGAATAGCTCTGTTTCAGTTTCTATAAACGGTACGGCATAAACGTATTCATCGACTTGCACCATCGATATTTTTTGCCCTGAGTAGCTGCCCTGATTGGGGTGCTCAAGCACAGCGAGTTCGTTACCACTCGCAATTTCAAAAACGATTCTTTCGAAACTAATGCCCCGCTCCCGCAACAGCAACTGATTTTTCTCAGGTGACCAATTGAATATTTTCGGAGCTATCACGTGTGCATTATAGGCACACGCTGCACAAGGCCGACATGCGGTTGGCATGAGCCCGATCAACCCAAATTGGGCCGTATTCGATGGGCTACCAGGCTCTGATCCTAGGAGCAACTGCCATAATTTTCCGATGCGCCAACCCAATAGGACACCGTCATGACCCTCCCCACCCAAGCCGAAATCATCATCGTCGGTGGCGGCATTGCCGGTTGTTCCACCGCCTACCACCTGGCCCGGGCCGGCAAGACCGATGTGCTGCTGCTGGAGCAGGGCAAGTTGACCAGCGGGACCACCTGGCACGCCGCCGGGCTGATCGGGCAGATGCGGCCCAACCGCAATATGACGGCGATGAGCAAGTACGGCATCGAGCTGTATGCCGCGCTGGAGGCCGAGACCGGGCTGGCCACCGGCTGGAAGCAGTGCGGCAGCGTCAATGTGGCGAGCACGCCTGAACGCATGCAGGTGCTGCGCAAGCAGGCGGCGCTGGCGCACAGCTTTGGCGTGGAGTGCCACCTGATCTCGCCGCAGGAGGCGGGCGAGCGTTACCCGGTGATGCGCACCGACGACCTGCAGGGCGCCATCTGGCTGCCCGGCGACGGCAAGGCCAACCCGGCCGACCTGTGCATGTCGCTGGCCAAGGGGGCGCGCAACCGGGGGGTGCGCATGCAGGAAGGCATCGAGGTCACTGGCGTCATCGTCGAGAACGGCAGGGTGAAGGGCGTGCGCACCGCGCAGGGCGAGGTGCGCTGCGCGGTGCTGGTGAACTGCGCCGGTCAGTGGGCGCGCCAATTCGGCCTGCTCGCCGGGGTGAACGTGCCGCTGTACCCGGCCGAGCACTTCTACATCGTCACCGGCAAGATCGCGGGCGTGCACCCGATGCTGCCGGTGATGCGCGACCCGGATGGCTTCATCTACTACAAAGAAGAGGTGGGCGGCCTGCTGATGGGCGGCTTCGAGCCGGTGGCCAAGCCCTGGCGGGTGGACCCGATTCCGGCGGACTTTCAGTTTCAGCTGCTGGGTGAGGACTGGGACCAGTTCGAACCCCTGATGAAGAACGCCATCCACCGCACGCCCTGCCTGGAGACAGCAGAGATCAAGATGCTGCTCAACGGGCCGGAGAGCTTCACGCCGGACGGCAACTTCATTTTGGGCGAGGCGCCCGAGCTGCGCAATTACTTTGTGTGCGCCGGCTTCAACTCATCGGGCATCGCCAACTCGGGTGGCGCGGGCCGGCTGATGGCCGAGTGGATTTTGGGCGGCGAGCCCAGTACAGACCTGTGGGATGTTGACATTCGTCGCTTCGGCCCCTTCACCGGCAACCGACGCGCGCTGGCCGAACGCACCGCGGAGACCCTGGGCCTGCATTACGCCATGCGCTGGCCGCGCCAGGAGCTGGAAACGGTGCGGCCGCTGCGCACCTCGCCCCTCTACGACCTGCTGGCCGCGAAGGGTGCGGAGTTTGGCAGCCGTAACGGCTGGGAGCGCGCCAACTACTTCAAGGCCAGTGCCGCCACCGCGCGCCCCGACCACACCCTGGGCCGGCCCGGTTGGCTGCCCTGGATGATCGAGGAACAGCGCGCCACCCGCGAGACCGTGGCGTTGTACGACCAAAGCTCGTTCTCCAAACTGCTGCTGGCTGGCCGTGACGCGCTGGCAGTGCTGCAGCGCCTGTGCGCCAAGAACATGGACGTGCCGGTGAACCGCATGGTCTACACCGCGATGCTCAATGAACGCGGTGGTTTTGAGAGTGACGTGACCGTGATTCGCCAGCAGCCCAACGCCATGGGCGAACGCTTCCTGATCGTCACGGGCTCGGCCCAGACCGTGCGTGATTTCGAATGGATCGCGCGCCATATCCAACCCCAAGAGCACGCAATCCTGACCGATATTTCGCCGCTGTACAGCGTGCTCTCTGTGATGGGCCCCAACGCGCAGACCCTGCTGTCGCGCCTCTGCCCAGACGACCTGTCGGCCACCGGCCTCAAGTTCTCCTGGACGCGCCTGATCGACCTGGGCCACGCCCGGGTGCGAGCGGCGCGCATGAGCTACGTGGGCGGCCCGGGCTATGAGCTGTACGTGCCGGTGGAAATGACGCGCCATGTCTACCTGGCGCTGCAAGACGCCGGACGCGACCTGGGACTGCGCGATGCCGGCTACTACGCCTTGGATGCGCTGCGCATCGAACAGGGCCGGCGCGCCTGGGGCGCCGAACTCGGACCCGACGAAACGCCGTTTGAAGCCGGCATGATGGCCGCGGTGGACCTGGACAAACCCGGCGGCTTCATGGGCCGCGATGCCCTGCTGGCCCGCCAGGGGCAACCGTTGCGCAAGAAGCTGGTCACGCTGGTGGCGGACTCACCCGGGCACTACCTTTGGGGTGGCGAATCCATCTGGATCCAAGGTCAGCCCGGCGGGGAAGTTTCATCCGCCGGCTGGAGCCCACGGGCCGGCGCCTGCGTGGCGCTGGGCTACGTGCGAGGCGACGCCGCCAACCAAGCCCACAGCGGAACGGCCGTGAAGCTTGACCTGTGGGGCGAGCGCATCGGTGCGCGCTTGTACGACCGTTGGCCGGTGGCGGGCGGGTAACTCCCTCAGCACGAGCGGCCTCGGAGTGCGCCCTCAGTAAAGAACCACACCGCGGATCGACTCACCGCGCTTCATCAAATCAAAACCCAGGTTGATGTCCTCTAAAGGCATGGTGTGGGTGATGAGGTCGTCAATGTTGATCTTGCCCTCCATGTACCAGTCCACGATCTTGGGCACATCGGTGCGGCCGCGTGCGCCGCCAAAGGCTGAGCCCTCCCATTTGCGGCCGGTGACCAGCTGGAACGGGCGGGTGCTGATTTCTGCGCCGGCCTCGGCCACGCCAATGATGATGCTGCGGCCCCATCCCTTGTGGGTGCACTCCAGCGCCTGGCGCATGACTTTGGTGTTGCCAATGCACTCAAAGCTGTAGTCGGCACCCCCATCGGTCAGCTGCACAATGGCGTCGACCACGTTCTCGGTCTCATTGGGGTTGATGAAGTGCGTCATGCCAAACTGGCGGGCCATGGCCTGACGGGCCGGGTTGATGTCCACGCCGATGATCTTGTCAGCGCCCACCATCTTGGCGCCCTGGATCACGTTCAAGCCGATGCCCCCCAGGCCAAACACCACCACATTGGCGCCCGCCTCCACCTTGGCAGTGAACAGCACCGCGCCAATGCCGGTGGTCACGCCGCAGCCGATGTAGCAGACCTTGTCAAACGGCGCGTCCTTGCGGATCTTGGCCAACGAGATCTCGGGCGCCACCGTGTAGTTGCTGAAGGTGGAGGTGCCCATGTAGTGGAAGATCGGTTTGCCGTCCAGGCTGAAGCGGCTGGTGGCGTCGGGCATCAGACCCTTACCCTGGGTGCCGCGAATCAGCTGGCACAGGTTGGTTTTGCGGCTCAGGCAGAACTTGCATTGCCGGCATTCTGGCGTGTAAAGCGGTATGACATGGTCACCCTTCTTAAGGGTTGTCACGCCCGGCCCCACATCCACCACAATGCCGGCACCCTCGTGCCCCAAAATGGCCGGGAAGATACCCTCCGGGTCAGCGCCGGACAGGGTGTAGTAGTCGGTGTGGCAAATGCCGGTGGCCTTGATCTCGACCAGCACCTCGCCAAAGCGGGGGCCGTCCAGGTCAACGGTTTCAATGGTCAGGGGGGCGCCCGATTTCCAGGCGACTGCTGCTTTGGTTTTCATCTCAGTCCTTGGGTAAGTTCAAGTTCAGGGTCAAGCCAGACAGGCCTGAACGCGGGGTAAAAAATGGTCGAGGGCGGGGCCACGATAGTCAATGATCTTGCCTTCTTCGTCCCAGCGCCGCAGCCGGATGGCATCGGCAAAAAATGGCGCATCAGCAAAGGCTGCCGCTTGTGTCTCAGACATCGGCCCACCCTGCAAGCGCAGCGACAGCTTGGATGCGTCGGACAGCCGCTCAAAATAACCCGGCTCCCTGGTGGCCAAGTAGCGTTTGGCCGCCACATGCATTCGCACCGGCTCGGTCACTTCGAGGCCAAAGTGGCGCGACAGCCAGGCCGAGCCACTGGCTTCGTGCTGGGTGTCAATGCCGGAATCTGCCACGTCAGCCGGTAGGTCATGCAGCAGGTGGCCGATGTCGTGCAGCAGGGTGGCTGTGACCAGGGCCGCGTCGGCGCCATCGCGTTCAGCAAAGGCGGCGCATTGCACGGCATGCTCCAACTGGCTGATGCCCTCGCCATAGGTTTCTTGGCCGCGCCGCTCGAAGGCGGTGCAAATCTCATCGATCACGCTCATGGCCAGTCGCTTTCTGCAGGGTTCATGGGTGTTTACGCCAGATCGCGTGTGCGGCGCAGCACCAGGCGCCGGCTTTCCATCGCGTCGCAGTCAATATAGCAGCCTTGCAGGTGCCGCCGACCCAGGTTCGGGTCAAAAGCGGTGCGGCCATGCAGGGTACGGTCGTTCTGCATCACCACACAGTCGCCGGGCGCCAGACGGAACACGAGTTGCAGCTCATCACGCAGCAGCAGTTGCGCAAAGTGACGGTAAGCCTGGTACCAGGCCTCGGCCACATCGGCGGGCGCATCCAGCCAGTCGGCCGAGCGGTTATTGAAGTGCACCGCCTTGAGCACACCTTCGCTGTCGGTGGAGATCAGGGTTTGCCTGTCGCGCAGATCGGTATGGGCGTCGGCATAGCGAAAGTTTATCGGCACCGTACGCAGCAGCTCAAACGCCGCTGGGTCCTGCTGGCGCAGCAACTCAGCCGCTGCAAAACCATCCACCAGCAGGGTGTCACCGCCCGGCGCCTCGGCCTCCAGGCAATGCAACAACTGCACGCCCGGTGAGGGGTGGCGGTAGGGGTTGTCGGAGTGCACGCCCAAAGCCACGGCGGTGTAGGCCAGGTTGGTCGGGTTGGGTACAGATTTAACGTCAAACAGCCGCCCGTAATTGGTGACCCGTACATAGCCCAAGCGGTCACCCACCTCAGCCACGGCGCCGGGCGTGGTCGGCACCTCTTTGAGCAAGCCAAAACCGAGCGCGGTGTAACGCTCCAGCCAGGCCAGCTCTTGTGCCGGGTCAGCCAGCAAGGCCGGCCAGCTGGCCACCGGCATATCGGTGGCAATGCGCTGGTCCCACAACAGGGGCTTGACTTGGCGGGTGTGGCGCGCCGCCGCGCCCAGCTGGTGGGCGGCCAGCCAACCAGCCGCATAGCTGGAGAGATGCCCGTCAGACCAGACCACCTCGAGCAGGGTCGCCTTGGCCGCGCTCAGTGTGCGCACCGACAGCGCGGCTGGCAGGTCGGTGATCTGATAGAGCTTTTGTCCGTTGCCGGCATGGCGGCACTGAGCGCAGTGGCAGTTGTCACGCAGCCAATAGGCAGCAAAAGTTGCGCTCTGACCGTCTTCAAAGGTAACGAGAATGGTGCCATCGGCTGTGCTGGCGGTCATGCTCAGCGGGTTCATGCTGGTCTGTCCATAGACGCTAGTCAAACTTAGTTTTTGCCATGCGCAAGGCCAACAGCCCGGCGAGCACGATCACCAGCGCCCCGGCCATCGTGGTGACCCGAGGCACTTCGCTAAAGAACAAAAACCCCCACAGGGGAGCCCACAAAATACCGGTGTATTCAAAAGGGGTGACCGTGCTGGCACGGGCAACCCGGTAGGCGCTGGTCAGAAACATCATACCAGTTGCGGCCACCACGCCACAGGCGGCGATCAGCAGCGCGTCGATGATGCTGGGCAGCACCCAGGGCCGCACCAAAAAAGACAGGCTGGGATGGACTGCCTGCACCCAGTCGCCCCAGTGCAGAACCAGCGCCAGCAGGGCCGAGCCAAACAGAAAAATTGCGTTTTGATAAAAGGCCATGACCGAGGCCGAGAGCAAACTGCCAAACTTGCGCGCCATCAGCATGGCCACACCATAGAGGGCAGCGGCCAACAGGGAGAGCAGGGCAGCGGGCTCAAACAGCCCACTGCCGGGCTGCAGCATCACCATCACGCCAACAAAGCCCAGCAGCACCGCAGCCCAAACCCCCGGGCCGGTACGCTCACCGAGCAACGGGCCGGCCAGCGCCGTCACCAACAGGGGCACCGTGAAATACAGCGCCACAGCGTCAGCCAGTGGCAGGGCCGGAAAGGCCATGTAGTAGGCGGTGTAGGCGCCAAACATGATCAGAGCCCGCAGTGTCAAGGTTCCAAGCCGGGAAGCAAAGATAGTCCGCCAGCCTGCCTCCCGTTGCACCAGAAACAGCAAAATAGGACCAGCCACACAGGAGCGGATGAACACCACCTCGGTCAGCGCATAGGCACCACTCACCTGCTTGATGATGGCGTCTTGCAATGAAAAAACAAGCACGCCCAAGCAAAGGTAAACGACGCCGAGCGTCGGGTTGTGGGTCATGGTGATGGGAGCGCAGGCAGGCTTGGGCGAAAATGGCGCATCTTATCCTCTGGCCGTTGCGCAACCACCTATGAAAATCGAGAAAGACAGCGTCGTTACCCTGCGCTACAAAGTGGCTGACGCTCAAGGCCGGCTGGTGGAAGAAGCCACTGAGCCCATGGCCTACCTGCATGGCGGCTATGGCGGCACCCTGCCGCGCATCGAGACCGCCCTGGCCGGGCAGGAAAAAGGCTACCAGGCCACGCTGGCGCTGGCCCCCGAAGACGCCTTTGGCCTGCGCGACGAGTCGCTGGTGCAAACCATCCCGCGCAGCGAGTTCCCGCCCGGCGTCAAGGTCGGCGGCCAGCTACGCGGCCAGTCCGCCGATGGCACCGAGCAGGTGTTCAATGTGGTCAAGATCAAGGGCGCCCAAGTACTGCTGGACGGCAACCACCCCTGGGCCGGCAAGGCCTTGCGCTTCAGCCTGACCGTAACCGAGGTGCGCGCCGCCTCCAGCGAAGAACTGGCCCATGGCCATGTGCACGGGGCACACGGACACCATCACTGACTCATCCGTTGGCAGGCTGGCTGGCGGCATCTGAACGCGGCTGCCCATAGAGGCCTGCGTGATTGAGCAAACTATCCAGCTCGAGGCTGATTTCGGTATCCGAGATTGTCCATGAGGGTTTGGGGTGCAGGTGGATGCAGTGACGAGGCAGCTTTGTGATGACTGAGGCGTCCATAGCTTGGGCTATGGACAATCCTGGTTTGTGCAGGCTCATGGCCCGCCCACGCGTTGTCAGATGCCGCTGAGCACCGCATCCATTGCCGCGATGATCTCGTGAGACCGGTCCCGGATGGAGGTAACTTCCACCCTGAGCAAGCGCTTGTCCAGCGGTGCGGCTTCAAACGGCACCAGAATCAATGACTTGTCGTTCACGGGGATCAGCGGGCACAGTTGGCGTGGCAGGTCGTTTGGGGCGAGGGCCGTGACGGCCAGCGGCACCACCATGCGCGTGGCGAGTGCGCTGAGCAGGTCACTCTGCACGTCCACCACATACGGGTACACATCGCGCATGCGTGGGCTGGGGGAGGTTACGCTCCAATGCAAGCAACATTCTTCGGTACACATCGCGCATGCGTGGGCTGGGGTTCTCAAAAACATCGAACTGCATGGGCGCGTTACCAAACACGCGTGTCATCGCACCACAGGCCATGCGTATCGAATCGCTGGTTCTGCTCGGCTATCCACGCACCGTAGGTCTGCTCGAATTGGGCTTTGCGCTGGGCCAGCGTTTCGGTTCGGCTGGCCGCCTGTAGCTCGGAGTATTGCTTCGCTGACAAGATGACGGAGTCAACACGTCCGTCTTTTTCAACAAACACAGGCTCAGTTTTGGCCAGGGCACACATGGCGCCAAAACGGTTCTTGGCTTGGGTAGCGGTGACTTGCATAGCGGATCTCTGGGATGGCTTGATGGCCATTTTAGCTAAATAGCGGGGCGGCTTTCAGCATGTCGGAGGGCGCTGCACATGATGCAATCAAACCGGTTTTGCCGTTGTAACTGGCCGGGCTAATAACCAATGCCGGACGATGGCCGGCTTGCTGCGGTGGTGGTGTAATGGAATGCGACATAGCTGGACTTGACCCTCTCAACCGGCGCCTGTTTTGTCGGACTGACCAGAACAAAGGTGCTTGACTCAGCTGCTGAACAGTTCTGAATGCGTTCCAGCCCGCACAAAGTTGATGGCATTACCGTGCACCTGATAGATCAGCAGGAAGTCGCCACCGATATGACACTCCCTGTGATCGGACCACTCACCCTTCAGTGCGTGGTCCAGCCACTCGGCGCCCAGGGGTGCGTCATTGCCGATCAGTAAGATCATGGCCTCCTTGAGGCGCACCATGTCATACCGACCGGAGTGGCTAAGGCGCTGCCAGTCTTTCAGGAAAATCTTGGTGTAATCCGCCGCCCTTGGCAGAGACGCACGTTTACTGGCGGCTGTTTTTTTCAAGATCAGCGAGCAATGCGTCAGCGTCAGCAAATCTGGCTTTTCGCTTGGTCATCATCATGCGGGACTCTTCAATGGCCGCTTGGGTTTCTGCGTTTGGCACCTTGAGTTCAAGAGGAAATGCCTGATCGACTACCACGCGACGCAAAAAAAGTCGCACAGCATCCGACATCGACAGACCCATAGCAGTCAGCGCCTGCGTTGCCTGGTCTTTGATGTCATCGTCCACCCGGATGTGGAGCATGGAAGTTTGTGCGCTCATTGCATTTCTCCTGTTCGGAAATGAATTATGTATCTCAATTGAGATTTAGTCAAGGGTTAT
>SHXM01000174.1 GCA_009693325.1 Rhodoferax sp.
CTGCGCAGAAAGCGAGGTGCTCAGGCTGGCCGCGTGAGGGCCGTCAAAACAAAACGCGCGATGGCTTTAAAGCCATCGCAATCCAAACAACAGAAAGCGGACAATCTACTTGTTACCAAACCGGACAGTTCTATTTACTGCCGACAGCGAATGGTGAAAAAATACTTAAAAAAGTGAAAAATAATGGCGCAGACTGAAAAAAATTGTGGCAAGTTGCCGGTCCTGGGCACCGGTGGCACCATCGCTGGCATGGCGCAGAGCACGGCCGACAACCTGGTCTATGCAGCAGCGCAGATTCCGGTTGGCAATTTGTTGCACAGTGTGCCGGGCTTGGTTGATTTGCTTGACGGTACCTTGGCGGTGCCCGAGCAGGTGGCGCAGATTGACAGCAAGGACATGAGCTTTGAGGTCTGGGAGCGCTTGGCCTTGCGCATCCGCCACCATCTGCAGCAGCCTGATGTGCGTGGCCTTGTGGTCACCCACGGAACCGATACGTTGGAAGAAACCGCCTACTTTTTGCATTCGGTGCTCAGCGCTGCTGTGCTGGCGGCCAAGCCGGTGGTGCTGACCTGCGCCATGCGCCCGGCCAACGCCTTAGCCCCCGATGGACCCCAAAACCTGCTCGATGCAGTGGCCGTCGCGCTGACAGCGGGTGCCTGCGGCGTTTTGGTGGTGTGTGCCGGGGTGGTGCATGGCGCGCTCGATGTACAAAAAACACACACCTATCGGCTTGATGCCTTTTCCTCGGGCGAGGCGGGCCCGTGCGGCTATGTGGAAGAAGGCCGGTTCAGGCAGATCAAAAACTGGCCGGTATTCGAGTCCGATGGCCTGAATGATGACTTGCTTGGCAAATTGGCCGGCCGGGCGAGCTGGCCTCGGGTCGAGATTGTGATGAACTATGCGGGCGCCAGCGGCGCGCTGGTGGATTCGTTGTTGGCGCCAGCTGCACAGACTGTGGACCCGGTACGTGGCCTGGTGGTAGCCGGTACCGGCAACGGTTCCCTGCACCATTCGCTTGAGGCCGCCCTTTTTCGTGCACAGGCCAAGGGGGTGCATGTGGTTCGGGCTACTCGCTGCGCAATGGGTCGGGTGCTGCCGGTGCCCTTGCAACGGTTGCCGGATTCGGCTGGCCTGTCTGCGGTCAAGGCGCGGGTGGCGCTGATGCTGGCTTTGCTGGCGTAAGCCGCAGCCTCAGCGCGCCAGAGCCTCGAAGGCCCGTGCCTTGATCTCGTCGACACTGCCGGTGCCACTGATGGCGCGGTGGCGCGGCGCATCGGCGGCACCGGTTTTTGCCCAGTTGGCGTAGTAGTCAATCAGCGGGAGGGTTTGGGCGCTGTAGACATCGAGTCTTTTTTTAACCGTGTCCTCCAAGTCGTCGGCCCGTTGTATCAGGGGCTCGCCTGTGATGTCGTCTAGCCCGGGCGTTTTGGGCGGGTTGAACCTGAGGTGGTAACTGCGCCCAGACCCCGGGTGGGAGCGCCGGCCACTCATGCGCTCAACAATAGCCTCAAATGGGACATCGATTTCCAGCACATAGTCCAGCTTGACGCCAGCAGACTTCATGGCGTCGGCTTGTGGCAGGGTACGGGGGAATCCGTCGAACAGAAAACCAGCCGCACAGTCGGGTAGCGCAAGCCGCTCTCTGACCAGGTTGATGATCAGTGCGTCGCTGACCAAGCCCCCCGAATCCATCACTTTCTTGGCCTGCAGGCCCAGAGCTGTGCCAGCCTTGACGGCCGCGCGCAGCATGTCGCCGGTAGAAATTTGCGGGATGCCATATTTTTGGCAAATAAAAGTGGCTTGAGTGCCTTTGCCAGCGCCTGGTGCGCCCAACAGAATGAGTCTCATCTTTGTCCTTGTAATAAGAGGGTGTCAGGCCGTTTGGCTCGCCGTGAACCCAGCAGTCTTTGAGAATAGCATGCACTAAACCCGCGAGGCTGGCCCGCAGTTGGTCATCAGGTGCTGAATATTTGACGCACCCGGGCCAGGTCTTCTGGCGTGTCAACCCCTGGCCCAGGGGCCTGGGTGGCCACATGAACCGCAATGCGGTAGCCGTGCCACAGTGCCCGTAACTGCTCCAAGGCTTCGGTGATTTCAATGGGCGCCTGCGGCAGATTTGGGAACTGGCGCAAAAATCCGCTGCGGTAGGCATAGATGCCAATGTGATGCAGGCTCTGAGGCAGAGCCGACGGGCTGTGGAACCGAGCTGAGCCAGCGGGCTGATCCCGCCAGTGCGGTATGGGCGCGCGGCTGAAGTAAAGCGCCATGGCACTGGCATCCAGCACCACCTTGACCACATTGGGGTTGTTGTACTCGGCCTCGTTGTCTATCGGGTGGGCAGCCGTGCTCATGCTGGCTTGTGGTCGCCGCACCAGCAAATTGGCAACAGCACTCACCAGGGCCGGGTCGATCAGCGGTTCATCGCCCTGGACATTGACCACGATCTCGTCATCTGAAAGCCCCAGCAGGGCACTGGCTTCGGCCAGCCGGTCGCTGCCAGACGGATGGTCGGTGCGGGTGAGAACCGACTCAACCCCGTGCGCGGCGCAGACCTCGGTTATTTCGGTGCTGTCAGCGGCTACCACCACACGCGGCTGCCAACTGCCGGGGTTGCCAGACAGCACCCGCCGCGCCACCCGCACCACCATGGGCAGCCCCCCAATGTCGACCAGGGGTTTGTTGGGCAGGCGCGTGGAGGCCAGTCTGGCCGGAATCAGCACCGTAAAGCTCACAGGCCGAGTTCCTCGTCGCTCAGGGTTCGCGCCTCGGTTTCAAGCAGAACAGGAATGCCGTCGCGTACCGGATAGGCGAGTCGCGCGCTACGCGACAGCAATTCTTGACGGTCCCGGTCGTAGCTCAGTGGGCCCTTGGTGACTGGGCAAACCAGCAGTTCAAGCAGTCGTGTGTCCATATGTGGATGATATCTTTGCCGACCACCAAGTCGCCAGCCACCGGTCAATTTCAGCCAGGCAGCCGGCCTCTAGGGTGAGCAACAGCGGCACGGCCAGCGCGTCCGGGTGGTAGGGCCACAGTTTGTTGGCGTCTTTTTCTGTGCAAATGATGGTGTAGCCCTGGTATTGCTTGGCGTTCCAGCGGTCAAAACTATGGTGGTCAGGTAGCGCCAGTGTGGCGCCCAAGACCAGGCCACTGGCTCGCAGCATGCCGAAGAATTCTTCTGGTTTGGCGATCGCCGCCAAGGCCAGCAGCGGGGGATGGGTTCTAGCCGCCAGGTCGCTCAGCGCCAGCGCCGAGCCATCCTGCCGCAGCGCCACAGCGGCAAGCTGCCGGTGGGCACGAAAGCCGCCAAAAGCCGGCCTGTCACCGGTGTGCAAAACCAGGTCGACTGGCCGCGGCCAGGGCTCACGTAGAGGCCCGGCCGGCAGCAGCATGCCGTTGCCAATACCCCGGTTGTCAAACACGCACAACGCATAGTCATGCCGCAACGCCCGGTGTTGCAGGCCGTCGTCGGAGATGATCAACTCGGTGTCTGGGTGCCTGGCGAGCAGCAAATCGGCGGCTTCCCCGCGGCGGTCGGCGACCACCACCGGGGCGCCAGTGCGGCGCTGGATGAGCAGGGGTTCGTCGCCCGCATCGGCCGGGCAGCTGTCTTGATTGACCTCGACACAGCCGCTGCTGTGCCGGCCGTAGCCGCGGGAAATGACGCCAATGCGCAGGCCACGCTGTTGCAGGTGCTCCAGCAGCGCCATCACAACCGGTGTTTTGCCAACTCCCCCCGCAAGCACATTGCCCACCACCAACAGCGGCACCGCACAGGACTGGGTTTGTAGCCAGCCGCATCGATACAGGGCGTTGCGGGCCTGCAGCAGGGCGTAGTAGAGCAGGCTGATCGGCCACAGCAGCCAGGCCAGCGGGCCGCGCCGCTCCCAACTGCGGCTCAGCGCATGCAACAGTCCGGCGGTGTAGGGTGCAGCCGTCATCGGCTCACGGACCTGGGTTCTGGCCCGTGCCAGGGGCCTGGGTGGCAAAGGTGATTTGGGTCAGCCCAGCCTTGCGGGCTGCCTCCATCACGGTGACAACCGCCTGGTGTCGCGCACTGGCATCGGCACTGATGAGCAGCACAGTGTCAGATCCGGCGCCGGAACTGCTGGAAAGGGCGCGTGCCAAAGCTTCCACAGTGCGACCGGCGACCGGTGTCTTGTTGACCGTGTACGCACCGTCCCAGTTGACCCCAACCAGCACTTCGCGTGCGCGGTCTCGGGCGGTCTCGGCATCAGCCACGGGCAGTATGATTTGAAGCTCGGTGAACTTGCTGTAGGTGGTGGACAGCATCAGAAAAATCAGTACCACCAGCAGCACGTCAATGAACGGGATGAGGTTGATTTCCGGTTCTTCCCGGTTTCTGTGTCGAAAATTCATGCGCTCGGCCGCTTTAAGCGCGCAATTGAACGAGGTGGCGCACCAGGCGTTCTGATGCCAGCTCCAAATTCAACAAATAACCGTCGACTCGGGCACGGAAATAACGCCAAAAAATCAGCGATGGAATCGCCACAATCAAGCCAAAAGCGGTGTTGTAAAGCGCCACGGAGATGCCGTGGGCGAGTTGCGCCGGGTTGCCGCCTGTGGCGCCGCCGCTGGGTATTTGGGCGCCAAAAATCTCGATCATCCCTACCACCGTACCAAACAAACCCATCAACGGTGCCGCCGATGCGATGGTGGCGAGGGCGCTAAGGTAGCGCTCCAGGCGGTGGGCAACCAGGCGACCCGTGCCCTCCATCACCGAGCGCAACTCGGGTTCGCTGCACCGCGGATTGCTGTTGAGAGCCCGCAGCCCGCTGGCCAGCACCTCGCCGAGTGCAGAATTCTGCTCCAGGTGATTGACCACATCGGCCGGCGGCACTGATGTGCGCGTGACGCTCAGGACCTCTGACAGCAGGCTTGCCGGGACTATTTTTGAGCTCCGCAGGC
Organism: Rhodoferax sp.; assembly: GCA_009693325.1. Taxonomy (GTDB): domain Bacteria; phylum Pseudomonadota; class Gammaproteobacteria; order Burkholderiales; family Burkholderiaceae_C; genus Rhodoferax. The sequence continues at coordinate 4,927 of SHXM01000174.1, forward strand.
TGATAAATCGTTCAATGATGAGCGCCAGGGCCAGCACCGAGCAGCCGAGCAGTGGCCATATTGGCCAACCAGCCGCTTGTATGATTGAAAACAAATGAACTCCCAAACCGTTTGGAAAACCCGCGCGATTATGGATCAGTGCCGCCTGGCTGTCAGTGATGGCTGAGCAGCGCGCAACTGCCCCGGCCGGTCGAGTTTGGGAGGTCGGTGCACTGTGTCACGCGGTCGCGGATGCCCTGGATGCCCGTTTCAACCCGGTGCTGGTGCGCGGCGAAATCAGTGGTTTCTCCCGGGCACCGAGCGGGCACTGCTATTTTTCGCTGAAAGACGCCAACGGCCAGTTGCGTTGCGCCATGTTTCGGCGTGCTGCAGGCTTGCTTGATTTTTCTCCGCGGGATGGGGAGCTGGTGGAGCTGCGCGCCCGGGTCGGTGTTTATGAGCCACGCGGGGAACTGCAGCTGGTGGTGGAGAGCATGAGCCGGGCCGGGCAGGGCGCCTTGTTCGAGCAGTTTTTGCAGCTGCGCGCTCGACTCGAAGCTGAAGGACTTTTTGATGCTGCACGCAAACGTCGCCTGCCGCCAATGCCCCGGGGCATTGGCCTGGTGACCTCGCTGGGTGCGGCGGCCCTGCATGATGTGGTGGCTGCGCTGCGGCGCAGAGTGCCGCATATACCGGTGGTCTTAGCGTCGGCCTCGGTGCAGGGGAATCAGGCCCCAGGGGAACTCATGGAGGCGCTGTCTAGCCTGTACCGCCTGAGTGAACCGGTGCGCGGCCCC
>SHXM01000175.1 GCA_009693325.1 Rhodoferax sp.
CTTGCTGCCAGTTGACGAAGTGCCCGACAGGCTCTACCTTGAGCGAGTACGAGATGATTTTGCTGCGGCAATGCGGGGCAGGGCGCAGCCGGATCACCTGTGGCCCAAGGTTAATGGACTTGTCGTAGCGGTAGTGGGTGGTGTGGGTCAGCGCGGCGTGGATGGACATCGGGGGTCTCGGTGATCTCGGTGAGGGCAGGGTAGGGCCCTGCCGGTAAGCAGTCATAGCAATCTTGGTGCCAGTGGGCCCCCGGGGCCACTCGCTACATTGAATCGGCCAACATGGCCCGGTAGTCATCAGCGCTGGCCAAGCGCGGGTTGGTTTTGTGGCAGTGGTCGGCCAGGGCGCCGGTAATGACGCGGGCAAAGCTGTCAGACTGCACGCCCATGGCCGCCAGGCCGCTGGGCAGGCGCAGGCGGGCGTTCATCTCTTGAATGGCCTGCGGGATGTCTGTGGCGGCTGCCAGCCCCATGGCCTGGGCCATGCGTTGAAGCCTGTGCTCTTGCTGGATGGACGGCGAACTGGCGTTGAATGTGACCACCGCCGGCAAAAACATGGCGTTGAGGGTGCCGTGGTGTAGGCCCGGGTCGACTCCGCCCAGGCTGTGGCTTAGGCTGTGCACGCAGCCCAGGCCTTTTTGGAAGGCCATGGCGCCCTGCATCGAGGCGCTCATCATGTTCAGGCGGGCCTCGCGGTTGGCGCCGTCGCGGGTGGCGCGCTCGATGTGCGCCCAGCCGCGCGCCAGGCCATCGAGCGCAATGCCGTCGGCTGGCGGGTTGAAGGCCGGCGCCATGAAGGTTTCCATGCAGTGGGCAATGGCGTCCATGCCGGTGGCGGCGGTCAGCTGCGGCGGTAGGCCCAGGGTCAGCTCCGGGTCGCAGATCGCGGCCCGGGGCACCAGGTGCCAAGAATGAAAACCCAGTTTGCGGCCGTCGTCCACAATCAAAATGGCGCCGCGCGCTACCTCGCTGCCGGTACCGCTGGTGGTGGGCACGGCGATGATGGGCGCCACGCCTTCGCTGATTCGGGGCGAGCCGCCTTCGATGGTGGCGTAGTGGGTCAGCGGCCCCTCATGGGTGGCGGCGATGGCCACGCCCTTTGCGCAGTCGATGGCGCTGCCGCCACCCAGGGCGATCAAGCCGTCGCAGGTGTGAGCGCGGTAGACGGCGGCGGCGGCGCGCACGGCGGCCTCGGTCGGGTTCGAAGGGGTCTGGTCAAACACCGCCACCGGCCAGCCCGGCAACATATCGAGCGCCCGCTGCAGCAGGCCGGCGGCCTTGACGCCGGCGTCGGTCACCACCAGCGGGCGGCTGATGCCGACGCGCTCGCACTCTTGCCTGAGCAAGGAGAGCGCGCCAAAGTCGAACTGGATCTGGGTGATGTAGTTGATGAAGGCCATGGTGTTGCGGTGTACGATCTGAAAACTGAACTGTAACAACAAGCACCCGGCCCCTCTGGCCGAAGCACTGCCCAGCCATGACCACACCCCGCCGCGAAGATTTCCGTTTCATCAACCCGCTGCGGGTGCGCTGGTCTGAAGTTGACCAGCAAAAAGTGGTGTTCAACGCCCACTACCTGACCTACTTTGACATCGCCATCACCGACTACTGGCGCGCCCTGGCCATCCCCTACGAGGTCAGCATGCCCGACCTGGGCGGCGAGCCCTTTGTGCGCAAAGCCACGGTAGAGTTTCATGCTTCGGCCCGCTTGGACGACCAGTTGGAGGTGGGCCTGAAATGTGCACGCATAGGCACCTCGTCCATGGTATTTGTGGGCGGTATTTTCAGAGACGAGCAGTTGCTGATCAGCAGCGAACTGGTCTATGTGTTTGCCGACCCGCACGCCCAGGTGCCGCTGCCAGTACCTCAGCGCCTGCGCGAGATCATGCTGGGTTTTGAAGCCGGTGAGCCGGTGACGCTGGCCGAGGTGGGCGCGTGGACGGGTTTGGCGGCCGAGTTGTTGCCACTGCGGCGGCAAGCCGGCGTGATCGCGCCCGACTCCGATGCCGATGAGGCAACCGCGGTGCACGTGCTGCTGCGCAACCGGCTCGGTCTGCCTGTGGCCTGCGCAAGGTTGCTGCCAGCAGCAGCGGGCGTGGCCCGGATTGACTGCTTGGGCGTGCTGCGCGTGCTGCGCGGCTCGCACTACGGCCGGTCTCTGCTGTTGGCCCTACTCCAGGAGGCTAGAAACCGTGGCGACGCCGTGGTTCAGGTACAGGCCACCCGCAGCAGCCGGGGCTTTTTTGAGCGCCACGGCTTTGAGCCGGCAGGCGAGCCGCATGCGTCCGAAGGCCTACTCAACACTTGGCTAAGCCACGCGCTGTGAAGCGCACCACCGCAGACCATGCGTCATCCCCGAGAAGCGGTCTGTCATCGCCAGCGTGCCCGGGCATCTGCAGGCGCGCCGACTACTGGCCAAACTCGGTTAAATATCAGCCAGCAAAGGGTAGGGCGGCGGGCTGAGGGTAAGGGTGGGGCCGCTGGCACTGCCGAGGTGCAGGGGGCCGGCGTCAGCGGCACTGAGTTGGATCGAAACAATGGCCTCAAACCCATCGCCCAAGCCGGGGGGAACTGCGGTAGCCTGGGCGACCAGGCCGCAGGCTTGGTCTGGCTCGGCGGCTTTGAAGATCTCTTCGCCAGCGCGCATTGAGCCAGCGCTGCGGGCCAGAAAAGCGCGGCGCTTGAGGGTGCCACGAAACTGGCTGCGCGCGACGACTTCCTGGCCTGGGTAGCAGCCTTTTTTGAAGCTCACGCCGCCCACGGACTCATAGTTGAGCATCTGCGGCACCAGCGCCTCAAACAAGGGCTGACTGATACTGGCGATGCCGCTGCGCACCTCAGACCAGGCCCAAAGCTGCGGGTCAAGCGGGGCACCTGGCGGGGCCGCGGCGCTGGCCGGGCCGACCCAAAGCGCCCGCGCTGTGGCGTCAGCCGGATAGAGTCGAACCACCGTGGCGCCCTCAACATCTTGTTTGGACCAGGGCACCGGCGCGCCCGATGCCGCTGCACCGAGTGCGCTGCCACACAGCCCGTAGAGCGAGAAATCAGCGCTGGCATCGCTGAGCCGGGCCTTGGCCCGCATGACAAACATGGACAGCCGTTTGAGGGTGGCTGGCAGCAGGTCCAGCGGGCACACCAGCAGCACCTCGGAGGCACTGCGCTTGAAGCCAATCATGCTGGCCTGCATGCGCCCCTTGGCCGAACAAAAGGCGGCCAGTCTGGCCTCCGAGAGTCCAAGTAAAGCAAAGTCTTGGGTCAGTTGTCCGTGCAAAAAGGCAGCCGCATCATCGCCCTGGGCACGAATAACGCCAAGGTGCCCGAGCGGTGTCACGCCGTGAAGAGGTGTTTTCATGGGCTGAATTATCATGCGGTCCTGTTGTTTTAGGAAAGCAAGCGGGCTGTGCGACGTTTGATCATGCTGTGGCTGTTGCCGGCTGTGCTGATGGCCCTGTTGCTAGTCGGCACTGCGCTATGGTGGGTAAACCACAGCCTGAGGCTCAAGACGCCAGGGCTGGAGCTCACGATTGAGCCCGGAACCTCGGTCCTCGGGGTGGCGCAGGCGGTTCGCGACGCGGGTGTTGACCTCAGCCCACTGTTGCTCTACGGCTGGTTTCGCCTGTCAGGCGATTCGCGTCGAATTCGGGCTGGCAACTACGAGTTGGAGCCCGGCAGCACCCCGCGCAGCCTGCTGCGCAAGCTGGTTCGTGGGGAAGAATCTCTCAACAGCGTGACCTTGGTAGAGGGCTGGAACTTTCGCCAGGTCCGCGCAGCATTGCAAAAAGCCGAGCGGCTCAAGCCCGACTCACAGGGCCTGGAGCCAGAAAAAATCATGGAGCTCCTGGGCCTGCCCGGACAAGCGGCCGAGGGTCGCTTTTACCCCGATACCTACACCTATGCCCGGGACAGCAGCGACCTGGCCCTGCTCAAGCGCGCTTTGCAGGCGATGGACAATCAACTCGCCCGGGCCTGGGAACAGCGCCAACAAAGCACGCTGCTGCGCAACCCCCAAGAGGCGCTGATTTTGGCCAGCATCATCGAGAAGGAGACCGGCCGCCCAGACGACCGGGCGATGATCAGCGGCGTGTTCAATAACCGCATCAAATTAGACATGCCACTGCAAACCGACCCAACGGTGATTTACGGTATCGGCGCCGGTTTTGATGGCAATTTACGCCGCCGCGACCTGCAAACCGATACGCCCTGGAACACTTACACCCGCAAAGGCCTGCCGCCCACACCGATTGCCATGCCAGGGCAGGCGGCGCTGCTGGCGGCGGTACAGCCTGCCAGCACAGCGGCCCTGTACTTTGTCGCTCGCGGCGACGGCAGCAGTGCCTTCAGCAACAGCCTGGAGGAGCACAATCAGGCGGTCAACAAATACCAGCGCGGGCAGTGACCAAACATGACTTCTAGCGGTTTGTTTATCAGCTTTGAGGGCATTGATGGTGCCGGCAAATCGACCCATATAGAGCCCTTAGCCGAGGCTTTTCGGGCACAGGGCAGGGCGCTCGTCCTCACCCGGGAGCCTGGCGGCACGCCATTGGCGGAACAACTGCGAACCTTGATACTCCGGGACCCGATGGACGCCATGACCGAGGCGCTGCTGGTGTTCGCCGCACGCCGCGACCATCTGCAAACCTTGATCGAGCCTGCACTGGCTCGTGGCGAGGTGGTGCTGTGCGACCGCTTCACCGACGCCACCTTTGCCTACCAAGGCGGAGGACGCGGCTTTGACGTCGATATGCTGGCTTATTTAGAACAACGCGTACAGGCCGTGGCCGGCTTGGGCAGCCGGGCGCTGCGCCAACCCGACATGACCCTGTGGTTCGACCTCGCGCCAGACGTAGCGGCAGCCCGGCTGTCGCAGACGCGGGCACCCGACCGCTTTGAGGCCCAACCACTTGAGTTTTTTCGCCGTGTCGCGCAGGCCTATGGCCAACGCCAGGCCGCCGATCCGGCCCGCTTCACCAGAATCGACGCCAGCCTGCCACGCGAGCAGGTCTGGCAGGCGCTGCGGCTGGCAGTGCACAAGCGTGGGTGGCTAACTTGAGCGCCGCTCCTGCGCCCTGGATCAGGGCTCAAACCACGCAATTGCTGACGCAGCGCGGCCATGCCTGGCTTCTGGCCGGACCATCCGGGCTGGGCCAGTATGAATTGGCGCTGAGTTTGGCGGCGGCTTGGCTGTGTGATCAGCCCAGCGCCCAGGGCGCCTGCGGCCACTGCCAAAGTTGCCACGCGCTGAACGTGCGCACCCATGCCGACCTGTGTGTGCTGATGCCCGAGGCGGTGATGCTGGCTCTTGGCTGGCCCCTGGCGCAAAGTGCGCAGGCCGATTTGGAGAGTGCCAAACGCAAGCCCAGCAAAGAAATCAAGGCCGAGGCGCTGCGCGAGGCCATCGAGTTCAGCCAGCGCAGCAGCGCCCGGGGACGCGGCAAAGTGGTGTTGGTTTACCCTGCCGAGCGCATGAACCATGTCACCGCCAACGGCCTGCTCAAGACACTGGAAGAACCGGCTGGCGAGCTTAAATTTGTGTTGGCCAGTGAGGCGGCGCACCAATTGCTGCCAACCATTCGCAGTCGCTGCCTGTGGCACAGCATGGTCTGGCCGCAACACCCAGTCGCCCTGAACTGGCTGCAGGAGCAGGCGGTTCCCGAGTTACAGGCTGCGGT
>SHXM01000176.1 GCA_009693325.1 Rhodoferax sp.
CGTAATGTGCGCTTGGCCGAAGCGCCGAGCTATGGCCTGCCCGGCGTGGTGTTTGACCCGTCTAGCAAAGGCGCGCAGGCGTTTGTAAGCTTTGCCCAAGAGATGGTGACCCGAAGCAAAACCATGTAAGCAATAAAGGCGCAAGCCCCTGTCCCGCAGGCCGTTTGCGCTATAAAAAAAGAGCAATGACAGATTCTGATGTGTTGATCCTGCCGGGCTGGCAAAGCTCTGGCCCGCTGCACTGGCAAAGCCGCTGGGAGGCGTTGCATGGCTACCAGCGGGTCGAGCAGCACGACTGGCTGCGGCCGCTGCGCGGCGACTGGATTGCTCGGCTGGAAGATGTGTTGTTGGCCCGGGCCGTGCCGGTTTGGCTGGTTGGCCACAGTTTGGGCTGCCTGCTGGTGGCCGCCTGGGCTGCGCATTCGCGCCAGACCGCCCGGGTGGCGGGTGCCCTGCTGGTGGCACCTGCAGACCCCGAATTGCCTGCGCTGCGCCCGGTGCTGCGCAGTTGGGCGCCGGTTCAGCAAACCCGGCTGCCTTTTCCGGCGCTGCTGCTGCGCAGCAGCACAGACCCCTACTGCAGCCTGGCGCGGGCGCAGCAGTTCGCCCGTGACTGGGGTGCTCGTTTTGTTTGTCTGGGCGCGCGCGGCCACCTCAATGCCGAGTCAGGCTTGGGCGACTGGCCCGAAGGATTGGCGAGCTTGCATGCACTGAAAACCGGAGCGCGCGCCACAACCGTTCAAGATACCAAATTTCAAAAGGAACACGCCAATGGTTAGCAAAAAACCCAAGGGCCTGGGTCGCGGTCTGGAGGCCTTGCTGGGCCCCAAGGTCAGCGAGAACGCTGCCGATGACTCTGCCGCCAGCAGCACCAGCCCCGGGTTGCCGGCCTCCTTGCGGCTGGTCGATCTGGTTGCCGGCATGTACCAGCCCCGAACCCGTATGGACGAAGGGGCGCTCTATGAGCTGGCCGAATCCATCAAGGCGCAGGGCATCATGCAACCGATTTTGGTGCGCCAACTCAAAGATGGCCCCAACCAGGGCCTGTATGAAATTATTGCGGGCGAGCGGCGCTTTAGAGCAGCCGGGCTAGCCGGACTGGACAGCATACCCGTGCTGGTGCGCGATGTGCCCAATGAGGCCGCTGCGGCCATGGCCCTGATCGAAAACATCCAGCGCGAAGACCTCAACCCACTTGAAGAAGCGCAGGGCCTGCAACGGCTGGTGAAAGAATTTGGGCTGACGCACGAACGCGCTGCCCAAGCCGTGGGCCGCTCCCGCAGCGCTGCCTCCAACCTGCTGCGGTTGCTGAACCTGGCCGAGCCGGTGCAGACCATGCTGATGGCCGGCGACCTGGACATGGGCCATGCCCGTGCCCTGCTGGCCTTAGACCGTGCCGGCCAGATTACCGCAGCGAACCAGATCACGGCCAGAAAAATGTCTGTGCGTGAAGCCGAGAGCCTGGTGAAAAAGCTCAGCGCAGAATTTAACCTGACCTCGGCCAAGCCCAAAAAAGAAAAATCGCGCGACCTCAAGCGGCTGGAGGAAGAGTTGTCAGACCTGCTGGCCGCACAGGTCGAGGTGCGGATCAAAAAACGACTCAAACGCGCCGGGCGGGTGGAGGAAATGGGCGAGCTAAGCATACAGTTTGGTTCGCTCGAGGCGCTCAACGGGCTGATTGACCGCCTGCGCGGCAGCAGCTAAAGCGCCGCGGTCTGGCCCCAGAGCAGTATGCGACCACGCTTGTTTTGGCCCCTCTCAGCACTGCTGGCCTGGGGTGGTACCTGGGCGTTGTTTTGGACTTTGCGTGCTGCCGGCGCCTCGGCGCTAGCCGCCTTGGTTGCGGGCACCGTTTTGGGCGTGGTGTGCAGTGTTTGGGGCGGCACCTGGTGGCGGCGCAGCCTGATCGGGCTGGGCTTTCCGCTCTCGCTGGCACTCTCGGGGGTGGTCGCCCTGCCGGCCTGGGCCTGGCTGATGCCGCTGCTGCTGTTGCTGCTGGTTTACCCGATCAATTCCTGGCGCGATGCGCCACTGTTCCCCACGCCTCATGGCGCTCTGGACAAGCTGGCGGACCTCGCCCCCCTGCCGCCCGGCGCCCGGATGCTTGACGCGGGCTGCGGCCTGGGACAGGGCATGCAGGCGCTGCGCCGGGCTTACCCGCGGGCCGATGTGCACGGCCTTGAATGGAGCCGGCTGTTGCGCCTGCTGTGCGCCTGGCGCTGTCCGTGGGCAACCGTGACCCAGGGCGACATCTGGCGTGCCGACTGGTCTGGTTATTCGCTGGTTTACCTTTTTCAGCGGCCCGAAAGCATGGCCCGCGCCATGGCCAAAGCCCGCGCTGAACTGCGCCCTGGCGCCTGGCTGGTGAGCCTGGAATTTCCTGTCGCCGGTGAGGCGCCGACCGGCTGGCTCGAGGGTGTGCAGGGTCGGCCGGTCTGGCTGTACCAGATGCATTAAGCCGAGATGGTTCATGAGGGTTTGGCCGGCAGGTGGATCCAGCGATGAGGCAGTTTTGTCCTGACTGAGGCGTCCATAGCTTGGGCTATGGGCAAGGAAGAAGCGCGAAAATGACCGTCAATGCGCCGCCTGCACTCAAGCAGCACCCCAGATGGGCTCCATGGACAGGCCTTGCATGCAGGCGGCGGAAGTCGAGGCCGGCACACCCGCAGCAGTGCAAGGCACCGGTTAGAAAGGACCTCGCGCATTGGCCGCGTGTGGTCAGCGCCGCTAAGATCAAAGTTGACACAATCCGCCAAGGACCAATGTGAATTTACAAGATTGGCTGGGCCGCAGCGAGACGGTCCATGACACGGCCACCGCCACCCCCTTTGCCGCCTTGACGGCCACCCTGGACTGGCCGCCGGGCGGGCTAGCCCAGCGGCCAGCCGACGGCACGCCGCTACCGCCGCTGTGGCATTGGCTTTATTTTTTGCCGATTGACCGGCAGTCGGAGATTGGTGCGGACGGCCATGTCAAGCGCGGCGGCTTTTTGCCGCCGGTGCCACTGCCGCGCCGCATGTGGGCGGGCAGCGACTTTGCCTTTCATGAGCCACTGCGGGTGGGCGATGCCCTCTCGCGCACATCGACTATCGTCGATATCAAAGAAAAACCCGGACGCACCGGCGGCCTGCTGTTTGTGCGGGTGCGCCATGAAGTGCGCCGTCAGGGCGTGCGGGCCGTGGCGCTGACCGAGCACCACAACATCGTCTACCGCGGCGCACCCACCCCCAATGATGTGAAGCCGCCACCTGTGGCCGCGCCTGTGCAAGCCGTCTGGGCGCGGCGCATCGTGCCAGACGATGTGCTGCTGTTTCGCTATTCGGCGCTGACCTTCAACGGCCACCGAATTCACTACGATCGCAAGTACGGCGCCGAGGTCGAGGACTACCCTGGCCTGGTCGTGCACGGCCCGCTGATCGCCACGCTGCTGATGGACTTGTTGCGCCACCAACTGCCGGGCGCAACCGTGCTGCGCTTTGAGTTCAAAGCGGTGCGCCCGACCTTTGACACCCATCCTTTCTCCGTTCATGGCGAGCCCGCTGCCGACGGCAAGACGGTTCGACTGTGGGCGCAGGACCACGAAGGCTGGCTGACCATGGATGCGGCCGCCACACTGGCCTGAGCCGGCACAAACCAAACAAAAACCGAACCGAAAGCACTCATGCAACCCCTCAAGGGCATCACCGTTGTCAGCCTGGAGCACGCGATTGCCGCGCCCTTTGCCACGCGCCAGCTCGCCGATATGGGCGCTCGCGTGATCAAAATAGAGCGCCCAGGCGTGGGCGACTTCGCGCGTGGCTATGACGCGCGCGTCAAGGGCCTGTCCTCGCACTTTGTCTGGACCAACCGTTCCAAGCAGAGCCTGACCCTGGACATCAAGCATGAAACCGGGCAAACGCTTCTGATGCGCCTGATTCTTGAAGAGGCAGACGTAGTGGTGCAAAACCTGGCGCCAGGGGCTGCCGCGCGGCTGGGCCTGTCGTATGCAGCGCTGTCCAAAATCAAGCCCAGCATCATCGTCTGCGACATCTCCGGCTACGGCAGCAACGGCCCGTACCGGGACAAAAAAGCCTACGACCTCCTGATCCAGAGCGAAGCCGGTTTTGTGTCGATCACCGGCACGCCCGAAACGCCCGTCAAGGCCGGCAACTCGATGGCCGATATTGCTGCTGGCATGTACGCCTACACCAACATCCTCGCCGCGCTGATGCACCGCCAGCAAACCGGCGAAGGCCAGCGCATTGACATCTCGATGCTGGAGTCCTTGACCGAGTGGATGAGTTACCCGCTGTACTATGCCTTCGAGGGCGCTGCGCCGCCGCCTCGCACGGGCGCCAGCCACGCCACCATTTACCCCTATGGCCCGTTTGCCGCCGGTGATGGCAAGACCGTCATGCTGGGTTTGCAAAACGAGCGCGAGTGGACAGTTTTTTGCGACAAGGTCTTGGTGCAGCCAGAGCTGGCCAGCCAGGCGCGCTTTGCCAGCAACGCCAAACGCAGCGCCAACCGTGCAGAGCTGTCAGCCCTGATCTTGACTGCCTTTGCCAGCCTGACGGCGGTGCAAGTGGCCGAGCGCCTGGAGGCCGCGGGCATCGCCAACGCCCAGGTCAATGCCATGGCAGAGGTCTGGGCGCATCCACAGCTCAAGGCGCGCGGGCGCTGGCGGCAGGTGCAGACCCCGGCCGGTGCGGTGCCTGCGATGCTGCCGCCGGGCTCGTGGCAACACGGCGAGCCGCGCATGGACGCGGTGCCAGCGCTGGGCCAGCACACCGATGCGATTTTGAGCCGTTACGGATACAGTGCGCAAGCCATTGCGGCGCTGCGCGAACAAGGCGTGGTTTGAGCGCCTATAGGCCAAGCAGGCCGGGCGTAGACGATGCGCCGCAGTTCGGCAGCAAGATGGGTGCCCGACTGCCTTTAGCCGACGTTGCGCACCACACCATCCACCCGCGCCGCCGCCCGGACCCGCACCAGGTCGTCCAGCAGCTCGTCCACCCAGCGGGGAAAATCAAGGTGTGCAAAGCGCTGCTGGTAGATCCGGGCAAAGTAAGGCGTGGTCCGGGCCCACTGCACCAAGGCTTGGGCTTCCATGCTTTGTTGCTCCAGCAGCTTGAACTTGAGCAAGACCTTGACGCCATGGCGCAGGTGCCGTGCTGGCTCTGCCACAAAACCCTCCAGACGGGCCCGGGCGTAGCTCAGGGCGGCCGGCAGGTCGGCAAAAGCCGGGCCATGCCCCGGAATCACAAGCGCTGGATTCAGCGCCTCAATCACATCCAGGGTGTTGGCTACGGCATCAAAGGCCTGCACACCCTCGAGCTCGGGAAAGACCACGCCAAAACCCCGCTCCCACAGGGCGTCGGCCGACAGCAGCACCCGCGCCACCGGTTCAAACAACACCACGGAATGGGTGTCATGGCCAGGCGCGGCATTCACCTGCCACAAGCGCTCACCTAGCCGGACCTCGCTGCCCGGCTGCAGCAGCGCATCAAAGCCAAATTGCGGGCAAGTTTGGCCGGTGGGCGCGTAGGTGAGGGCGTCTACATCCCAGTGCCGCACCGACTCGGCCAGCCCAGGGGGTATGGCGGTGCGCAGGGCCGGATACCGGCTTTGCAAGGCCGCGTTACCGCCGCAGTGGTCGCTGTGCAAAT
>SHXM01000016.1 GCA_009693325.1 Rhodoferax sp.
GGCCGAGATCGCCAGCGTGGTGGCAAACATCGGGATGTCGAGCTGGCCACCCGGCCCGCCGCTGCGTACCCGCGCCAGCAGGGCCGCAATGCTGAAGGCGGCATACAAGCCGGCGGCAAAGTCGACCACCGGCACGCCGGCCTTGACTGGCGCGCCACCAGACTCGCCGGTAACACTCATCACGCCGGCGCTGGCCTGGATGGTCAGGTCAAAGCCGCCTTCGCCGCCGCGCGGACCATCCTGGCCGTAGGCCGAGATCGAGCAATAAATCAGCCCGGGTTGGCGCGGGCCGAACCAATCCCAGCCCAGGCCGAGCCGGCTCATGGCGCCGGGCCGGTTGTTTTCCACCAGCACGTCTGCCTGCTGCACCAGGGCGCGCGCCAGGTCGCGCTGCGCTGGCTGTTTCAGGTCCAGAACCACCGACTGTTTGCCGCGATTGAGTGCGGCAAAGTTTTCACTGTAGCCCTCGCTCAAAGGCGGCCACTGGCGCATGGCATCGCCTTCGGGTGACTCGATCTTGGTCACCTCGGCGCCAAAATCTGACAGCAGCATGCCGCAAAACGGACCGGCCGCGACATGGCAAAACTCGATGACCTTGACGCCGTGCAGGGGCTTGGTGCTGCGTGTCATGCCGATTCCTTTGATACCCAAAAGTGGCGGTAGGCCCCTCCCAAACAGGGGGCGGAGGCAGGGACTGAATGTATCAGGTGCACGCGCACCGTTACGGTTAGCTCAACGCCCCCTCGCCCGGCTCGCGCCCCGCCTCAGTTGCCCAGGCCACCCAAGGATTTGCCACCATCGACGAAGAGCGTCTGGCCGGTTATAAATTGGGTGGACGGCGCGGCCAGGAAGGCGATGGCATTCGCAATCACCTCCGGACTGGCCGCCTTGCCACCGGGTTCGAGCTGCTCCCAGGCCGCGAACATCTCAGCCGGAGCGGAACGGGTCATGGGCGTGTCGGTAAAGCCAGGCGCCACCGAGTTGACCGCAATCTGGCGCTCACGCAGCTCCATGGCCATAGCACGGGTCAGGCCAATCACCGCCGACTTGGAGGCCACATAGTGGGCAAAGCGGGTGCCGCCCAGCGCACCGCGCGACGAGATCGTCACGATGCGCCCGCCGGCTTGCATGCGCCTTGCGGCTTCCTGCTCGGGGATGAAGGTACCCACCACGTTGACATCGAGCATGGTACGAAACGCCTGCTCTGTCAGGTCCAGAAACCGGGCATCGTTGTAGATGCCGGCGGCGCAGACCAGTGCGTCAACGCGCGGCTGGCTGTTGAAAGCCGCCACCACCGACGCGCGATCACACACATCACACACGGCCGCCACAATGTCCAGACCCGTGGCCTGCAAGCCGGTGACTGCGGCGCTAAGGTGATCGGCATGACGATCCATCGCCACCACCCGAAAGCCATCTCGCGCCAGACGGGCCACGGTGGCCAGGCCAATGCCCTGCGCGGCACCTGTGACAAAGGCAATGGGCCTGCTCATGGCAGGTCAAAGATACGGCCACGGTTCAAGATGCCGTGGGGGGTCACTTGTAGCCAAATGCATGGGGCAGGAACAAGATGATCTGCGGGAACCAGGTCAGGATCAGCAGCAGCACGCTGAGTGTCAGCACAAAGGGCCAGACCTCACGGATGATCTCGATCAGCGGCACCCGGGTCAGCGAGGACATCACAAACAACAACAGCCCATACGGCGGTGTGATCAGACCAATCATGAAGTTGAGCGTGACCACAATACCAAAATAGGTTAGGTCAATGCCCAGTGCCCGCACGCTGGGCATGAGCAGGGGCACGAACACCAGCATCATCACCGAGCCGTCCAGAAAGCAGCCCAGCACCAGGAAGAACAGGTTCACCACCAGCATGAACTGCATCTGGCTGAGCTGCATGGCGGCGATGGCGGCCACCAGGCTGTCGGCCAGGCGTTCGTTGGCAATGGCGTAGTTCAGGATGTAGGCGCTGGCGACCAGCAACATGGTGGTGGCGGTCTGGCGTGATGATTCGGCAAACACGGCGCGCAGGGTCGAGACCTTGATCTTGCGGTACAGCACCGTGCCCAGGATCAGCGCCCACAGGGCGGCCACCGCCGCTGACTCAGTGGGCGAGAACACCCCCGACCAGATGCCGCCCAGCAGTACCACCGGCAGCGTGAGCGAGGGCGTGGCGCGGAACATCACGCCCGGCAAATGGGACACCGGCACATGCTCGGCCCGGTTATTTCGGCTTGTTACTCGGCAGTTTCGGCAACAAGGCGGTCAGCAGCCCGATCAGCGGGATGAACGAGCACAGCTGGTAGACCGTGGGGATGTTGGTCTGGTCAGCGATCCAGCCCAGCAGCGCGGCACCCAGGCCACCGATGCCAAAAGCCAGCCCAAAAAACAGCCCGGCCACCAGGCCCACCCGACCGGGCATCAGCTCTTGGGCAAACACAATGATGGCGGAAAAAGAGGCCGCGGTGATCAGGCCGATCAGCACCGTCAGCACCGCAGTCCAGCCCAGGCTGGCATAGGGCAGCATCAAGGTGAACGGTGCGGCGCCCAGAATGGACAGCCAGATCACCGGCCTCACGCCCAGCCGGTCGGTCACCAGGCCGCCCAACAGCGTCCCCACTGACACCGAGACCAGGAAAAGAAACAGGTACATCTGCGCCCCGGAGACCGTGACGCCAAACTTGTCGATCAGGTAGAAGGTGTAGTAGCTGTTGATGCTGGTGATGTAGAAGCTCTTGGACAGCACCAGCAGCATCAGGATGCTGACCGCAAACACCACGGCCCGCGGCGGCAATGGCGAGGGCTTCACCACCGCGGCAGGCCGGCCGGCACTCGCCACCCGGTGCGCCAGGTACCAGTTGCCCACCTGCCAAAGCACCGCCATCGCCATCAGCGCTGCGGCTGAAAACGCCGCCACACTGGGCCGCCCGAACGGAATGATGACCCAGGCCGCCGCCAGCGGCCCCATGGCCTGGCCAGCACTGCCACCCACCTGGAAGATCGACTGGGCAAAGCCATGCCGCCCGCCCGAGGCCAGCCGCGCCATGCGGGAGGATTCGGGGTGAAAAATCGCCGAGCCGGTCCCCACCAAGGCCGCTGCCACCAAGACCATGGCGTAGTTGGGCGCCACCGCCAGCACTAGCAAACCCACCAGGGTAAAGCCCATACCGATCGACAGAGCGCGTGGCTGCGGGTGCTTGTCGGTGTAGGAGCCGATCAAGGGTTGCAGCAACGAGGCCGTGAGCTGAAACATCAGTGTGATCACGCCGATCTGCGCGTAGCTCAGGCTGAAATCCCCCTTGAGCTGCGGGTAGATCGCCAGAATCAGCGACTGCATCATGTCGTTGAGAAAGTGCGAGAAACTGAGCGCACCAAGCACACGGTAGCGGGTGCCATCGGGCCCGCGCGGTGCCGGGCTTGCCTGGTCTGGCAGATCGGAGTTGCCGGTGTTTGCTGTGTTGGCAGTGCTTGGGGTCATCGGATCGGTCGCTAAAGTGTGGCCCCTGCGGGAATAGGGCAACAGGGCAATTGGGCAATGGGGCGATTGTGGGCCCATGCCCGTGGGCACCCCTAGCCCGGGCGAATCGTGCGGCGGCCCGGCCCCGGATGGCATCTGTGCCTTGGGCGGTACCAGAGGCCGTTCGCCGACAATCAGCGCCCCTTGCGACTGCGCTGTGCGCCAAACCCATGTCCCTGATTGACGCTTTCGGCTACCTCGCCGCCACCATCTCCACGCTGAGCTTTGTGCCCCAGGTCTGGCACACCTTCAAAACCCGCAACGTCAGCGGTATCTCACTGGGCATGTACAGCGTGTTCACGGTGGGGGTGAGCTGCTGGCTGGTCTACGGACTGTTGCTGAGCGCCTGGCCCCTCATCATCGCCAACGCCATCACCCTGACGCTGGTCATCAGCATCCTGGTGATGAAGTTGCGGTTTCGGTGAGGGTCAGGAACCCAGGGCTGCGGCCAATAGCAGGTTGGCAGGTTTAAGGTCGTAGTCGGCGGGTAAACCCTGTGCGGATGCAGAGAATTTTTTGCGTGGATGCGCCTGGTAACCGTTCACGCCGCCGCCCGCTGCAACCGGTCGCGCACTCCTGCCCAGTCGGGCCAGTCGGGCGGCGTCTCCACCCAGATTTCAGCAACCCCTGTGCTGTCGAGCTCGCGCATCACGGCAAACAGCTGTCGCGACGTTTCGGCGGCGGTCTGCGCCATCTGGCGCCATGCCACACCCGGCGCATGCAATTCGCCCAGCACCGCCAAGCTGCGGCTGTAGACGGCAATGGCTGCCTTGGCAGCCCCCGGATTGGCCCGTTTTGTCGCAAGATCCGCCAGTGCCGCCCGCAGCGCATCAGCCGTCATCAACCGTACCCGCGCCCTGGGTGCGTAATGCGATGCCAGCGTGCCAGAGGCGCGTGGCGCAGCTCGAGTCGAATCCGCCAGGTCCTGCGGCTGCATCACGTCCTGGCCGCAGGCCGCCGCCAGCTCGGCCGGCGTGATGGCGCCCGGGCGCAGCAGCACGGGCTGGCCGCGCGTGCAATCGACGATGGTCGACTCGATGCCCACCGCGCAGGGCCCGCCATCGAGAATCAGCAGGGCCGGGCCAAATTCATCCTGCACATGGGCAGCCGTGGTCGGACTGACCCGACCAAACCGGTTGGCGCTGGGCACGGCGAGGCCCGGCATGGGGGGCGCCAGGCCGGCGCAGGCTGCCAACACACCAAGCGCCACCGGGTGGGCTGGGCAACGCAGGCCAATCGAGTCCTGCCCGCCTGCCGCCGCCCCGGCCACCCCGGCGCGGCGCGGCAAGATGAGGGTCAGTGGTCCCGGCCAGAAGGCCTTCATCAAGGCCTGGGCAAAGGCCGGTATCGCGCTGGCAAAGTGCGCTGCTGCTGCTGCATCGAGCACATGCACGATGAGCGGGTGCTCGGCCGGCCGGCCCTTGGCGGAAAAAATACCTGCTACTGCAGCCGGGTTTTGGGCATCCGCAGCCAGCCCATACACGGTTTCTGTAGGCAGGCCCAGCAGTCCGCCAGCCCGCAGGGTGTCGGCAGCAGCGGCGATTGACGCGGCTTGCGGGCCGGCCAGGATCACGGCGCCAGCCAGTCAGCCAGCGGCTCAATCCCGAGCAAGCGGCAGGCCAACAGAGCCCTGGCCTTGACCTCGACCACCGTGGCAGCGCTGATCGTCAAGTGGCCCATCTTGCGCCCCGGTTTGGGCTGCAACTTTCCATACAGGTGCAGGTGCAAGCCAGGCAGGGCCAGCAGTTGGGCGAGATCAAAATAATTAGGGTCAGATTCCAATTTTGCGGGGGCTGGAAGCCGTGCAGTATCAGCCGATTTAATTCGAATCTGACCCCAATTAAGCCACAGACCCCAATTAAGCCACAGCTCGCCGAGCAGGTTGAGCATGATGGCCGGGCTGTGCTGGCGGGGGGCGTTCAGAGGCAGGCCGGCCAGGGTGCGCACCTGGAGCTCGAACTGCGAGACATCGCAGGCGTCCAGCGTGTAGTGGCCGCTGTTGTGTGGGCGGGGGGCCATTTCGTTGACGATCAGGCTGCCGTCCTGGAGCACAAAAAATTCAACGCACAGCACCCCGACATAGTTCAAGCCTTCTGCGATGGCTCGGGTGGCCGCAACCGCGCTGTCGCCAAGCGCCGGCGGCAGGTTGCCCGCATGGGCCGAGGTGATGGCCAGGATGCCGTCTCGGTGCACATTGGCCTGCGCCGGGTAATGCACCATGACGCCGTCCCAGCCACGCGCCACCACCACCGACAACTCGGATTGCAGGTCCAGCAACTGCTCCAACACGCAGGGCACACCCTTCAAACTGGCCCAGGCGTTTGCCAGTTCATCGCGCGTGCGCACCCGCAGCTGGCCTCGCCCGTCGTAACCGAGCCGGGCTGTCTTCAGAATGCCGGGCAGCAGGGTGTCCGCCACGGCAGCCAGCTCGGCCTCGCTCTGCAGCACGGCATAGGGTGCGCAGGGCACGCCGCAGCGCACAAAATGGGCTTTCTCCTTGATGCGGTCCTGAGCGATGGCCACCGACTCTGCGCCAGGGGCCACCGGCCGGTGCGCGCCCAGCGTGTGCAGGGCCGGCGCCGGCACGTTCTCAAACTCGGTGGTAATGGCAGCGCAGCGCTGCATCAGCTGCGCCAGACCCTGCTCATCGAGGTAATCGGTCTGAATATGGTAATGACTCACCAGGCCCGCCGGGCTGATCACATCGGGGTCGAGCACCGCGGTGAAATAGCCCATGCGCTGCGCGGCCTGCACAAACATGCGGCCCAGTTGGCCCCCGCCCATCACCCCCAGCGTGGTCTGCTGGCCTTTGCCCGGGCCCGGCAGAATCGCGGGCGAGCTCATGGCGCCGGCGGCAGCGTCATGCTGCTGGCCTCCCGGGTCTGCTCGGCGCGGTAGGCGTCAAGCCGCTGGCACAAGTCCTTGTCGTGTTGCGCCAGCATGGCCACGGCAAACAGTGCCGCATTGGCCGCCCCGGCAGCACCGATGGCAAACGTGGCCACCGGCACCCCCTTGGGCATTTGCACCATGCTGTGCAAAGAGTCGACCCCGTTGAGATGTTTGGAGGGCACCGGCACGCCCAGCACCGGCAGCGTGGTCTTGGCCGCCAGCATGCCGGGCAGATGGGCTGCGCCACCGGCGCCGGCAATGATGGCGGCCAAGCCACGTTGGCGCGCCGTCTCGGCATAAGCAAACATGGCGTCGGGCATGCGGTGCGCCGAAACCACCCGTGCCTCATGGCCGATGCCGAACTGTTGGAGAATATGCACCGCATGCTGCATCGTGTCCCAATCAGAACCCGAGCCCATCACCACGCCGATCTGGATGTTTTTCATAGTTTGGGGCGGGGCGGGTCGATACACTGCGGCAGGCCGCCTCAAGCCCAGCCCCCAAAAAGTTGACAGCCTTTAATTTTACTAACTTAGCCCGAACTGCCTGCCATGATGAATGTGACTGTTGAAAACTTTGACGCCGAGGTGATTGATGCCTCCATGCACACGCCCGTGCTGGTTGATTTTTGGGCCCCCTGGTGCGGCCCCTGCAAGGTCATCGGCCCGCTGCTTGAAAAGATCGAGACCGATTACGCCGGGCGCTTCAAGCTCGTCAAGATTGACTCTGATCAACAGCAGGAGCTCAGCCAGGCCTTTGGTATCCGCAGCATCCCCACCTGTGTGCTGATGGTGAATGGCAAGCCGGCCGATGGCTTCATGGGCGCGCAGCCCGAGAGCCAGATCAAGGCTTTTCTAGACAAGCACCTGCCGGCCAACGATGTGCTTGAGGCCGAGGTCACCGGCGTGGAAATCAGCGATGCCCCCGATGCCAATGACCCGCAGGTGCAACTCGAAGCCCTGCACCAAGCGGTTTTGCTGGCCCCGCAAGACGAGGGGGCCCGCTTTGATTACGTCAAGCTGCTGCTGCAGATGCAGCAGGTGGAGCAGGCCCGGGCGGCCTTTGCGCCAGTCGCAGCGCAGGCCGCGCAGGTGCGCCGCCTCGAGGCGCTTGAGCGCTGGCTCAAGGCGATTGATTTCGCGGACCAGCACCCAGACCTGGCCGGCGCCAACGCCGCACTGGACCTGAAAATAGCCGCCAACCGGCGCGATTTCGAGGCCCGTTTTGGCAAAGCCCAACTGGCTATGGCCGCGCAGCACTGGACCGCCGCGATGGACGAATTACTCGATATCTTGATGCGCGACAAAACCTGGTCCGAGGATCTGGCACGGAAAACCTATATCGCCATTCTCGAACTCATCGAGCCGCCCAAGGTGAAGGTGGCCGATGGCCAAATTCCACCGGCCGACCCCACCGTGGCCACCTACCGACGCCGCCTGAGCAGCGTGGTCTTGAGCTGAACCCCGGGCCGCTGAGGCACCTGCGAGCCGGCCTCAGGCAGCCATCCCCAGCAACGCCCTGACACTGCCGGTAAGGGCTGTATCGGGGTGGGTCCAGTCCAAAATCACATCAAAATGGTTGCGCCCGGCGAGCTCATAAAACAGCGTCGGCCTGCCTGCAGCTGAACAGGCCTGTGCATAGTCGCGCGACTGGCGTTTGAACTCTTCGGTGTCGTGCTCTGCGACCACCACCTGCAGGGCACAGCCCGGCGCCGGCAGCTGGTGCTGAGGGCTTAAAGCCTGCGCCTGCTCGGCACTGAGCTTGAGCCAGCTGTTGGGCAGGGTATGGCGCAGCGGCTCGAGGTCAAACAGGCCACTCACCAGCAGGCCGCCAAGCGGCTTGGCAGCAGCCAAGGAGGCGTCATTGAGCACCATCGCCGCCAGATGCGCACCGGCCGAGCTGCCGGCCACCACCATGCGGCCAGCGTCCACACCCAGCGCCCGGCTGTTATGGCTCAACCAGGCCATGGCGCGCCGGCACTGGGCCACCATCACCGACAAATGTGCGGCGGGTGCCAAGCTGTAGTCGAGTGCGGCCACCGCGATGCCCAGCGCGGTGAAATTTTCCGCCATGAAGACCGAGTCTTCTTTGCACAGCGCACGCCAGTAGCCGCCATGAATGAACACAAACAGTGGCGCATCGGTTCGCCCGGGTAGCGGGAAAAAATCCAGGGTTTCGTCAGGCGATTCGCCATAACGCAAACCAGCTTGGCAGGCCAGGCGCTGGTACATCGGGCTGGAGCCCGCCCGGTAGGCCTGCAACTCGGCCTCGATATCGGCCACGGTGGCACGGGCGTTGTAGGCACGCTCCAGCGCCGCCGGTGCCAGCGCACGCCAGTCAGACACCCAGGCTTTCCTTCAGCATGTGTCTGGCCTCCAGCAGGGCCGCTGAGGAGCCGCTCCAAATGGTTTGCCCCTTCTCCAGCACGTAGTGGCTGTCGGCCAGGCGCAGCAGCGGGCCAAGATTTTTATCAATCACCAGCACCGACAAACCGGTTTTCTTGAGGGCACCCAGGCAATGCCAGATCTCGGCCCGAACCAGCGGGGCGAGGCCTTCGGTGGCCTCATCGAGCACCAGCAAGCGGGGGTTGGTCATGAGCGCGCGGCCAATCGCCAGCATTTGTTGCTCGCCACCGGAGAGGTTGGCCCCCAGGTTACCGCGTCGCTCCTGCAGGCGCGGAAACAGCGCATAGACCCGCTGCAAGGTCCAGGGCTGTGGGCGGCGCAGCCGGTTGTGCGCCGTGGCGACCAGGTTCTCGTGGACAGTGAGGTTGGGAAACACCTGCCGCTGCTCCGGCACCAAGCCAACGCCCAGGCGCGCGATCTGGTGGGAGGGCAGCCGGGTGATGTCTTGCCCGGCAAAAACAATGCGCCCGCCACGGGCCGGCCGGATGCCCATGATGGAGCTCACGGTGGTGGTTTTGCCCATGCCATTGCGCCCCAGCATGGTCACAAACTCACCTTCGGCAACCGACAGGCCCACCCCAAACAGGGCTTGGGCGTCACCGTAGAAAGTCTGCAGCTCCTGCACCTGCAACAGCGCCGTCATGCGGGCAGCTCCTCGTCGCCCAGGTAGGCCCTACGCACCAGGTCGTTGCCGCGGATCGCATCGGGTTTATCACTCGCAACAATGGCGCCGTTGACCATCACCGAGACCCGGTCTGCCAACGCAAATACGGCGTCCATGTCGTGCTCAACCAGCAGCATGGTGTACTGGCCCTTGAGCCGGCCAAGCAGCTCCACCACAAGGCCCGATTCCTGGCGGCTCATGCCGGCCATGGGCTCATCAAGAAGCAGCAGTTTGGGTCTGGCCACCAGCACCATGGCAAGCTCGAGTTGGCGCCGCTCGCCATGGGCCAACTCGGCCACGCGGGCGCTGCTGCGCTCGGCCAGGCCGGCCTGCGCAATGGCGTTGTGTGCCGGCTCTATCAGCTCGGCCTGGCTCAGCACCGGGGTCCAGAAACGAAAACTGTGGCCGCAGTGCGCTTGCATGGCCAAGGCTACGTTCTCCAGCACCGTGAACTCAGGAAACACCGAGGTGATCTGAAACGATCTGGCCAGGCCCAGCAGGGCCCGTTGCGCCGTGGGCAGACCGGTGATGTCGCGGCCGTCAAACAGGGTGCGGCCACTGTCGGGTCGAATTTCGCCGGCGAGCTGTCCGATCAGGGTGGTTTTGCCCGCGCCGTTGGGGCCGATGACAGCATGCAGCTCGCCCGGCGCCAAGGCCAGCGAAACATGGTCGGTGGCGAGCAAGCCGCCATAGCGTTTGACCAGTTGCTCGAGCTGCAGCAGCGGCCTCACAGCCCCTCTCCGGAACGGCCCTGGCGCGCTTGCCTGGCACGACGGCGATCGCGGTAGGCGTCCCAATCGAGCAGGTAGCCGTACACACCACGCCGAGCGCTAAGGGCCGCCAACACGATGAGCGGCCCCAGGATCATCATCCAGTGGTCGGTCAGGGCCTTGAGCAATTCTTCGCTGATGAGCAGCACCAGCGCACCCACCAGCGGGCCAAAAACAGTGCCCATGCCACCGAGCACCACCATCACGATGAGCTCGCCAGACAGGGTCCAGGCCATGTAGGCGGGCGAAGCAAACCCGGTGAGGTTGCCGTACAGCAGGCCAGCCAGGCCGCACAACACACTGGCCAAGATGTAGGCCAAGAGTTTGTAACGCAGGGTGGCAAAGCCCATGGATTTCATCCGCCGCTCATTGGTCCGGCAGCCGCGCAAAACCATGCCAAAGCGGGCCGCGGCAAGCCGGTGGGTGGCCAACATGGTGAGCAGCACCAACAGCAAAGCGGCGTAATACAGGGTAGTCGGGGAGGCCAGCGTGAAGAGGCCAAAATCGCTGCGCACGGCGATTGACAGCCCGTCGTCGCCACCATACTGTTTGAGGCTGACAAACAGGTAATAAAACATTTGTGCAAAAGCCAGCGTGATCATGATGAAGGCAATGCCTGTGGTGCGCAAAGAAATCAAGCCCGTGAGGGCGCCCACTGCGGCGCAGACCAGCACCGCCACGGCCAACTGTGCCCAGCCACTGCTCACCCCGTGGTGCGCCAGCAAACCTGCCGCGTAAGCACCCAGCCCCAGGTACAGCGCATGGCCAAAGCTCACCATGCCGCCATAGCCCAGCACCAGGTTGAGACTGCTGGCGGCCAGCGCGAACACCAGCACCCGGCTGCCAAAGGTCAGGGCAAAGGGCTCTGCGGCGAGTTGCGCGTAAATCGGCAGTGCCAACAGCAGCAGCACAATCAAGGCCCCTGCCCAGGTCGCAACAGAGCCGCGCCTCATCGGTTTTTGACCGGGAACAGGCCGTCGGGTTTGAGCGCCAGCACAGCGGCCATGAAGATGCAGATCAGCATCGAGGCGAGCGCCGGCCCAGCCGCCTGCGCGGTGCTGCGGTCCAGAAACTCGCGCAGCAACATCGGTAAAAAGGCCCGCCCGGCGGTGTCGATCAGCCCAACCAGCAGGGCCGCGTAAAAAGCCCCCCGCACCGAGCCGATGCCACCGATCACGATGACGATCATGGCGGTGATCAAGATCGGCTCGCCCATGCCCGGTTGCACTGACAAAATCGGCCCACTCATCAAACCGGCCACGCCGGCAAGCGCCGCCCCGAGCGCAAAAATGGCTGCGTTGAGTAGTTTGATGTTCACGCCCATGGCCGCCACAATCGTCGGGTTGCTCGAGCCCGCCCGGATCAGCATGCCAACCCGGGTTTTGTTGATCAGCAGGTAGCAGCCCAGCGCCACCAGCAGGCCGACCAGAATAATGGCAAACCGGTAGCGGGAGTAAGAGATGCCCAGCAAATTGATGGTGCCCGACAGCGCCTCGGGCACATTCATGTAGTAGGGCGAGGCACCCCAGACCCAGCGCGCCAGTTCATTGAAGAACAGGATCAGGCCAAAAGTGGCGAGCACCTGGTCCAGGTGGTCACGTGCATACAGCCGCGCGGCCACCAGACGTTCCATGGCAAAGCCGAGCGCCGCACTCGCGCTGACCCCAAACAGGGCGGCCAGCAAAAAAGACTCTGTGCGGTTGTAAGCAGCAGCGGCAAAGTAGGCCCCCATCATGTAGAGGCTGCCGTGCGCGAGGTTGACGAAGTTCATGATGCCAAACACCAGCGTCAAGCCGGCCGACAGCATGAACAGCAGCACACCGAGCTGCAGGCCATTGAGCATTTGTACGGCAAAAAGAGAGGCGCTCATGGCCAGCAGATGCGGCGTTCGGGCACAGACTTACAGCGCGCAATCCTTGTAATAAGCATCGGCATGGTCTTTAAGCACCACGCCCTTGTTCACAAAAGCGGCCTGGCCAGTGGCATCCTTGGCTACATCGACACGGTAAAAATTGCGTATCGGGAACTGGTTGGTATTGAACTTGAACGGCCCGGCGACCGATTTGAACTCGGCAGACTTGAGAGCGGCGCGCAGCGTGTCACGGTTATCCGCCCGTCCGCCGGTCTTGGCCAAGGCAGCATTGATCAGCATGGCAGCATCGTAGCTTTGTGCTGCGTACAGAGAGGGCACGCGGTTGAACTTCTTCTTGAAGTCGTCGACAAACTTTTTGTTTTGCGGGTTGTCAATGTCCGGGCTGTAGGGCGACCCGGTCACAGCGCCCAGGGCGATGTCCTTGAGGGCCGGCAGGGTGGTGCCATCGACTGTTGAGGTTGACAACATAGGCAATTTGCCAAGCAAGCCGGCCTGCTGGTACTGCTTGACAAAGTTCACGCCCATGCCACCGGGATAAAACACATAAATAGCATCGGGCTTGGCAGCCTGCAGTTGTGCGATTTCGGCCGAGTAGTCGGGTTGGTTGACCGTGGTGTAGACCTCGTCAATGACGCTGCCCTTGTACATGCGTTTGAAGCCCGACAGAGCGTCTTTGCCAGCCTGGTAATTGGGCGCAAGCAAATAGACTTTTTTGTAGCCGGTGTCGGTGGCATGCTGGCCCATGGACTCATGCAATGAGTCGTTGTTCCAGGAGGTTGAGAAAAAGTTCTTGTGGCAGCCCTTGCCGGTCAGGGGCGAGGGGCCAGCGTTGGAACCCACCAGCAGCACATTGGCATCGGTGATGGGCTTGTGGATGGCCATCATGACGTTGGAGAAGGTGACACCGGTGATGATGTCAACTTTGTCGCGCTCCATCAGCTTTTGCGCCAGTTGCACGCCCAAGTCAGCCTTGAGTTGGTCGTCTTCCTTGACCACTTGAACCGTCGCACCACCGAGTTTTCCGCCCAGGTGCTCGATGCCCAGCATGAAGGCGTCGTACTGGTCTTGGCCGAGAGCGCCGGCAGGACCGGAGAGGGTACCCATGAAGCCAATCTTGACCGACTGGGCCTGCGCGCTCAAGCCCATTGCTGCCAAACCGGCCACCATCACCACACTGCTGAACTTGAATTTCATCGTAATCTCCTAGTTAGAAAAGAAAGAGGTTTTGACTCACCCACATAGTTTAGGCTTAAAGCAATTGTCCGGGCCTAGTGGCTAACCCGGGGGTAGGTTTGGGTGGTGGCCGCAGCCCGCTGGGCGCACAGGCTGTGCCAAGCCTGCCAATCGCGCCCCGGATGGACCGTGCCACAGTGCCCGCAGCGCCGCTCTGTGGGCGCAACATCATAAAAGGAGGCAAACGCCCGGGGCAGGTCCTCCACAATGCTCTGTAATTGCAGCTCGCGCCTAGCCACCAATGCGCCGCAATTGGCGCAGTACCACTCAAAGGCGTCAAGCAGCCCCGCGGGCCGGGCCCGCTCGATGACGGTACACAAGCTGCCGGCCTCTGGACGTTGCGGCGAGTGGCGCACATAGGCGGGCAGCAAAAATACATCGCCTTCGCGCAGGGTAATTCGCTCAAACTGGCCCCGGTCGGCGATCAGCAGCGAGGCATTGCCCCTGAACTGATGGAAATATTCTTCGAAGGGGTCAACATGGAAATCGGTGCGCTGGTTGGGGCCGCCCACCACCGTGCAAATCAGGTCCGAACCGGGCCAGATTTGCTGATTGCCCACCGGCGGCTTGAGCAAATGGGCCTTGTCTTGCACCCAAGTGTCAAGCGCTAGGGGCGCCCCGTAGTGCTGGGCAGAGGGCAGGGCTTGGCTCATGGCGAACTCCTGAAGAGTGGATGAAAAAAACGCTGCAACAAACCGTGTCTGGTGTTTACCGGCGCTGGCTGCTGACTCAGCCGAGACACCAAGCGGCGACACAGGACGCCGGCCAAATGGGCCCGGTAGTCTGCCCCGGCATGGACATCGCCGAGCGCGGCGGTAGCTGGCAGTTGCAAACCGTCCAGCGCCGGTGCGCCCCACTGTGCGGCCAAGGCCTGCTCGGCAGCAGCCCAGCGCCGCACACCGGGGCCTAAGCCGGTCAAGGCGACCCGCACCCGCGCCTGCCCAGAGCCCCGGGCGACAGGCAGGCGCGCCACCACCACGCCTAGCAGGGCAAAGCGCGAGGCGGCCTGCTCTTGCTTGTAATAGGCAGCCGCTAGCGCTGGCTCAAAACGCACCGCCAGCAACAACTCCCCAGGGCGCAGTGCGGTGCAGAACAAGCCTTGAAAGAAGTCATCGGCGGCGATCTGTCGCTGGCTGGTCAGCAGCGTAGCGCCCAGCGCTAACACGCCAGCGGGCCAGCAGCCGGCCGGGTCGTTGTGGGCCAAAGCCCCGCCCAGCGTGCCAACCGAACGCACCTGCTGATCCGCAATGCCGGCGGCCAGCGCCGCCAGCATGGGGCAAAAAGCCCGCACCGCAGGGGACTGCGCGATGCTGGCATGGGTCTGCATGGCACCGATATGCAGCACCTTGTCCCGAACCGCGATGCCATGCAGCTCTGGCAGATCTTGCAGATCGATGAGTTGCGCCGGCGCGCTCAGGCCGAGCTTCATGGCAGCCAGCAGGCTTTGCCCGCCGGCCAAAAACCGGGCCTCGGGCTGCGCTTGCAGCAAGCGCTTGAGCGCCTGCATGGACTGCGGTCGAACATAAGCAAAGTCTTGCATGGCCCTGGTCCCTAGCGCCCCAGCACAGAGGTCTGCGGGCCCGCTGAAAGCGGTGAATCCCCGGCTTGGCTGCGCAGAATGGCCAGGCCCTCGCACACCGCCAACACAATGCCCTCGTAGCCGGTGCAGCGGCACAGGTTGCCCGCCAGCGCTTGGCGCACCGCAGCGGGTTCTGCGGCCACCTCTTCCTGCACCATGGCCACTGCCCGCAACACGAAGCCCGGCGTACAAAAGCCGCACTGCAGCCCATGATGCCGGCGAAACGCCTCTTGCATTACATGCAAGGCGGCCGTGCCGGGGGCCAGGCCCTCAATGGTTGTGACCTTTTGGCCGGCACACTGCAAGACCAGCCGGTTACACGACTTGATCGCCAGTCCATCCACCAGCACCGTGCAGGCGCCGCACTGCGCGGTGTCGCAGCCCTGGTGGGTGCCAGTGAGCTGAAGTTGCTCGCGCAAAAAGTCGATCAGCAGGGTGTTGGGCGGCACATCCAGGGCAAAGCTGCGGCCATTGACCGCGATGGCGACTGCATCTTTGGCGGCCATCATCACGCGCGGCTCAGGCCGTGCGCAGGCCGCTGGCCGCAAAAGCCGCTCGGGTCTGCGCTTGCTCGTCTGGTGTCAGGCCGATCAGGGGTCGGCGCACCGGGCCACCATGTTGCCCAAGCAGTTCCTGCCAGTACTTGGCATGGGCCTGGGGCTTGCCATGGGGTTTGGAGGACTTGAAAGCCTGGCGAACCGGCGCCAGGCTGTCGCGCAACTCACGGGCCTGTTGAAACTTGCCGGCAAACGCCAGACGGGTGTAATCATTGATGCGCTGATCGACCGCAGACTGCAACAAAAAGGGCGGGGTTGAGCACAGGTAGAGCTTCCAGCCCAGTTCGATGATGTTGTCCAGCCAGTCTTCCTCGGAGGGGTTGCTCACATGAATGTGGTGGCCTGCGAGCTCGGTGAGGCGCTTGTAGTTGGCCCGCTCGGTGCTGTATTTGATGGCCACCACATTGGGCAGTTCAGCAATGCGGGCGCACAGCTCGGGGCTCATGGTGTAGCCGCAATCCGGGTGGTTCCACATCGCCATGCCGATCTCGAGCTGCTCCGAGAGGTAGCGGTAATACTCAAAAATCGTCTCCTCGGTATCAGCCCCGAAATGCAGTACCGGGCTGTGCACAATGATGTAGTCAGCGCCAATGTCCTGCGAGTACCGGGCCAGCTCGAGCACCAGATCAAGGTTGGTATCAGAACAGGAGGTGATGATGCCACAGGGCCCGGCCCCGTTGCGCTGGCCGGCGTTGGCGGCCTCCTCGACCGACAGCAGCATGAGGCGTTTTCGCTCAGCCACCGACATCGAAAAATACTCGGCCTGTTTGCCCGCAATAAACAAACCGCCCAGGCCGAGCGCGGCAATCCAGTGCCGCAGGTTCTCGCGCATGGCCTGCTCATCAAAACTGAGCGATGCATCAAACGTGCTCAGGTTGGCGGCCCACACGCCACGCATGTGCTCCCGGGCGTATTCTTTGGCTTGAAGTTTTTTATATTTCATCGGGTTGCGCCTTTGCCGGCTGGCTGTGGGCTGTTGGAAGAAAAAGTCATGGCGCGCCACAGTTGTTCGGCGGTCAGCGGCAACTGGAGTTCGGGCTCGCCAAAGGCCTGCAAGGCATCGCGCGCGGCGTTCATCAGGGCGGCTGGAACGCCGATGCAACCGGCCTCGCCGACACCCTTGGCGCCCAGCAAATTATGCGGGCTGGGCGAGCACAAGGATTCGATTTCCATGGCCGGCATGTCACTCGCACGCGGCAGGGCATAGTCCATCAAGGAGCCGGTGATCGGCTGGCCGTTTGCGTCATACACCATGCGCTCCATCATGGCCTGCCCCAAGCCCTGCGCCGCACCCCCGAGTAACTGCCCCCGGGCCAACACCGGGTTGATGATGTGGCCGGCGTCGTCCACCCAGACCAGGCGCTCAATCCGGGGCTCACCGGTGTCGGCATCCACTGCCATGCGGGCCATCACGCACCCATGGCTCCAGGCTTCGGCAGCAGTAAAGCGCGCCTGGGCAGTCAGGGGCAGGGCCTCGCCGCCCTGCCTGCGGCTGCGGGCTTCGCGGCAGGCCTGCGCAATGGCACTGCCACCAATCGCCGTGCTGCGACTGGCCAGTGCGCCTATGCCCGCCGGGCAGGTGTCGGTATCGCCTAGCAACACCTCAACCGCCTGCGCCTGGCAACCGAGCTCTGTGGCAGCTATCTGGGCAAAGGTGCTGGCATGGCCCTGTCCCTGGTCCGGCGAGCCGCTCGCCACCGTCACCCGGCCATCCGCATGCAGGGTGACCCGGGCCGATTCCCAGCCCTGGCCGCAGGGCTCCAGATACATCGCGACCCCAATGCCGACGCATTCGCCGGCAGCACGGCGGGCGGCCTGACTGGCCCGCTCTGCCGGGTAGTCAAAACGCGCGCAGGCCCGCTCCAGGGTGCGCAAATAGTCACCCGAATCGAGCAGCTCACCCGTGGCGCTGCGCCAGGGCATGTCAGCAGCGCGAATCAGGTTGCGCTGCCGCAGCGCCACCGGGTCCATGCCACTGGCCCGGGCGGCCTGGTCGATCAGGGTTTCCATCAGCAGGGCGGCTTCCGGGCGACCAGCACCGCGGTAAATATTCACTGGTGCGGTGTGCGAGCGGCTGGCCTGCCCCTGCAGGTCGAGCCGCGCGACACGGTAAGGTCCGGGCAAAACGCGCGCCGCATTGCGCAGCGGCACCAGCGCAGAAAAGGCCAGCCAAGCGCCCAAGGGAAAGTCCAGCCGGGCCGACAAAGCCTGAAAGTCTCCGGCAGCATCAAGGGTCAAGGTACCAGACAGACGCGCACCGCGGCCGTGCATGCCGGCGCTGAAGTCTTCCAAGCGGCTCGATGCCCAACGCAGCGTGCCGCCCAGGTGGCGGGCCGCCAGAGCCACCAGAAGCTCCTCCGGACAGACCGAGGCTTTGGCGCCAAAAGCGCCGCCCACATCCGGGCAGATGACCCTCACCTGCGCCTCAGGCAGGCCCAGCGCCCCAGCCACATCCGCCTGCGCGCGCGACGGGCTTTGGCTGCCCAGCCAAAGCGTCAGCCGGGCCTGCTGCGCATCCCAGCGGGCCAGGCAGGCGCGCGGCTCCAGGGCCACCGCCAGCACCCTGGGCAGTTGCAGCTTGGCATGCACACTGAGCTGCATGGGCCGGGTTGGCTGGCTTGGCTCTGGGCTGCCATGCGCCGTACGGGCTACCGGGCTGGCCTGGGCTGGGGCAGCAAAGTCGAGCTCTGGTGTCAGCGCCTGCACCTCGAGACCAACCAGCGCTGCGGCCTGGCAGGCCAGCGCATGGCTGCGGGCAATCACCATGGCAATGGGTTGGCCGACATAGGTCAAATGCTGCCTGGGCAAGAGTGGGAAATCCGTCGGCGCCAGCTCTGGCAGCAGCGGGTTGGCGGCGGGCATGCACTGTTCGCCGAGGTCGGCTGCGGTCAAGACCGCCAGCACGCCGGGCAGGGCCCGGGCGGGCGCGCCATCGATGGACCGCAGCAGGGCGTGGGCATGGGCGCTGCGTACAAAAGCCACATGGCAGGTATCGGGCAGGCGCACATCATGCACAAAGCAGCCCAGGCCGCGCAGCAACGCCTCGTCCTCCCGCCGCACACCGGGTGCTGCTGGCGGCGACCGACTGGGGAAGACTGCTTGCATCAGGCTGCGGCGAACAGGCGGGCCGGTTCGCTGTTGGTGTTGCTCAAGCTGCGCTGAGTCTGTGCCAAGCCTCTTGGTACTTGGCAGCGGTGCGGGCGATCACCGCATCGGGCACGCGCGGTGCCGGCGGGGTTTTGCGCCAGGGACGTCCGTCCACCTGCGCCTGCTCCAGCCAATCGCGCACAAACTGCTTGTCATAGCTGGGCGGGTTGCTGCCAGGCTGGTAGCTCTCAGCCGGCCAGAAGCGGGATGAATCGGGCGTCAGCACCTCGTCCATCAGGGTCAGCGTGCCATCGGCATCCAGCCCGAACTCGAACTTGGTGTCGGCAATGATGATGCCTTTGGTGGCGGCAAACTCGCTGGCCGCCTGGTACAGGCGCAGGCTGATGTCGCGGATGCGCTGGGCCAGGTCGGCGCCGAGCATGGCCACGGTCTGCTCGAAACTGATGTTTTCGTCGTGCTCGCCCACCGCCGCCTTGGCCGCCGGGGTGTAGATCGGCGTTGGCAATTTAGAGGCGTTGCTCAGGCCGGGCGGCAGCGCCACACCGCAGACCGATTGACTGTGTTGGTATTCTTGCCAGCCACTACCGGCCAGGTAGCCGCGCACCACCGCCTCCACCGGCAAGGGCTTGAGCCGCTTGACCAGCATTGAGCGCCCCGCCACCTGCGCCACTTCGGCGGGGCTGACCACGCGCTCTGGCGCCTCGCCAGTCAGGTGGATCGGACAAATATTGAGCCCCTTGGGGCCAAGCTTGTCGAACCAGAACAGCGCCATCTGAGTCAGCAGCAGGCCCTTGCCCGGGATCGGCTCGCCCATGATGACATCAAAGGCGCTGAGGCGGTCGCTTGCCACCATCAGGATGCGGTCTTCTCCAACGGCGTAGTTGTCGCGCACCTTGCCGCGCGCCAGCAGCGCCAGGGAGGTCAGCACCGAGGTGTGCAGCGCAGCGCTCATGGAGCTTTAGTGCACCACCTGCGCGAGTTCACCGCGGCTGTACTGTGCGGCTACCACCGACAGGGCATGGCCCTTGATCTTGCCGGCCTGCCCCTCGCAACCAAACTCAATGTAGCGCTGTTTGCAGATTTTTTTGGCGGCCTCACGCGCCGGTTTGAGCCAATCGCGGGCGTCAAATTTTTCCGGGTTTTCAGCCAAAAACTTGCGCACTGCGGCGGTCATGGCCAGGCGGATGTCGGTGTCGATGTTGATCTTGCGCACGCCGAACTGGATCGCCTTCTGGATTTCTTCAACCGGCACGCCGTAGGTTTCTTTCATGGCGCCGCCATACTGGCGGATGGTGGCGAGCAGGTCTTGTGGCACGCTGCTGGAGCCGTGCATCACCAGGTGGGTGTTGGGAATGCGCCGGTTGATCTCTTTGATGCGATCCATGGCCAGAATGTCGCCGGTGGGCTTTCGTGTGAACTTGTAGGCGCCGTGGCTGGTGCCAATGGCAATCGCCAGCGCGTCAAGCTGGGTGCGCTTGACAAAATCGGCCGCCTGCTCGGGATCGGTCAGCAGTTGCTCACGGGTCATGGTGGCGTCGGTGCCGTGGCCGTCTTCTTTGTCGCCTTTCATGGTCTCCAGCGAGCCCAGACAGCCCAGCTCACCTTCGACTGTGACGCCGGTGGCATGGGCCAGGTCGACCACCCGGCGAGTCACCTCCACGTTGTAGTCGTAGCTGGCAATGGTTTTGCCGTCACCCATCAGCGAACCGTCCATCATCACCGAGCTGAAGCCCAGATTGATGGCGCCCTGGCAGACCTCGGGGCTTTGGCCATGGTCCTGGTGCATCACCACCGGGATGTCTGGGTAGCTCTCCACGGCGGCTTGAATCAAATGCTTGAGGAAGCTCTCGCCGGCATATTTGCGGGCACCGGCACTGGCCTGCATGATGACCGGTGCGCCGGTCTCGCGGGCGGCCTCCATGATGGCCTGAACCTGCTCCAGATTGTTGACATTAAAGGCTGGAATACCGTAACCGTTCAGGGCAGCGTGGTCCAGCAATTCGCGCATTGATACGAGTGCCATGGTGGGTGTCCTCAAAAAGTTGGTAACCGCTTTGTAACCGCTGATCAAGCGCCGGATTCTAGCCCTTGGGAGGCCACAGCCGGCTCAGGAGACCTGGCAGATTTTGAGCATATTGGTGCCGCCCGGCGAACCCATGGGCTCGCCGCAGGTGATGGCATAGACATCGCCTGTTTGCACGATGCCGCGATTTTTAAGGTGGTTTTCGGCCTCGGTCAGCGCCGTGTCGCGGTCGGCGCTGCTGTCCATCAGCAACGGGCGGACATTGCGGTACAGGGCCATCCGGCGCTGGGTGGCCACCTTGGCGGTCAGGGCGTAAATCGGCACATGCACCAGTTGGCGGCTCATCCACAGCGCGGTTGAGCCGCTTTCTGTCATCGCCACGATGGCCTTGGCGCCGAGGTGGTGGGCAGTAAACAGGGCGCCCATGGCAATTGACTGATCAATGCGCGAAAAGGTTTTGCCGGCGAAGTTCGCTTCAAATGCAATATCTTCATGCTGTTCGGCCGCATGGCAGATTTTTGCCATTTCGATCACCGTCTCAAGCGGGTATTTACCAGTGGCGGTTTCGGCCGACAGCATCACGGCGTCGGTACCGTCGAGCACAGCATTTGCCACGTCGCTGACCTCGGCGCGGGTGGGCACCGGGTTGCTGATCATGGACTCCATCATCTGGGTGGCGGTGATCACCACCCGGTCGTGTTCGCGGGCGAGTTTGATCATGCGCTTTTGCAGCGCCGGCACGATGGCATTGCCCACCTCCACAGCCAAATCACCCCGTGCCACCATGATGCCGTCGCTGGCAAGCACGATTTCGAGCAGTTTGGGAATCGCCTCGGCACGCTCGATCTTGGCGATCAGCCCGGGCCTGTGGTTGAACTCGGCTGCAGCGACATTGCAGAGCTGGCGTGCCATTTCCATGTCGGTTGCGCTTTTGGGGAAGCTGACTGCCACATAGTCGGCCTGAAAACTCATGGCGGTGCGGATGTCCTCCATGTCTTTGGAGGTGAGCGCATGCGCAGTCAGGCCACCGCCCTGCTTGTTGATGCCTTTGTTGTTGGACAACTCACCACCGAGCTTGACGCTGGTGTGCACTGCCTCACCTTTAACCGCGTCAACCGTCAGGACAATCAGGCCATCGTTGAGCAGCAGCACATCGCCGGCCTTGACTTCTCTGGGAAGCGCTTTGTAATCAAGCCCGACGGCGCCGCTGTCACCGAGCTCTACACGGGCTGCGTCAAGTACAAATTTTTGCCCTGGCGCCAGCAGCACACTG
Organism: Rhodoferax sp.; assembly: GCA_009693325.1. Taxonomy (GTDB): domain Bacteria; phylum Pseudomonadota; class Gammaproteobacteria; order Burkholderiales; family Burkholderiaceae_C; genus Rhodoferax. The sequence continues at coordinate 21,892 of SHXM01000016.1, forward strand.
CCCTGTGCAAATTTGCCAACCCTGATTTTGGGGCCCTGCAAATCGGCCATGATGGCCACCTCGCGGCCGGCGCGCTTGGCAGCTTCACGCACCAGGCCGGCGCGCTTGATGTGGTCTTTCGCCGTACCATGGCTGAAGTTCAGCCGCACCACATTGACGCCGGCCCGAATCATCTGCTCCAGCAAATCCGGGTCGCTAGAGGCCGGGCCCAGGGTGGCAACAATCTTGGTGGCGCGACGCGGCATGGTGAATCTCTCAAAAATAACTGTGTCCAATTTTCTCACGGAAGCGCTCACACCTCTGCGATAAAGGCCCCGCGCAGGCTCAAGCGCCGCGCTTGCTGTCACGGCCGGTTGGGCTGCGCCTGCTGCTGATGGATTTGACGGGGCTCGTCAGTTCTGCCCGGCGATGGGCTGGGGTGGCAGCGATTCAAGCGCCAGGTAGCTGCTGATTTCCGACAGCAGTTGCACCAGCGCCGGTCTGAGGTCCCCGAATTCAGCGATCAGGGTGTCGGCCGGCTCAGTACTGCAACGGCGCTCCAGAAGCAACATGCCGTGGGCCAGCGCTTCACTGGCAAACAGTGGCAAATACCCCTTGATGCCGTGCAGTCGCTCAACAGCCGGCTGGACATCGCCAGCCGCCAGCGCATGAGCGATCACCGGCAGGTCCTGCTGCAGGCTGGTGTAAGCCACTTGCAAAACCAGACGCAGGGCTGCCGGCGACCCCATGGCCGCAATGCCGCGCTCAACATCCAGGCGGGGCTCTTGGGGTGTCAGGTTTGAGTGCACAGGCTCTAGCCCTGAGCCCGGCGGCTCAAAATCTCAAAGGCAGGCAGGGTTTTGCCTTCGAGCACTTCCAAAAACGCACCGCCGCCAGTCGAGATGTAACTCACCTGCTGCTCAATACCGTATTTGGCGATCGCTGCCAGCGTGTCGCCACCACCAGCAATTGAAAACGCACTCGACTGGGCAATCGCCCGGGCAATTGCCCGGGTACCCTGCTCAAAAGCGGCAAACTCAAACACCCCGACCGGGCCGTTCCAGACAATGGTGCCGGCAGACTGGAGTTGCGTGGCGAGCCGCGCTGCGGTGTCTGGCCCAATGTCCAAAATCAGATCATCGTCGGCCACCTCTGTGGCAAGCTTGACACTCGCCACAGCATTTGGCGAAAAGGTTTTTGCGGTGATGACATCGGTTGGAATCGGCACCGAGGCGCCGCGCGCATTCATGGCCGCCATGACCGCACGGGCCTGCTCAAGCAAGGCGGGCTCGGCCAGGCTCTTGCCAATGTTCAGGCCGCTGGCCAGCATAAAGGTGTTGGCAATGCCGCCGCCCACAATCAGTTGGTCCACCTTGTCGGCCAGGCTTTTGAGGATGGTGAGTTTTGTCGATACCTTGGAGCCGGCCACGATGGCCACCAGCGGCCGCTTGGGCTGGGCCAGGGCCAGCGTGATGGCGTCCATCTCGGCAGCCAGCAGCGGCCCGGCGCAAGCCACTGCGGCATATTGGGCAATGCCATAGGTCGAGGCCTCGGCACGGTGTGCAGTGCCAAAGGCGTCATGCACAAAAATATCGCACAGCGCGGCCATTTTTCGCGCCAGCGCTTCGCTGTTTTTTTTCTCACCCACATTCAAGCGGCAGTTTTCAAGCAGCACCAACTCGCCGGGCTTGATCGCTACGCCATCAACCCAGTGCGCGTACAAGGGGACCGGGCGGCCAAGCAGCTCAGCCATGCGCTGGGCCACGGGCGCCAGGGAATCAGCGACGCCCAACAGGCCTTCGGTCGGACGGCCGAGGTGCGAGGTGACCATCACCGCAGCGCCAGCCTCAAGCGCCAGACGGATACAGGGCAGCGAGGCCCGGATGCGGGTGTCTTCGGTGATGGCGCCCTGCGCATCTTGCGGCACATTGAGGTCGGCGCGGATAAAAACACGCTGCCCGGCGACCCGCCCTTGGACGCACAGGTCGGCAAAACGGATGACTTTCATAACACCCTCAGGAATAGCGATCAGACGCTTGATTTTAGAAATGCTTTTGCGCTGCTCACCAGCCCAGCCCAATGTGCAAGGGCAGGTACACCGCCATGCCCGCCACAATGGTGCCCAACACCGCGTGCCCGGAGCCACGGCGCCAGGCAAACCAGGCCAGGCCGCTCGCTACTGCATAGATACGGGCATCCTGCCAGCTGCCAATAAACTGCCCCTGGGTCATCAGCAGTTCGGGCGCCACAACTGCGGCGAGCGCGGCAATCGGCGCATACTGCAGACCACGCTGTGCCCAGCCCGGCAGTTGCCAGGGCTTGCTGGAGATGTAGAAAAAAGAGCGGGTCAGCACCGTGATGCCGGCCATACAGGCAATGATGAGCAGGGTCCAGGCGTCGGTGCTGTCGTTCATGGGTTTGAGGCCTTGGCCCACGATTTGTTTTCCAGGGCCATGCACAGCAGCACCGCCACCGCAATGGCCAGCAGGATGTTGAGCTTGAGCGGCAGGGCATAGGCCAGCACCGCAGCAAGCCCGGCCGCGTAGGCGGCAAGCCAGCGCAGCCGGCTCGAGGCGAGCGAACACAAAATAGCCAGCAAGGCAAGCTGTCCGGCAAAGCCCAAGCCCCAGCGCGCCGGCACCACATTCGCCAGGGCCACCCCAAGCAGGCTAAAGCTCACCCAACTGAACCAATTGACCAGGCAGTTGCCGCTCAGGTAGGCCTGCTGCGCCTGCAGCTGCGCCGCCTCGGTGCTGGTGTTTGGGTAACGCTTGATGAACATCACATAGGTGAGGTCGGCGGTGAAATAGCCGCTCACCACCCGCTCAAGCAGGGGCAGGTGCATCAAGAAGGGCCGCAGGTGGGCACTGAACACCACAAATCTCAAATTGACGCAGGCCGCAATGGCTAGGATCACCCACATGGGCGCGCCGGCCAGCAGCAGGGGCACAGCGGCGAGTTGCGAGCTGCCGGAGAACACAATCAGGCTCATCAGCAGGGCCTCGATGCTGCTCAGGCCAGACTGCACCATGGCCACGCCAGTCATCAGGCCCCAAGCGGCAATGCCGGGCGCAGCGGGCATGAGGTCCATGGCGCCGACACGAAAGTCGGGGTGGCGCCAGAGCTGCCTGATCTGCATCATGGCCGCGTGCGCATCCTGAAAGTTGCCTGCGGCAGAAGGGCAAAGCCGCGCCGGAATTCGGACGCTGCCAGGCGCCTGCCGCCAGGGCGCTGCAACTCTGTGATATTGACCACCGATGGCCCCGCGGCCACCTGTACACCGGCCTGGTCCGCACGCAGAATCAAGCCGTCTTCGACCCCGCTGGGCGGCGCACCGGGTACCACCTCCGCCTGCCAAATTTTGATGGCCTCGCCTTGCAGCATGCTGCACGCACCAGGCGCCGGGTTGAAGGCGTGGATACGACGCACCACTTGCTGAGCGCCAGCGGCCCAGTCTATCCAGGCCTCGTCTTTGTCGACTTTGCGGGCATAGCACAGGCCCTCTTCGGCTTGGGCCACGGCCCTGAGCTCGCCTGCGGGCAAGCGCTGCAAGACTTGCACCATCAGCTTGGCGCCCAGCGCAGCCAACCGGTCATGCAGCGAGCCGGTGGTGTCGCTCGCAGCAATTGGCAGGGCCTGGCTTAGGAGCAGGGCGCCGGTGTCAAGGCCAGCGTCCATTTGCATGATGGTCACACCGGTTTGTGTATCGCCGGCCTCAATCGCCCGGTGTATCGGCGCCGCCCCACGCCAGCGCGGCAGCAAAGAGGCATGGATGTTCAGGCAGCCCCACCGGGTGGCCTCGAGCAACCAGGGGGGCAGCATCAGGCCATAGGCCGCCACCACCACGGCATCGGCCTGCACTGCTTGGACTGCGGCCTGGGCGGCCAGGGCATCTTGCGGGTAGCGGCCGTCCAGGCGCAGACTGCGGGGTTGTGCCACTGCCAGCCCATGCAACTCGGCCTGCTGTTTGACCGCAGAGGGCTGCAACCTCAGACCGCGGCCGGCCGGGCGGTCGGGCTGGGTAAGCACCAGGGCAATCTCGAAACCAGCCTGCTGCAACTGCGCCAATGCCACGCGGGCAAATTCGGGCGTGCCAGCAAAAATCAGCCTCAACGCTCGGCCTCGCGCTGGGCCTTGAGCATTTTGGTCTTGATGCGATTGCGCTTGAGTGGCGAGAGGTACTCCACAAACACCCGGCCCAGCAAATGGTCCATTTCATGCTGGATGCAGACCGACAGCAGGCCCGTGGCCTCAATGGTGCGCAGCTGCCCGGCGGCGTCACAGGCACGCACTCGCACCGCATCAAAGCGCTCAACGCCATCGTAGATACCAGGCACCGACAAACACCCTTCCTCATTGAAGTGGCGCTCGGGACTGCGCCAGACCAGTTCCGGGTTGATCAACACCAGCGCTTGGTCGCGCTTGTCGGACACATCGATCACGATCAGACACTCGTGCACATCAACCTGGGTGGCGGCCAGGCCAATGCCCTTGGCCTCGTACATGGTCTCGGTCATGTCCCGGCACAGGGCACGAATGCGCGCGTCTACCGCTGCCACTGGCTTGGCTACGGTGTACAGACGCGGATCAGGAAAACAGAGTATGGGTAACAGGGCCATGGCTTGACTTGAAGAATGCGGGTATTTTCGCCAATTTCCATCGGCTCTCCAGGCTGCGGGCGGCTCATAGGCACGGACTGGCGCAGCACAGACCCGCAAAATCATGCGAGACTCGAAGCTATCCAACCATGCACCATGCAGCCGCCCCGGATTTTAAAGTGAGCAAGCCCACACCAGGCCCGTACCGCGCTTGGGCGCCAGCCCTGGCTTCAAGTGTGCTGCTGGCGCTCGCAGCGCCCCTGTGGGCACAGGACTGCTGCAGCACAGAGCCGGTGAGCCCGGCGCTCCGGCTCTCGCCACGCATCCGTTACGACAGGCTGCCAGAGGCCGCGCTAACACCCCTCAACAACAGCCAGATCGACGTCTTTCTGGCCGAGCCCATGGTGCTGGCGCCAGAAGCTTTGCCGGCGATCGCACGCATCGTGGCGAGCCAGGATGGCCGCGTGTTGCTCGGCCGCGGCGACCGCGTCTACGCCCTGGGCCCAGCGGGCGCACCCCTGCTTGACGACCCGGGCCGTCAGCCACAGGTTTTTCAGGTATTGCGCCAGGCAACAGCCCTGAGAGACCCGATCAGCGGCGCCCTGCTGGGCTATGAAGCGCAAACCATAGGACGGGCCCGCTTGCTGCGCAGCGAATCAGCGCATGGCAGCGCGGGCACTGACAGCCAAGCTTTGCAGCCCGTAACCCCGGCCAGTCTTGACATCCTGTCTGCGCGCGAAGAAATTCGGGTCGGCGACCTGCTGATGCCCGAGCCTTTTGGGGCCCTGCCCCAGCCTTACCTGCCACGCGCTTCCGGGCTGGCGGTGCAGGCCCATATCGTCTCGGTTTACGGTGGACCGCTGACCAAGGCAGCCCAGCAGCAGGTGGTGGTGATCAACCGCGGCAGGCGTGACGGTCTGGACAGCGGCCACCTGCTCAGCGTGGTGGCCGATGGGCGGCGCCTGGACGACAGGGCCAACGCCGCCCGACTGCCGCTGGCCCTGCCCGCCGAGCCCAAGGGGCTACTGATGGTGCTGAGGCCCTTTGATCAGCTCTCCTATGCGCTGGTCCTCGAATCAAGCGACGCCCTGCAGGTGGGTGATCGGCTGGTCAGTCAGCGCTGAGGGGGCCCGGTGGAAAGCGCCGAACTCGCTGGCTGGCTGCGTCTCACGCTGACGCCCGGAGTGGGGTTGGAGAGCGGCCTCAAACTGTTGGCTGCATTCGGGCTGCCCGATCAGGTGTTCGGGCAAAGCAACTCGGCGCTGCGCGAAGTGGTCAGTGAGACTCAAAGCGCTGCGCTGCTGCGCGAACCGGCCGAGCTCGAAGAGCTGCTTGGGCTGACCCTTGATTGGCTGCAGGCCGTCAGACCGGATGGCGTGCAAGCGCAGGTGCTGCCGCTGGGCGACCCCTGCTACCCGCAGTGCCTGCTGCGCCTGCCCGACCCGCCGCTAATGCTCTACCTGCTGGGCACCGGCCGCTTCCCGCCAAGCGAGCCGACGCAGCCCGACCAGCCAGAAGCGGCCCCCGATTCAATCACCTTTGACCATGACCACAGCCTGGCGATTGTGGGCAGCCGCAACCCCACCGTCCAGGGCGCCATCAATGCGCAGGACTTTGCCCGGGCGCTGGGCGCCGCCGGTGCCACCATTGTTTCTGGCCTGGCCCGGGGCGTCGATGCTGCCGCGCACGAGGGCGCTTTGCAAAGCCTGGAGCCAGGCTCCAAGCGGCTCGCCACGGTGGCAGTGGTAGGCACCGGGCTGGACCGGGTCTACCCGAAAAATCACCTTGACCTGGCGCGCCGCATCGCCCGCCACGGCCTGCTGATCAGCGAATACCACTTGGGCACGCCCCCGCTGGCGGCCAACTTCCCCAGACGCAACCGCCTGATTGCCGGCCTGGCGCAGGGCACGCTGGTGGTGGAGGC
>SHXM01000177.1 GCA_009693325.1 Rhodoferax sp.
TCACCAATGACACCCAGAGTCTGCCCCGCCTGAATCGCAAAATTTGCGCCCTGCACAGCGACAAATTCACCCCGCCCAAACCAGCCCGCCATACCCGGGCGCGGCACGGCGTAGCTCACCCGCAAATTGCTGGCTTGTGCCAGCAGGGCAGGCACACCGCTTACTGTCGGCTCTGCCACATCCCGCTCGGGGCGACTCTCAAGCAGCCGTCGGGTGTAGGCATGGCGAGGTCGGCCAAAAACCTCGGCCACTGTGCCCTGCTCCACCACATACCCGTTCTCCATCACCAGCACCCGGTCCGCAAAGCGGCGCACCAAATTGAGGTCGTGGGTAATCAGTAAAACAGCCATGCCGTTTTTTTTCTGAAAATCAGCGATCAGTTGCAAAATCTGGGTGCGCAGACTCACATCGAGGGCCGTGGTCGGCTCATCGGCCAGCAACAGCCGCGGCTGGCAGGCCAGCGCCATTGCAATCATGGCACGCTGGCGTTGGCCGCCGCTGAGTTGGTGCGGGTAGGCGCTGGCACGCCGAGCTGCTTCACTGATACCGGTTTGGGTAATCAGCTCGATGGCTTTGGGCCAAGCCTGCTGCCGCGACAAACCCATTTTGAGCTGCAACACCTCGACAATTTGCTCACCCACGCTCAACAGGGGGTTGAGCGCGGTCATGGGCTCCTGGAAAATCATGGCAATGTCCTGCCCGCGTATGACCCGCAGGGCGCGCTCGGGCATGGCCAGCAAATCCTGGCGATCAAAGACAGCGCTGCCGACCACTGTGGCGTCTTGTGCCAACCGCAATAGGCTCAGGGCAGTGACTGTTTTGCCCGATCCTGATTCGCCCACCAAAGCAACTTTTTCGCCTGGCTCGACGGCAAAGTCAATGCCGTGCACCACCTCATGGCCGGCAAACGCAACCCTCAAACCACTCACACTGAGCAGAGGTGAGCTCATCGGTCGGCCTTGCGCGGATCGAGCGCATCACGCAGTGCGTCGCCCATGAAAGTCAGCAACAAGAGTGTCAGCACCAAGACCAAAAAAGTGGACAAAGAAATCCACCAGGCGTCGATGTTGTTCTTGCCCTGCGACAGCAGCTCGCCCAGGGATGGCGTACCAGGTGGCACACCGAGGCCCAGAAAATCAAGCGAGGTGAGCGCCAGAATCGCCCCGCTCATGCGAAATGGCAAAAAGGTAACTACCGGCGTGAGGCTGTTGGGCAGCACATGCCGGCGGATGATCTGCCAGTTGCTCACTCCTAAGGCTCGCGCTGCGCGCACATAGTCGAGCTGCCGGTTGCGCAAAAACTCGGCCCGCACATAGTCTGACAAACCCATCCAGCCAAACAGGCTCAGCAGCAGCAGCAGCAGCCCCAAGCTAGGCGCAAACACGGCGCTGAAGATGATCAGCAGATACAACTCTGGCATGGCGCTCCAGATTTCAATGAAACGCTGAAACGCCAGGTCTGTCTTGCCACCAAAAAACCCCTGTAGGGCGCCAGTGAGCACACCCAGAACAGTACCCGTGAAGGTCAGCGCCAAAGCAAACAGCACACTGACCCGAAAGCCATAGATCAGCTGGGCCAGCAGGTCGCGTCCACGGTCATCGGTACCCAGCCAGTTCTCGCTGCTGGGTGCCGAGGGGTTGGGTGATTTGGCAAAGTAGTTGAGAGTTTTCGGCCCGTAGGTGTTGGGCGCATAGAGCGCCCAATTGCCGGGCTCGCTCAGGCGCTGCCGAATAAACGGGTCAAGGTAATCGGTTGGCGTCTGGAAGTCTCCGCCAAACACGGTTTCAGGGTAACTTTTAAGCACCGGCGTGTAAAACTGCCCTTGGTAGCGAACCAGCAGGGGGCGGTCGTTGGACACCAACTCTGCTGCCAGGCTGAGCAGCACCAGCAAACAAAAACAAACCAGGCTCCAGTAGCCCAGGCGGTTGCGCCGGAACCGACCCCAGGCTCGGCGCGCGGGCGAATTGCCAGGCCGAGCCAGGAATTTTGTGTTGCTCTCAGTCGAACTTGACACGGGGATCCACCCAAACATAAGACAAATCAGACACCAGCTTTGTGACCAGACCTATCAGGGTAAAGAAGTACAAGGTTCCCAGCACCACCGGGTAGTCACGCCGAATCACACTCTCGTAGCTCAGCAGGCCCAGGCCATCGAGAGAAAACAGGGTCTCTATCAGCAGCGCGCCGGTAAAAAAGGCGCCAATAAAGGCCGCGGGAAAACCGGTAATGATCGGAATCAAGGCGTTGCGGAACACATGTTTCCAAAGCACCTGACGCTCATCCAGGCCCTTGGCGCGTGCGGTCACCACATACTGCTTGCGAATCTCCTCCAGAAAGGCATTTTTCGTGAGCATGGAGGTGACCGCAAAACTGCCCAACACCATGGCTGTCACCGGCATGGCGATATGCCACAGGTAGTCAACCACCCGCGCGCCCCAGGTGAGCTCATCCCAGTTGCTGGAGGTCAACCCGCGCAGCGGAAACCACTGTAACTGCCCACCAAACACCACCAACAAAGCCACCCCGAGCACAAAACCTGGTATCGCATAGCCCAGCATCACCAACAGCGTGGTGACCAGGTCAAAGCGCGATCCAGCGCGCACCGCCTTGGCCACGCCCAGTGGCACGGCGACCAGGTAGCTGATAAAAAAAGTCCACAGCCCCAAGCTGATAGAGACCGGCAGCTTTTCGTAGATCAGTTGCGCCACGTCTTTGTTTTGGAAAAAACTCCGACCCAGATCGAAGCGGGCGAATTGCTGCACCATCTGGACAAAGCGCTCGTGCGCCGGCTTATCAAAGCCATACAAGGCCTTGATTTGCTCGATGCGTTTTGGGTCAACCCCCTGCGAGCCACGGTAAGCCGAGCCAGCGCCCTCAGCCCCCTGCCCGCTGCCGGCCCGGGACTCGGCCAAATATTGCTCGACCGGTCCGCCTGGCACAAACTGGATCACCACAAAGGTCACCAACAGCACGCCCATCAGGGTAGGCACCATCAGCAACAGCCGTTTGAGGATGTAAGTCAACATGCTTATTTGGCCCACCAGGTGTCAATGGCCCAACCCTCGCCAGCGGCATAAGGGGGCATGGTGGGCGGCCCCTGCAGCCGCCAGCTGTTGTAGGCCATGCGGTGCGTTCCAGCGGCCCACTGGGGAATCAGGATGTGGTTGTGGCTGATGACGCGCTCCAGGGCACGACAGGCGGGCAACAACTCGGCTCGGGTGCGGGCTGCAGTCATGGCGCCAATCAAGGCGTCAACCGCTGGACTCTTGATGCCAGACATGTTGCCGGAATCTTCCACGTCGGCGGCTTTAGAGCCAAACAAGTCGGCATATTCCTGCCCGGGGTTGTGGGTGCCACCATAGGCCAGCGAGGTGATGTCGAACTCGAATTTTTGTAAACGCTGCTGGTACAAGGCAAAGTCCACCGGCCGGAACTTCAGCGCAATACCTAGTTTTTCAAGGTTTCTGGCCCAGGGCGTGACCACCCGGGCGCCGGCTTCGTTGCTGTCTAGGTACTCAATCACGAAAGTCTCGCCGCGCGCGTTTTTCAAAACGCCATCGCGCACCTCCCAGCCAGCGGCTTTAAGCAGGGCCTGGGCCTGGCGCAAATTGCCGCGCAGGCTCTGCTGGCCGTCGGTGCGTGGTGGCACTGTCATATTGCCAAAAACGGCGCCGGGCACCTCGCTGCGCCAAGGCTCCATCAGGGCCAACTCTGAAGCCTCGGGCAGGCCACTGGCCTGGCAATCGGTGTTGCCAAACAAGCCATTGACGCGCTGGTAGGCGTTGTAAAACATTTGCCGGTTCATCCACTCGTAATCGAGCGCCAGACCCAGCGCTTGGCGCACCCTGTGGTCTTTAAAACGTTCGCGCCGGGTGTTGAGCACATAGCTCTGAAAACCCGAGGGCAGGCGGTGCCGGAACTCGGTCTTGACCAATTCACCACTGTCAAACCGCTTGCCGGTAACGCGCCGGGCCCAATCGCCGGCCGAAAAAAACCGCATCAGATCGAACTCGCCGGCCTTGAGCGCTTCGAGACGGGCGGTGTTGTCTTTGTAGATCTTGACAGTGATACGCTCAAAATTGTGGCTGCCCCGCTTGACATTGAGCTCCCTGGCCCAGTAGTTGGCGTCGCGCACATAGGTGATGTCTTTGCCAAAACGCACCGGTCCAATCCGGTAAGGGCCGCTGCCAATTGGGAGATCCATCACCACTTTGTCAAAAGACTTGGCGACGCCGTTCTCCACACCCCACTGTCGGCTAAAGACTGGCAAACCGCCCACCCGCAGCGGCAATTCTCGGTTGGCCTTGCGAAAACGGTAGCGCACGGTGAGCTCATCCACCACCTCGGCTGCAGCCACATCTTCAAGCAGGGTTTTATAGGCCGGCGAGGTGTGCGGCCCCACCAGCGTGTCAAAGCTGTGTTTGACATCAGCAGCAAGCACCGGGTCGCCGTTGTGGAATCTGGCCTGCGGGCGCAGCTTGAAGGTGGCACTCAGGCCATCTGCTGCCACTTCGACATCGCTGGCCAATAGCCCGTAGCCAGCAGCGGTCTCGTCAAGGGCGCCAGTCAGCAGGGCGTCAAACAGCATGTCCGAGAGATAGGCCGGGGCCGATCCCTTCATGGTGAAGGGGTTGTACTTGTCAAATGTCGAAACCCGCAGATTGCTTACCAGTCGCAACTCGCCCCGCTTCGGAGCTTGCGGATTGACGTAATCGAAATGAGGAAAGTTGGCAGGGTATTTCAAATCGCCCCATAGTGCATAGCCGTAGGCCGCCCAAGCGGGGCCAACCAGGCTCAGGCATAAAAAAAACAAGAAACCGCGCATGCGACAATTCTGCATCAATTCACCGCTGAGATTTTGAGGACGATATGGGTTTCCTGAACGGCAAAAAAATACTGGTCACCGGCGTCCTTTCCAACCGGTCTATTGCCTATGGTATCGCGCGCGCCTGCCACCAGCAGGGCGCCGAATTGGCCTTCAGCTATGTCGGGGAACGCTTCAAGGAGCGCACCACCGAATTCGCGGCAAATTTCGGCTCCAGCTTGATTTTTGACTGTGACGTGGGCGACGATGCACAAATCGACCAACTGTTCACTGACCTGTCGGGTCACTGGCCAATCTTTGACGGCCTGGTGCATAGCATCGGCTATGCACCGCGCGAAGCCATAGCCGGTAATTTTCTTGACGGCTTGACGCGGGAAAACTTCCGCATCGCCCATGACATCAGCGCCTACAGCTTTCCGGCCATGGCCAAAGCCGCACTGCCCTACCTGAGCGCTAAGGCCTCCCTACTTACCCTGACCTACCTGGGCGGGGTCAGGGTGGTGCCCAGTTACAACACCATGGGGCTGGCCAAAGCATCTCTGGAGTCGGCGGTGCGCTACCTGGCAGAGGCGGTGGGTTCGCGCGGTATTCGGGTCAACGGACTGAGCGCCGGAGCCATCAAAACCCTGGCCGCCAGCGGCATCAAGGACTTTGGGCGCCTGTTGGCCATCTCTGCCAATGCCTCACCCTTGCGCCGCAATGTGACGATTGATGAGGTCGGCAATGTGGCTGCTTTTCTGCTCAGCGACCTGGCCTCAGGCATGACCGGGCAGATTTCTTATGTTGACTGCGGCGTCAGCCAGACCGCTGTGGCGGT
>SHXM01000178.1 GCA_009693325.1 Rhodoferax sp.
AACTCGGGCTCGACCTTGGGCTGATCATCGGCGTGGAAAAAGGCGAGGGGCGCAAGGTCGGTCTGGAAGAACTGGTGTTTGCCGACGGCCGAGACAAAGTTTATTTGGGCAAAGACTCGGCCGCGCTGATGCTGGTGGCGCAGATCCGCGACGAAGCGCACCGCTTTGCCATCACCGGTATGCGAGCCCAGCGTGCCAAGGTGCGCTTGGATGGCGGCAAACTCGAAGACATACCCGGGGTCGGCCCGCGCCGACGGGCCAGCCTGTTGCAGCGCTTTGGTGGCGTGCGCGGTGTGGCGCAGGCCAGTGCAGACGACATTGCCACAGTTGAGGGTATTTCCCGCGAGCTGGCCGAGGCCATTTACCGCGCCCTGCATTGACAGCCCGCCCGCTGCCGCTGAGGCGGCATGCCACAATCCGGCCATGTTTTTAACCATTCCGACCCTCATGACATGGGCGCGTATCGTGGCCATTCCCTTGGTTGTCGCGGTGTTTTATTTGCCTATTGTGCCGGCCAGCCAAAACCTGTTGGCTACCGTGCTGTTTGTGGTCTTCGCTGCCACCGACTGGCTCGATGGCTACCTGGCGCGCAAGCTCAACCAGGTCTCGGCTTTCGGCGCTTTTCTAGACCCGGTGGCTGATAAATTTTTGATTTGTGCCTGCGTGCTGGTGCTGGTCGATTTGCGCCGGGCCGACGTGTTTGTGGCACTGATCATCATCGGGCGTGAGATCGCGATTTCAGCGCTGCGCGAATGGATGGCCCAAATCGGAGCCTCCCGCAGTGTGGCAGTGCACCGGGCCGGCAAGCTCAAAACACTGCTGCAAATGGTGGCAATTCCTTTTTTGCTATTTGACGGGGTGCTGTTTGGCATGGTCGACACCCGGCTGTGGGGTACCTGGCTGATCTGGATTGCTGCCTTCATGACAGTCTGGTCAATGGCCTACTACCTGAAAAAAGCGCTGCCAGAAATTCGGGCGCGGGTCCGTTGAGTCGGCCCCCTGCAATCAGCCTGATTCAGGCCATGCCGTTGGTTTTTGTCTTGATTTGGAGCACCGGCTTCATTGTGGCGCGCTATGGCATGCCCCACGCGCCGCCGATGAGCTTTTTGGCCCTGCGCTATGCCCTGTCGATCCTGTGTTTTTTGCCCTGGATCCTGCTGGCGGGCGTGGCCTGGCCTGGGCGTAAAAGCCAGTGGATGCATTTGTCTGTCAGCGGAATTTTGATGCACGCTTGCTACCTTGGCGGCGTCTGGGCTGCGGTCAAGGCCGGCATGGGTGCTGGACTGTCGGCGCTCATTATTGGGCTGCAACCGGTGCTTACTGCCATCTGCCTGTCGGCTAGCGGTGGCGCTGTTGCCGCGCGGCAATGGCTGGGCCTGGGCCTTGGTTTCGCTGACCTGTTGCTGGTTGTATCGACCAAATTCGGCCCAGGAGGTGAGGCCAATTGGCTCAATACCGGCTTGGCGGTTGGCGCACTGCTGAGCATCACGGCGGGCACCCTCTACCAAAAAAAATTCATCCAGCCCTGCGATGTCAGAAGTGCTAATCTGGTTCAATTGGCTGCCGCCTTGGCGGTCACCTTGCCGCTGGCGCTGCTGGAGCCCGCGGCGATTGCCTGGGAGCCAGAACTGTTGTGGGCCATGGCCTGGTCAGTGCTGGCCCTGACTTTGGGGGGCAGCTCTTTGCTCTACCTGCTCATTGAGCGTGGTGCCGCGACCTCGGTGGCAAGCTTGATGTACCTGGTGCCGCCCAGCACGGCGCTCTTGGCGTGGTTGCTGTTTAATGAAACCATTACAGTCACCACCTTGGCCGGCACGGGCTTGAGCGTCTTGGGCGTAGCCTTGGTGGTGCATCAAGCAAAGACCCAAACTGCGGCTTCTCTGACCAACAAGGAGACTCAATGAGCGCAAAAAGAATCGCCGTGATTGCTGGCGACGGTATCGGCAAAGAGGTGATGCCCGAGGGCTTGCGGGTGCTGGATGCCGCCGCCAGAAAATTTGGCATTGACCTGCACTTTGACCACTTTGATTTTTCCAGTTGGGATTACTGCGAGCGCCACGGAAAAATGCTGCCAGACAACTGGAAAGATCAGATCGGCAGCCATGACGCAATCTATTTTGGCGCAGTCGGCTGGCCAGAAAAAATCGCCGACCATGTCTCCCTGTGGGGCTCTTTGCTTTTGTTCAGGCGCGAATTTGATCAGTACGTCAATTTGCGACCGGCACGGCTGATGCCGGGCATCATTGCCCCAGTGGTTCGGCGCGATGGCAGTGCCCGTGCGCCTGGCGAGATCGACATGTACATCGTGCGTGAGAACACCGAGGGCGAATACTCCAGCATTGGCGGGCGCATGTACCCTGGCACCGAGCGCGAGATCGTCATGCAAGAGACCGTGATGTCCCGTGTGGGCGTCGACCGGGTCCTGAAGTTTGCCTTCGAGCTGGCGCAATCCCGCCCGAAAAAGCACCTCACCAGCGCCACCAAATCAAACGGCATCGCCATCACCATGCCTTATTGGGACGAGCGGGTGGTAGAGATGGCCAAGCGCTACCCGGATATCAGGCTGGACAAATTTCATATCGACATCCTGACGGCCCACTTTGTACAGCGGCCTGATTTCTTTGATGTGGTGGTTGCCAGCAACCTATTTGGCGACATCCTCAGCGACCTGGGGCCGGCCTGCACCGGCACCATTGGCATTGCCCCCAGTGCCAACCTCAATCCCGAGCGGCTGTTCCCTTCGCTGTTCGAGCCTGTGCACGGTTCGGCGCCCGACATCGCTGGCCAGGGTATCGCCAACCCGATTGGCCAAATCTGGTGCGGCGCAATGATGCTTGATTTTTTGGGCTACCGGCTGGCCCATGACGCCATCCTGGCCGCCATCGAGGCCGTGTTGCAACCCGGTAGCGGCGCGCCCCGAACGGCCGACTTGGGTGGCAAGGCTGGCACCTCAGACCTTGGTCGGGCGATTGCCGCAGCGCTTTGAACTGCATCAAATCAGTCAGCGGCGGCCCAATCCTCCCCTGATCCCGCTTAGAATTCCGCTCTCCAGACCTTGGCCCCCGATGTTGTTTGCCCGGATTTTTTCGCCGCTTGCAGCCAGTCCGTTGGATGGCGGTCCTTGTTGTTGCTAGTTAATTTTTGAGGTGCCGAGTGAACAAGGCAGAAATGATCGAACACATCGCCAAGCAGGCCGACATCAGCAAAGCGTCGGCCGCAAGAGCCCTGGAGGCTGTCCTTGGCGCGGTAACCCTGACACTCAAGGCAGGTGGCACGGTGTCCCTCGTGGGCTTTGGCAGCTTCCTGGTGGGCGATCGGGCGCCCCGTGTCGGCCGAAATCTCAGCACCGGCGCCGCGATTAAAATTGCGTCATCCAAGGTTCCCAAGTTTCGTCCGGGCAAGGCATTCAAAGATGCCTTGAACTGACAGCCGGTTAAGGTGGGGTGCTTAGCTCAGCTGGTAGAGCGGCGCCCTTACAAGGCGTAGGTCGGCGGTTCGAGCCCGTCAGCACCCACCACCCTGGCCAAGGCGAACAGTTGGTTCGCCTCCTTTGCGTATTGATTGGAGACTGAGTGCATGTTTGAATTTGTCCGCCAGCACACGAAGATCATGATGGGTGTGATGTTCCTGCTCATCATCCCTTCGTTTGTGTTGTTTGGTATTGACGGCTACACCAATCTGCGCGACAAAGGTGAGGCGGTGGCCTTGGTAGGTGGGCAGGAGGTCACACAGGGCGACTGGGACATTGCTCACAAGTCAGAGACCGACCGGCTGCGAGCGGCCATGCCCAACCTGGACCCCAAGTTGCTTGATTCGCCCGAGGCCCGCTATGCCACCCTGGAGCGTCTGGTGCGCGAGAGGGTGCTGGCAAAAGCAGCAGACACCCTGAAACTGACCACCAGCGACACCCGGCTGGCGCGTGATTTGCAAGAAAACCCCACCATCGCAGCTTTGCGTAGGGCAGACGGCACGCTGGACATGGAGCGTTACCGCCAACTCGTGGCAAGCCAGGGCCTCACCCCTGAGGGCTTTGAGGCTAGGGTTCGGCAAGATCTGTCGGTGCGCCAGGTTGAGGCAATCGTTACCGGCACCGGCACCACCTCGGCTGCGCTGGCCGACGTGGCCTTGAATGCTTTTTTCGAGCGCCGGGAGGTGCAGTTTGTGATTTTGTCCAGCGCAGAATTTGCAGCCAAAGTCAACCCGTCAGAAGCCGACCTGGAGGCCTTTTATAAGGACAACCCGACCTTGTTTCAGGCCCCCGAACAGGCCAGCATTGAGTACCTGGTGCTCGACCTTGAGGCAGTCAAAAAAGCAATCGTCATCAGCGATGCTGATTTGAAATCCTATTACGAACAAAACCTGGTGCGGCTCAGTGGCAACGAAGAACGCCGCGCCAGCCATATTCTGATCAATGCCGCCAAAGACGCACCGGCGGCGGGGCGACAAAAAGCCCGGGCCCGGGCCGATGAGTTGCTGTTGCTGGCGCGCAAAGCTCCCGAAGGCTTTGGCGAGTTGGCCAAGAAAAATTCGCAAGACACCGGCTCTGCCACAAGTGGCGGCGATTTGGACTACTTTGCCCGGGGCGCCATGGTCAAGCCCTTTGAGGATGCGGCATTCGCCATGAAAAAAGGCGACCTCAGCGATGTTGTGGAAACAGACTTTGGCTATCACATCATCAAACTCATCGACGTGAAAATCCCCAAGCAGCGCAGCTTTGACGAGTTGCGCGCTGGCATCGAGACCGAACTTAAAACACAGCAGGCCCAGCGCAAGTTTGCTGAGAGCGCCGAGGCCTTTACCAATGGCGTGTACGAGCAGTCAGACAGCCTCAAGCCGGTGGCAGAAAAGCTCAAGCTCGAGATCAAGACGGTTGCCGGTTTGGGGCGCCAAGCGGCACCTGCTGCCAAGGGCGTGTTGGCCAACCCGAAATTTCTGAGCGCTGTTTTTGCATCAGACACCATCGACAAAAAACGCAACACCGAAGCGGTCGAGGTCGGCCCTAACCAGCTGGCCGCCGCGCGCGTTGTGCAGCACACGCCAGCGCGCACGCTGCCGCTGGCTGATGTCAAGGTTCTGGTTCGCGACCGGGTGGTGGCGAGCCGTGCGGCAGAGCTGGCCAAAAAAGACGGCGCAGACAAGCTGGCAGCCTGGAAGGCCGGGCCAAACGCCGCTGTCATGCCGGCAGCGGTTACTGTCTCGCGCGACCAAGCGCAAAACATTCCACCCGCCGTACTCAAGGCAGCGCTGCGCGCTGATGCTACTGTGCTGCCGCAATTTCTCGGCATTGACCTTGGCGCCTCTGGCTATGCGGTGATGCGGGTCAACAAAGCCACGGCACGTCCGGCGCCCCTTGAGGCTGCTGCCAAACAGGACCGGGGACAGTACACCCAGTGGTGGACAGCCGCTGAAGGCCAAGCCTATTACGCACTGCTTAAGGAGCGCTTCAAGGTGGAAATGCGCGCGCCCAAGCCTGCTGTTAGCCCCGGTGGCACACCGCTGAGCGCAGTGAATTAGAGATTTGCCCGGCCCGTCTGAAGATATAATTTCTGCTCGCGGTGGCTGTAGCTCAGTTGGTAGAGTCCAGGATTGTGATTCCTGTTGTCGTGGGTTCGAGCCCCATCAGCCACCCCA
>SHXM01000017.1 GCA_009693325.1 Rhodoferax sp.
CTTGCTGACGTCGGACACCCTGAGCGTTGGCACCGGCAGCGCCGACAAGGGCTTTTCTTTGAAAGGCGCGGTCGAACGCCTGCGCCAGACCACCGGGCTGCAGGGTGCCGAAGCGTTGCGTCGCGAAGGTGCACCCCTGCCCATGAAACCCCTTCCGCGCTGGGACAACGGGCGCGACATTGTGCTCGCTGGTGATGCCGCCGGCGTTGTAGCGCCGGCCTCGGGCGAGGGAATCTACTATGCCATGGTGGGCGGTCAGTTGGCTGCAGAATCGGTTGCGCAGCTCTTGAAGACTGGCGATGTTTCGTCCTTGAAGCTCGCACGCAAGCGCTTCATGAAAGCCCACGGTACTGTGTTTTGGGTGCTGGGCATCATGCAAAAATTTTGGTACAAAAATGATATCCGGCGCGAGCGCTTTGTCAAAATATGTGAAGACCGCGATGTGCAACAACTCACCTTCGACTCTTACATGAACAAAGAACTCAAGCGCCAAAAGCCCATGGCCCATATCCGCATTTTCTTCAAGGACATGGCCCACTTGCTCGGGCTGGCCCGGGTGTGAGCCAGCCTTGACGCCGCCCGAATGGGCAGGCGATGTCCATCTGGTGGACCTGGTGATCGGCTTCACCGTACTTGAGGGTCTGCTGATTGCCGCCTACCACCGACTCACGGGCCGCAGCCTGGCACCTACGGACTATGCCCTCAACCTTCTGGCTGGCCTGTGCCTGATGCTTGCGCTGCGCTGCGCATTATTCGGCTGGCCCGAGCTCTGGATCATGTTGTTTTTGGCATCCTCCGGGGTGGCACACGGAACTGATCTTGCGTTGCGTTGGCGACGGCGTGGGCACCAGCTTCAAGGTGGCTTTGATCTGGATCAATAAGCGAAGATGTTTGCGCCAGGCCAATTTTGCGGTCAGCTCGCCATCGTCCTGATCTTGCGCAGTTCGCCCTACTTTAAGTCAAGGACCAGGTCGGCACTAGGTAAACCCTAGGGCAGCTTGGCTCACTTTGCGGCTATGCTAAGCGGAACGAGGGATCGATATGAAAGTTTTACTGGCTCTGTCCAGGGGGATAGACAAACTCAACGACAAATTCGCAATTCTGGCGACTTGGGCGGTGCTCGCCTCATGTGTCATCAGCGCGCTCAACGCCACTGTGCGTTATGCCTTCAACTACAGCTCCAACGGCTACACCGAAATTCAGTGGTACCTGTTTGCCGCCGTGGTGATGCTCGGTGCTAGCCAAGTGCTACGGATCAACGAGCATGTCCGGGTCGACGTGCTGTACGGTTTGTATGGCGGGCGCGGGCAGGCCATCGTTGATTTGCTGGGTTTCATCTTCTTTCTGATGTGCTCAATGTCGGTCCTGCTGTACTACTCGTGGCCTTTGTTTATCCGTATGTACCTCTCGGGAGAGATGTCCAGCAATGCGGGGGGTCTGATTCGCTGGCCGGTGATGCTGCTGCTGCCCGTGGGCTTTGCGCTCATCTTGCTGCAAGGCCTGTCTGAGATCATCAAACGTCTGGCTTGGCTCAACAACAGCTACGACGGTGATTTCCATTACGAGAGGCCGCTGCAATGACGATGCAAGAATTTGCGCCGCTGATGTTTGGCGGGCTGATTGCCATCATGTTGATAGGCTTTCCGGTCGCGTTCTCGCTGGCAGCGCTGGGTCTGGGCAGCGGTTATTTTGCTGTGTACATGGGCTGGTTTCCCCAATCTTTCATGACTGCGCTGCCACTCAACGTGTTTGGTATCTTGTCGAATGACTTGCTGCTGGCGATACCTTTTTTCACCCTCATGGGCACCATTCTGGAGCGCTGTGGGCTCGCCGAAGACATGCTCGACTCGATGGGGCAGATGTTTGGTACTGCCAAGGGGGGTCTCGGTTATTCTGTCATCATCGTTGGCTTCATCCTGGGGGCTATCACCGGCACCGTCGCCGGTCAGGTGATCGCCATGGCCATGATTTCCCTGCCGGTGATGATGCGCTGGAAATACAACATGCGGTACGCCACCGGCGTGTTGGCTGCATCAGGCACTATCACGCAACTCGTGCCACCTTCCCTGGTGCTTATCGTACTTGCAGACCAACTCGGAAAGTCGGTAGGAGACATGTACAAGGGCGCTTGGGGTCCGTCTATTCTGCAGGTGCTGTTGTTTGCCGCCTACACCTTCCTCCTGACTCGCCTGCGCCCAAACGCGCTACCGGCTGTGCCCAAGGAATCGCGCGAACTCAATGGCTGGCCGCTGTACCGAAAATGCCTGAAGGGAATTGTGCCATCCGCCATATTGATCTTCACTGTTTTGGGCAGCATGGGTGGGCTGCCAGGCATCAAGATTGCCGTGGCTACGCCAACCGAGGCTGGCGCGATGGGTGCGATGGGTGCATTTTTATTGGCCTGGATGAGCAAACGCCTGACCTGGGACCTCGCCTGGCAGGCCATGGTCGGCACCATGCGCCTGACCGCTATGGTGGTCTACATCCTGATCGGTTCACGCGTGTTCTCGCTTGTGTTCCAAGGCGTGGACGGTGGCATCTGGATCGAACACATGCTGTCTGGCCTGCCCGGCGGTCAGATCGGCTTTCTTATCGCCGTCAACATCTTCGTGTTCTTCCTAGCGTTTTTTCTTGATTTCTTCGAGATAGCATTCATCATCATCCCGTTCCTAGCCCCGGTGGCCGCCAAGATGGGTATTGACCTGATCTGGTTCGGCGTGATGCTTTGCGTGAACATGCAGACCAGCTTTATGCACCCGCCCTTTGGCTTTGCCTTGTTTTACTTGCGCGGAATAGCGGATACGCTGTACAAAAACGGATCGATACCACGTAAGGTGGAGTCAAGGGATATCTACTTGGGGTCGATTCCGTTTATTGTCCTGCAACTCATTTTGGTCGCGGTGGTGATCTTTATTCCGCAGTCGGTGACCATATTTCTCGACAAAGAAAAGATTCTCGACATCCAAAAGGCCGGTGACGATATCCAAAATATGAACACGGGGCGCGGCTACAACCAGGTGACAGAGCCCGAGGCGGGCGCGGCTTCAAATCCGGCCGGTGTGGGTGCTGATCTCAAACCCACAGCCGAACCTGGCGGCAAGGAAGAAGACCCGATGGCAGCTGTCATGCGCGCTTTGGAAGCTGACAAAAAGAAATAATCCTGAGTGATTTAAACGAGATTGTCCATCAGTGTTTGGCGTGCAGGCGGATGCAGTGCCGAGGCAGTTTTGTCCTGACTAAGGCGAAAATTAGCTTCAGTGCGCCGCCTTCACCAAACAGCACCGCAGGTGCGTCTCATTGACAATCTTTTTTTAAGCCAATTCACGGGGTAACTTGAGCCCGCAACTGTTCCGGCCCTTCCGCCGTCCAAAAACCCCCGCCGAGGCGGGGGTTTTTGGACGCAAACGCCTTACAGCTTGGCAGCCTGCATGTAGTCGTCGAATGCAGCCTCGGAGAAACGAAACCAAAGATTGGCATCGCGGCGGAAGGCGCTGTAGTCTTCGTAGACCTTTTTCCAGGCGGGGTTCTTTGCCGACAACTCCGCGTAAGTGTCCATCGATGCCTTGAAGGCAGCATCCATTACATCTTTGGGGAAGCGAAACAGCTTGGTGCCGCCAGCCACCAGTTGCTTGAGCGCCGTGGCATTGCGGGCGTCGTACTTGGCCTGCATATCAATGTGGGCATAGGCCGCAGCGGCTTCGACAATCGCCTTGTACTCGGACGAGAGGGCCTCGTAGGCCTTGATGTTGACATGCAGATCAAGTTGCGGACCGCCTTCCCAGTAGCCCGGGTAGGCGTAATTTTGAGCGATCTTGTTGAAACCCAGTTTTTGGTCATCATAGGGGCCAACCCACTCAGCTGCGTCAATGGTGCCCTTCTCTAGTGCCGCATAAATTTCTCCGCCGGGGATGTTGGCCGCCACACCACCGATGCGCTCCCAAATCACGCCGGAAAAGCCACCGGTGCGGAACTTGAGCCCCTTGACGTCAGCCACAGAGGTGATGGGTTTACGGAACCAACCTCCCATCTGGGCGCCAGTGTTGCCCATGACAAAGCTGATGATGTTGTAGTTGCGATAAAACTCGCGCATCAGCTTCAATCCATTGCCTTCATACATCCAGGATGTCATTTGGCGGCTGTTGAGGCCAAAGGGAATGGCACAACCGATAGCAAAGGTTGGGTCTTTGCCAAAGTAGTAATAGGAGGCGGTGTTTGCGGCCTCCACCGTGCCTTGCTGCAAGGCATCGACCGTGCCAAAAGCTGGCACCAGTTCACCTGGGCCATGCGTCGAAATTTGGAACTTGCCGCCGGTCATGTCACTAACGTGTTTGGCAAACACGTCGTTAACCCCAAACAAAGTGTCGAGGGATTTAGGGAAGCTAGAGGTCAAACGCCAGCGCACATTAGCCTGGGCATGCACAATAGCGGGTGAAACACCGGCGGCCAGAACCCCGGCCAGGCCTGCATTCTTGATGACTAAACGACGGTCCATAAAGCTTACCCCTGTTAAAAAGATTGATAGACCTGCTGGCTTGCACAAAATAAAAGCGGTGCTGGCATGTGCCAAAAAAACAGATCCATTACTGATGTTACGCTGTAATTGGCAGCGGGAGCACTAGGGGTTTCCCCTTGATCCCTGTTCAACTGATTTAGAAGTCAAGCCCAAACTTTTTGGGCGGCGCCTGTTCCCGCCCCTCAGGCAACACTCTTCAAGGTCGGGGTGGCGCTAGCCGCTTCGGCCAGCCTGGGGAAGCGCGTGCGGATTGACTGCGTGATACCTGCCGCATCCAGGCCCAGCATGGCCAAGAGGCGGGCGGGGTCGCCGTGGCTGCTGAACTCATCAGGCAGGCCAAGTTGCAGCAGGGGTGTCAACAGGCCCGATGCCTGCAAGGCCTCGGCCACAGCGCTGCCCGCTCCACCCATGATGGCACCCTCTTCTACGGTGACGAGCATCTCGTGTGCGCTCGCCACTTTGAGCAGCAAATCGGTGTCTAGGGGCTTGGCCCAGCGCATATTGACCACGGTCGCGTTGAGCGCCTGCGCGGCCTGCAAAACCGGATACAGTAGCGTGCCAAAGACCAAAATCGCCACGCCTGCGCCGTTTCGCCGGATCTCACCTTTGCCAAATGGCAGGGGCTCCAACCCAGGCTTTACCACCACCCCGGCACCCGCACCGCGCGGGTAGCGCACAGCCACGGGGTGCTCTTGGGCAAAGGCTGTGCTGAGCAACTGGCGGCACTCGTTCTCGTCGGCCGGGCAGGCCAGACTGACATTGGGGATGCAGCGCAAATAGGGGATGTCATAAGCGCCAGCATGGGTGGCGCCGTCGGCGCCGACCAAACCGGCACGGTCGAGCGCGAACACCACCGGCAAATTTTGAATGGCGACATCGTGGATCAGCTGGTCATAGGCGCGTTGCAGAAAAGTTGAATAGATGGCAACCACCGGCTTGAGGCCCTCGCAAGCCAGACCAGCGGCAAAAGTGACCGCGTGCTGCTCGGCAATGCCGACATCGAAATAGCGGTCCGGAAAACGGCGCTCAAACTCCACCATGCCCGAACCCTCGCGCATGGCCGGCGTGATGCCCACCAGGCGGGGGTCGGTCAGGGCCATGTCGCACAGCCACTGCCCAAACACCTGGGTGAAGGTCTGTTTGGGCGGCGTGCTGGGACTTTGCAGACCAATCGTTGGGTCAAACTTGCCCGGGCCGTGGTAGGCCACCGGGTCGGCCTCGGCAAGTTTGTAGCCTTGGCCTTTTTTGGTCACCACATGCAAAAACTGCGGCCCCGGCAACTGCTTGATGTTTTCCAGCGTGGGGATCAGGGCATCGAGATCATGGCCGTCGATCGGGCCGATGTAGTTGAAGCCGAATTTCTCGAACAGCGTGGCGGGCATCACCATGCCCTTGGCCTGCTGCTCAAAGCGCTTGGCCAGTTCCAGCAACGGTGGGGCGCCCTTGAGGACGTTGATGCCAACACTTTTGGCAGCTGCGTAAAAGCGCCCGCTCATGAGCTGGGCGAGGTAGCGGTTGAGCGCGCCGACCGGCGGGCTGATACTCATGTCGTTGTCGTTGAGCACCACCAACAAGCGGCCGTCGGCTACGCCGGCGTTGTTGAGCGCCTCAAAAGCCATGCCGGCGGTGAGCGCGCTGTCGCCAATGATGGCCACCGCGTGCCGGTCATCACCCTTGATGCGGGCCGCCATCGCCATGCCCAGCGCGGCCGAGATCGAGGTGCTGGAGTGGGCCGTGCCGAAGGTGTCGTAGTCGCTCTCCACGCGCTGCGGAAAGCCGCTCAAGCCGCCCCACTGCCGCAGGGAGCCCATGCGCTCACGCCGGCCAGTGAGAATTTTGTGCGGGTAGGTTTGGTGGCCTACGTCCCACACCAAACGGTCTTGCGGCGTGTTGAACACATAGTGCAATGCGATGGTGAGCTCGACTGTGCCCAAATTCGAGCTGAGGTGCCCGCCGGTCTTGGCCACACTGCCCAGCACAAAGGCGCGAAGTTCGACGGCGAGTTGCCCCAGTTGGGAGCGCGGCAGGCGTCGTAGGTCGGCCGGGTCATCGATGGACTGCAGCAGGGGGAAGGACTGGTTCTGCATAAGGATATGGTTGAGTATCGGGAACGCCGTCTTGAGCCGTGCGCTTCAGGCATTCTGTCCTAAAAACAGGGCGGCGTCAGTATTTACAACATTTTTTGCTGCCCGCATCTGGCGCTGGGCTACCGTTTCGGCAGCCCTTGCCTGCCGCTCAACTGGAGCGGCTGACCACCCGCTCGGCCAGGCCGCTGAGCGCGCGGGTATCGGGCAAGCCACTTGCGGCCAAGGCCGCAGCGGCTTGTGCCAGCAACTCCCGGGCATAGGCCTGGGCCGGCGCCAAGCCCAGCAAAGAGACATAGGTGGGTTTGTTGCCCTGGGCGTCTTTGCCCGATGTTTTGCCCAGGGTCACAGAATCCGCCGTGACATCAAGAATATCGTCAACCACCTGAAACGCCAGCCCGATGGTGGCGCCAAACTGGCTGAGTGCCTGCTGCGCGGCAGGCGTCGGCTCGGCGCAGGCCGCACCCATCATGACGCTGGCCAGCAGCAAGGCCCCGGTCTTGAGCCGGTGCATCTCGCGCAACTGTTGTTCATCAAGGGGCAGGCCGACGCTGGCCAGGTCAATCGCCTGGCCTCCGGCCATGCCGGCGCAGCCTGCGGCCCGGGCCAGCAGCCCGCAAAGTTGCGCCTGCCGCTGGGGCGCAATGCAGTCAAACCCAGGGGTGAGTAATTCAAAGGCCAGCGCCTGCAAGGCGTCGCCGGCCAGCAGGGCGCTGGCCTGGCCGAACTGCACATGCACCGTGGGTTTGCCGCGGCGCAGCACATCGTTGTCCATACAGGGCATGTCGTCATGCACCAGCGAATAGGCGTGGATGAGTTCTACTGCGCAGGCCGCCCGCAGGGCAGCCTCACCAGCGCCGCCCGGGCCTGGCTCAAGCGGCGCGCTGGCAACTGCTTCGGCGGCGGCCAGTACCAGCAGTGGGCGCAGGCGCTTGCCGCCGTCAAGTACCGCATAGCGCATGCTTTCAATCAGTGCGACCGGCGGCTTGGCCTCGGCCCGGGTGAGCGCCGGCACAGCCAGCCATTGCGCCAGGGCCTGCTCGACCTGGCTCTGCTTTGCCCGGCTCCAGGCCGACAGGTCGAAGCTAGCTGGCAGGCTCACTCTGGGGCCCAGGTCTTGAGGGCGCCCTGGTCGAGCACCTTGATCTGGCCTTCCACCGCCTCCAGGCGCTCGCGGCAATATTTGAGCAATTCGGCACCACGCTGGTAGGCGCTGAGCAACTGCGCCAGAGGCAAGTCCCCCGATTCAAGACGCACCAGCAAAAGCTCAAGCTCGGCCAGCGCCGCCTCGTAGTTCGCCGGAGCCGGTGTCAGATCAGGGGGGGCAGCAGCCATGGGGCAGGTTCGGGTAGGGTCGAGGCGCAGATTCTAAGGCTGAGGCCCTCTGCCGTTGCGCAGCCCACGGGTACAATTCTCGTCCGCACTTCGGCAAAGGCCGGGGTTCTTCACACCGCGCTCTTGGGCGCCTCTCCCTGTGGGGGTCTTTAGGTCAGGTCAACCATGTCTGATTTAAGTCTTCAGTTGCAGCAGGCCACCGGCCAACTACCTGTTTCAAGTTATTGTGATGAGGCGCTGTTTCAGCGCGAACAGGCGCGTCTGTTCAGCGCCGGGCCGCGCTACCTGGGCCATGCCCTGAGTGTGCCCAAGCTGGGCGACTATGCCACCTTGGCCCATGAAAACCAGGGCCGCGCCCTGATTCGAACGCCGGCCGGCATTGAGTTGATCTCCAATGTTTGCCGGCACCGGCAAGCCTTGATGCTGCAGGGCCGTGGATCCTTGCAGCAAACCGGGCCGGGCCGCGCCGCGGGCAATGTGGTGTGCCCGCTGCACCGCTGGACCTACAGCGGCACCACCGGTGAGCGGGCCGGTCTGCTGCTCGGTGCGCCCCATTTCCCGCAGGATCCCTGCCTGAACCTCAACAACTACCCACTGCGAGAATGGAATGGGCTGCTGTTTGAGGACAACGGTCGCGACATCGAGGCCGATTTGGCTGGCATGGGGCCACGCGCCGAATTCGACTTCACCGGCTTTGTGCTCGATCGGGTCGAACTGCACCAATGCAACTACAACTGGAAAACCTTCATCGAGGTCTACCTGGAGGACTACCACGTGGGGCCTTTTCACCCCGGCTTAGGTGGCTTTGTCAGCTGCGAAGACCTGCAATGGCAATTCAAAGAACACTACTCGGTGCAGACGGTTGGCCTGGCTCATGCTAGGGGCCGCGCCGGCAGCCCGGTCTACCAGCGCTGGCAAGACGCTCTGCAGGCCTACAGCGGCCAGCAGCGGCCCCGCCAAGGCGCCATCTGGCTCACCTACTATCCACACATCATGCTCGAGTGGTACCCCCATGTGCTGACGGTCTCCACGCTGCACCCCGTGAGCGTCGACAAAACACTCAATATGGTGGAGTTTTATTACCCGGAAGAAATTGCCGCTTTCGAGCGTGAGTTTGTTCAGGCGCAGCAGGCCGCTTACATGGAGACCTGTCTGGAAGACGACGAGATCGCCGAGCGCATGGATGCCGGGCGCCGGGCCCTGCTGCAGCGCGGCGACAACGAAGTAGGCCCCTACCAAAGCCCGATGGAAGACGGCATGCAACATTTCCACGACTGGTACCGCCGCGGGATGCGCGGGCCGCTCTGACCCCCTGACCGCCCCGCTAACCAACCAGGCCGCCGATGTACACGCCCCTGATTTCAGCCTCTGAGCTGCAAGCCCTGCTGGCCGGCGGCCAGCCCTGCCTGGTCTTTGACTGCAGCTTTGAGCTGATGCAGGCCGGTGCTGGCGAGCAGCAATACCGCGAATCCCACATTACCGGGGCAGTGCGCGCCGACCTCGACCACCACCTGAGCGCCGCCAAGGGCGCCACAGACGCCGCTTCTGGCGGGCGCCACCCCCTCCCAGCCCGGGAAACCTTTGCCCGCTGGCTTGGCAGTGTGGGCCTGCGCCCCGGCATGCAGGCGGTGGTCTATGACCGCCAGGGCGCGAATTACTGCGGCCGACTGTGGTGGATGTTGAAGTGGCTGGGGCACATGCCCGTTGCGGTGCTTGACGGTGGTTTGCAGGCATGGCAGGCCGCGGGAGGCTCCGTGGCCAGCCTGCCAAATGCCAGCGAGGCGCCAAACCAAAGCAAAGCCGCGCCGCCGCAGGCCTACCCTTTGGGCCCCGTCGGCGCTAACCTGATCACCAGCGAGCAGGTGGCAAGCCAGCTTGGCAGGCCAGCGATGAGCCTGATTGACGCGCGGGCACGGCCCAGGTTTCTCGGCCAAGTTGAGCCGCTAGATCCGGTGGCCGGCCATATCCCGGGGGCACTGAGCCGGCCGTTTAGCCTGAACTTTGGCAGCGACGGCAAGTTCAAACCGGCCGAGTTACTGCGCCAGGAATTTGAAGAACTGCTGGCCGGCCGCGATCCAGCCACCGTGGTGCACCAGTGTGGCAGTGGGGTCAGCGCCCTGCCCAACATGATCGCCATGGAGATCGCCGGGCTGGGCCGCACCGGCCTCTACGCCGGCAGCTGGAGCGCCTGGTGCAGCGACCCGAACCGCCCGGTCGCCCAGGGCTAAAGATACCGGGGCTCAGTGCGAATGCGCCATGCCGCTGACCAGCGTCACCATGGCAATGCCGGCAAATAGCCAAGCAATCTGGCCCACGGTCTGGCGCGGGCTCAGGCGCTTTTGCAATTGCGGTATCAGGTCTGCCAGGGCCACGTAGGCAAAACTGCTGCTCGCCAGCACCAGAAGGAATGGCAGGTAGTCTTGCATCTGCTCGACCAGCCAGTAACCCAGCACACCACCCAGTGCAGTGACCGAGCCTGCCAGTGACACCTTGAGCAGAGCGGCGCGGCGGTTGCTGCTGCTTTGGCTCAAGACCATCAGGTCGCCCATGTGGTGGGGCACCTCGTGCACCAGAACCGCCAGCGCAGCAATCGCACCCAGGCGCAAATCAGCCACAAAGGCCGCGGCAATCAGCACGCCGTCGCCAAAGCAGTGCACGCTGTCGCCGGTCAGCACGGCCCAACTGCCGCTGACCGGGGCCTGCTGCTGGGCGCTGTCCTGATGGCCATGCTGGTGACCTTGATGATCGTGGTGGTGCTCATGGCCGTGGTGCCACAGCTCGGCCTTGTCCATCAGGAAAAAAAACACCAGGCCACCCAGCAGGGTCATGAACAGATCAGCCGCCCCAACCTGGCTCTCAAAGGCCTCAGGCAACAGGTGCATGAAGGCGGTGGCCAACAGGGCGCCGGCGGCCAGGCTCAGCATGTGCTGGGTGTAGCGGGCCAAGGCGCCAAAACTCAGCAGGGCCGCCAGCCACACGCTGCCAATGCCGGCAATCAAGGTGCCGGTGAGGATGGCGACGAGCAGCACCTCAGGCCACCCCGTGGGTTTTGAGCCAGGCCAGGCAACGCTGCCAGCCGTCTTCGGCCGGTCCCTGGCTGTAAGTCGCCCGGTAGTCGGCATGAAAAGCGTGACCGGTTTCGGGGTAGACCACCAACTCGGCTGCTTTGGACATGGGGCTTCCAGCCAGCAAGGCAGCTTTCATTGCCGCCACGGATTCCAGGGGTATGCCACTGTCTTTTTCACCGTAAAGGCCGAGCACGGGCGCGCGCATTGTGGCTGCCAGGTCGAGCGGATGCAGGGGTTGCATGGCGTTTTTTTCGCCAACCAGCCGGCCATACCAGGCCACTGCGGCACGCACCGGAGCGTGGGCCGCATACAGCCAGGTCCAGCGTCCGCCCATGCAAAAGCCGGTCACACCCAGTCGCGCCAAATCACCGCCGTGGCTGCCAGCCCAGCTGGCCGCCCCATCAAGATCCGCGAGCACCTGCGCATCGGACACCTTGTTGATCACCTCGGCAAACAACTTGGCCATTTCGCCATAGTCAGAGGGCTCGCCCTGACGCGCAAAAAGCTCTGGGGCGAGCGCGAGATAGCCGGCTCTGGCAAAGCGCCGGCAAATGTCGGCAATGTACTCATGCACACCAAAAGCCTCATGAATCACCAGCACCACTGGTAAATTGGTTTTGCCGGCAGGGGCCGCAAAAAAAACCGGTACCTTAAAGCCAGCCACCTCGTAGCTGGTCTCCCCGGTGGCCAAGCCCTCTGAGGCGGTTCGGACCGCAGTTTGCGCCATTATTGGGCCAGCGCTTGCGGCATAGCCCACGCCCAGCGCCAGTTTCAGGGCGGTTCGCCGGGAGGCGCCGGCCAACCTGCTCTGGCCAGGCAGCAACGCGGCCATATCAAGGTGCAGGTTTGTCAGGCTCATGGGTCGGGCTGCCTTTGCTGAAAAAATAGATGTGCTCCGTCTTGGGGCTGTGGAGTTTAGACACATCCGCCTGTGGACTGGAGTCAGGCAAGTTCGGGGCCCGCCACAGCCGGGGTCTTGCTCAGCGCCAAGCTGGCTCTGGCCAGGCCGTCACGCCCGATGGGTATGCCCTGTACCAGCAGGGCGGCCTCGATGCCCGCCAGACAACCCATCATCGATGCCGGATTTTGATCTCCCAGGTGCCCGATCCGGAAAGCCCGGCCGCTCAGCGGTCCCAGAGCACCGGCAAATGCCACCTGAAAGCGCTCACGCGCCACCGTTCGCAAGGCGTCAACATCGGTGCCTGATGGCACCAGCACCGTGGTCACAGACACCGAGCGAGCGGCCGGGTCACGGGCAAAAAAATCCAGGGCGCCGGCGCTGCTCCAACCCTGCACTGCGGCATGTACCGCCTGGGCGAGTTGCCGGTGGCGTTCAAAGACCTGGTCAAGACCCTCCTGGAACAGCAGGCCCAGCGCTGCGGCCAAGCCAGCCACCAGGCTTTGTGGCGCAGTGCCGCAAAATTTCCGGTATGACAAATCGCTTTTTCGGCGTACCCAATCCCAGTAAAAGCGGGGCGCCGGGTTGGCGCTTGCCATGGCCAGGGCCGCTGCATTGACGGCTACAAAACCAATGCCGGGCGGGCACATCAGACCTTTTTGCGAGGCTCCCAGCACAACATCGGCGCGCAGTGCGTCCATGGCAAAAGGTGCGGCGCCCAAAGAGGCCACCACATCAACAACAAACAGCGCCGGGTGGCCAGTGGCATCGATGGCGGCGCGCAGCGCCGCCAGGTCGGTGCTAACGCCGCTGGAGGTATCGGTGTGCACCACAAACACGGCCCGAATCTCATGCTGATGGTCATGGCGCAAGGCTTGCGCCACAGCCGCAGCGTCAATCGGCAGGCCTTCAATCCAAGGGGTGCGCAACACGCGCCGCCCCAGCGCCTCGGTCTGCACGGCCCAAGACTCCGAGAAATGCCCGGTGCCGGGCACCAGTGCGGCACCGCCTAAGGGCAGCAGGTTTTCCACCACGGCCTCCCACACTCCATGGCCGTTGGAGGCGTATAGAAAAACATCGGCCGCCTCGGTTTGCAGCAGGCGGCGCAGGCCGGTCTCGCAGGCTTGGATGCTGCTGTCGACACGCGGGTCCCCCAGGTCCATGGGTTGGCGGTTCATCGCCCACAGCACTTCGTCGGGCACTGGCGTTGGCCCGGGTGAATGGAGCAGGCGTCGGCCCACAATGCGGCCTGCGCCTTGAGTTGCCAATGCTTTCAATGGGCTTTCTCCCAGTTAGATCCAACACCTATTTCAGCGAGCAGTGGCACGCGCAACTTTGCTACGCCCGCCATCAAACGCGGTATTTCATGGCGTACCCAGTGCAGTTCAGCCTCGGGCACCTCGAACACCAGTTCGTCATGTACCTGCATGATCATTTTGGTGGCGCGCTGCTCGGCGTCCAGCACCTGCTGCACCTTGACCATGCTGAGCTTGATCAGGTCGGCCGCCGTGCCCTGCATGGGCGCGTTGATGGCGGCGCGCTCGGCGCCGCTGCGGCGCGGCCCGTTGGGTGAGTTGATCTCGGGCAGGTAGAGCCGCCGGCCAAACACGGTTTCCACATAGCCCTGCGCCTTGGCCTGCTGCCGGGTCTCGTCCATGTAGCGTTTGACACCGGGGTAGCGCTCAAAGTAACGCTCGATGTAGTTCTTGGCCGCCGTGTTGTCGATACCCAGGCTGCGCGCCAGGCCGTAGGCGCTCATGCCGTAGATCAGGCCAAAATTGATGACCTTGGCGTAGCGGCGCTGCTCGCTCGTCACTTGATCGGTGCTCAGACCGAACACTTCGGCCGCGGTGGCACGGTGCACGTCCATGCCGTCATGAAAGGCCAGCACCAGTGCCGCGTCGCCGCTCAGGTGGGCCATGATGCGCAGCTCGATCTGGCTGTAGTCGGCGCTGGCGATCAGGCAGCCGGGGGGAGCCACAAAGGCCTCGCGCACGCGCCGGCCCTCGGCGGTGCGCACCGGAATGTTTTGCAGGTTGGGCTCGTTGCTGGACAGGCGTCCAGTCACAGCCACAGCTTGCGCATAGTGGGTATGGACCCGACCGGTGCGAGGGTGCGCCAGCTGGGCCAGTTTGTCGGTGTAGGTGCCCTTGAGCTTGGACAGGCCCCGGTGCTCCAGGATCTTGGCTGGCAACGGGTAGTCTTCAGCCAGTTTTTCCAGCACTTCTTCGTCGGTGCTGGGGGCGCCGGTAGCGGTTTTCTTGACCACCGGCAGGCCGAGCTGAGTGAAGAAAATCTCGCCAATCTGTTTCGGGCTGCCCAGGTTGAAGGGCTGGCCTGCCAGGGTATGGGCTTCGCCCTCGAGCTGCAGGATGCGCTGGCCCAGCTCATGGCTTTGCAGCGCCAGCATGGGCCCGTCAATCAGCACGCCGTTGCGCTCAATGCGGTATAGGGCCTCGCTGCTGGCGATCTCCAGCTGGTAGATAAAGCGCAACCGGTCGTCGGCCTGCAGCTGGGGCCAAAGCGCATGGTGGACAGCGAGGGTCTGGTCAGAGTCCTCGCACGCGTATTCGGTGGCGCGGGCGATGTCGACCTGCGAGAAAGAAATCTGCCCAGCCCCCTTGCCGCACAGGTCTTCATAGCTGATGCCGCCGCGCCCCAGGTGGCGCAAAGCCAGGCTGGCCAGCCCGTGCGGCTTGTGCACCTCGAGCACATAGCTCTGCAGCATGGTGTCGTGCACATAGCCCTGCACCTCGATGCCGTGGTTGGCGAGTACATGGCGGTCATACTTGACGTGTTGGCCCAGCTTGGGCCGGCTGGCGTCCTCCAGCCAGGGTTTCAGGCGGGCCAGCACCTCAGCCCGGGGCAGCTGCTCGGGCGCACCGGGGTAGTCATGGGCCAGAGGAATATAAGCTGCCTCACCGGGCTGCACGCTCAAGCTCAGGCCCACGAGCTCGGCGCGCATGGCATCCAGCGAGCTGGTCTCGGTGTCAAGCGCCGCCAAATCTGCCGTCTCAATGCGCGCCAGCCAGTGCTCAAAAGCCGGCCAATCCAGCAGGGTGTCGCAACGCAAGGGGATGGCTGGAGGCATGTGGCTGGCCGGGCTTGGCTGGCTCGCGGCCACCGCTTCAGCCTGGGCTTCGTCAAACAGGCCGGGCTCGGTTGTACGTGGCGTTTTACCCGCACCGGGCTGCCAGACACCAGAGACACCACTGGCCCGCACCAGTCCCTTGAAGCCGAATTTTTCATAAAAAACCTGTAGGGCGGCAGCGTCTTCGCTGCCGGTGCGAATCGCATCCAACATCGGCAAGCCAGGCACCCAGGCCTGCAGGTCGCAATCGAGCTTGATGCTAAGCAGCTGCCGGCCAATGGGCAGCCAGTCCAGCGCATTTTTCAGGTTCTCGCCGGCCACCCCCTTGATCTGTTGCACGTGTGCCACCACGGCAGCCAGCGAGCCGTATTCCTGCAGCCACTTGGCGGCAGTCTTGGGGCCCACCTTGGCCACGCCGGGCACGTTGTCAACAGCGTCGCCCACCAGGGTCTGGTAGTCGACCATCAGGTGCGGTGGCACGCCAAACTCGGCCTCGACACCGGCTACATCACGGCGGCGGCCGTTCATGGTGTCAACAATCGTGATGCGCTGGTTGACCAGCTGCGCCAAGTCTTTGTCGCCGCTGCTCACCAGCACGTCCATGCCCTGCTGCGCAGCACCAACTGCCAGGGTGCCAATCACATCGTCGGCCTCGACGCCCGGCACACTGAGAACTTTCCAGCCCATCAGCCGCACCAGTTCATGGATCGGCTCGATCTGGGCCCGCAGATCCTCGGGCATGGGGGAGCGTTGGGCCTTGTAGGCTGGGTAGATGGCGTCGCGAAAGGTGGGGCCATGGGCGTCGAACACGCAGGCGGCGTAATCAGACGGCACGTCGCGGCGCAGTTTTTGCAGCATATTGACCATGCCGCGAATCGCGCCAGTGGGCGCGCTTGCTGGGTCACCCGGTATAGCGCGCAGATCGGGCATGGCATGAAAGGCTCGATAGAGGTAGCTCGAGCCATCAACCAGCAGCAGGATTTTGGGCGGCAAGCAGGTTTCAGACATTACCGTATTTTGCCTGTGCCGCAACTCGCCCGTCTGGTTTGGCCCATCTGGTTCTACAATGTTTTGCATGCGTAACCCCCTGATCCTCAGCATTTTTGTCGTCTGGCTCAACCTGTGCCAGGCACAGACCGCTGTACCCAAGCCCGCTGAGCCATCGTCAGGCAACAGCCGCAGCACCGCAGCAGCAGCGATTGAAACCCGCACCGAACGCATACAGGTAGAGGATGCGGGTTCCTTGATCACCGAGCTGCGTGTTGGCGGTGAAACCCGCAGCATCACGGTGCAGCCCAAGGGCGGGATGCCCAGCTACCAGGTGCAGCCCGGCACGGGCGAACGCAGCTGGAAGATCGGCAGCTTTTAAGCAGCATGGCGGTCTACACCGAGGTCGCTGCCCAAGAGGCCGGCGCGCTCATGCAACAGCTCGGCCTGGGCGAACTGCGCACGCTGCAGGGCTGCGCAGGCGGCATCGAGAACACCAACTACTTTGTCACCACCGAGCTGGCCGGGCAAAGCCGGGAGCTGGTACTCACGCTGTTCGAACGCCTCAGCCTGGTGCAACTGCCGTTTTATTTGCGACTGATGAAACACCTGGCCCAACGTGATGTGCCGGTGCCCGAGCCCAGCGCCAACCAGCAGGGCGACCTGGTGTTTGAATTCAAGGGCAAACCGACCGCCGTGGTTCAACGCCTGCGTGGTGCCAGCGAGCTCAAGCCAGGCAAGCAACACTGCGCGCTGGTCGGTGCGATGCTGGCCCGCATGCACTTGGCCGGGCGCGACTTTGACCTGCAACAAGCCAATCTGCGCGGCCTGGCCTGGTGGGAAGAAACGGTACCTGTGGTGCTGCCCTACCTCAGTGCGAATCAAGCCACGTTGATGCAAAGCGAGCTGGCTTACCAGGTGCATGTGGCGCGCGACGCCCACTACAGCGCACTGCCGCGCGGTCCCATTCATGCCGACCTGTTTCGCGACAACGTGATGTTCGAGCGGGTAGGCGGCGAACTGCGCTTGACTGGCTTTTTTGATTTTTATTTTGCTGGTGTCGACAACTGGCTGTTTGACATCGCGGTTTGCCTGAACGACTGGTGCGTGGAGCCGCTCACCGGCGCCCACCATAGCGGGCTGTGCGAGAGCTTTCTAGGGGCTTACCAAGACCTGCGGCCGCTGAGCGGCGCCGAGCGTCGGCTGCTGCCAGCCCTGCTGCGCGCTGCGGCCCTGCGCTTTTGGATCTCGCGCCTGTGGGATCTGCACCTGCCGCGCCAAGCCAGTGTGCTCAAGCCCCATGACCCGGCGCAGTTTGAGCGCATCTTGCGCCAACGGGTAGCCCATCCGCTAAGGCTCTCTACCATGGCTGAAATGGCATGAAACTCCAGCTCGTGCCGGCTCGCGCCGGCTTTGTCTGGGTCAGGCTGGGCATACGCACCTTTTTGCGCCAACCGCTGGCCCTCACCGGCCTGTTTTTCATGTTCATGGCGGGCATGACCCTCATCAGCCAACTGCCGCTGCTCGGTGTGCCGCTGGCCATGGTGCTGCTGCCCGGCACCACCTTGGGCCTGATGGCGGCCACTCGGGAAGCCGCTGCCGGAAAGTTCCCGATGCCCCGGATGATTTTGACCGGCTTTCGCGGTGGCCCGAAAGCCCTGCGTGGCATGCTGCTGCTCGGCGCCCTCTACACACTGGGTTTTCTGCTGGCCATGGGCGCGTCCTGGCTGGTTGACGGCGGGGGGTTTAGCCGGGTCTACCTGGGCGGCGCCTCGCCCAGTGCGCAGGCCATGCTAGAGCCAGGTTTCCAGGCCGCGATGTGGACATTTATCGCCATTCACCTGCCGGTGTCGCTGCTGTTTTGGCATGCGCCAGCACTGGTCTACTGGCATGGACTCGCGCCGATGAAGAGCGTGTTTTTTAGCTTGGTCGCCTGCCTGCGCAACTTTCGCGCGCTGGTGGTGTTTGGCATGAGCTGGCTGCTGCTGCTGATTCTCTTACTGCTGGCGGTCACCCTGCTGGCCTCTGCAATCGATCTCGGTGACAGCCTCGGCGCCCTGATGTTCCCGCTGATGCTGCTGGTGGCAGCGATGTTTTTTTGCTCGCTGTTTTTCACTTACCGCGATACCTTCGAAGCCGCTGAGGTGCTGCTGGCCTGAATTGGCAGCAGCCTGCTGCGCTGCTCAGCCCAGCACCGTCAACTTCGCCACACTCAAAGCCAGCCACTTCACACCGTGGCGCGGGAAACCGATTTGCGCCCGGGCGTCTTCGGCCACGCCTTCCAGAGCCTGCACAGTTCCCTCGCCAAATTTGTTGTGGAAGACTTTCATGCCAGCGCTCAGGCCGTGGCCCGGGTCGGTCTTGCGCTTGGGCAGGGACGGGCTGGCAAAACGCGAATAGTCGGTGCCAAACAGACCCCCGGTTTTGACATGACCCGAAGCACTGCTGCCCAGGAGCGTGGCAGCGCCGGCACCAAAGCCGGTCTGGCGCGGCGTCACCCACTTCAGCGCGGCCTCGGGCAGTTCTTCAAAGAAGCGGCTTTTGAGGTTGTAGCGGGTCTGCCCGTGCAACATACGAGTTTGCGAATGGCTCAGGTAGAGCCGCTTGCGCGCGCGGGTGATTGCCACATACATCAGGCGGCGCTCTTCTTCCAGGCCGTCGCGGTCGCTCGCCGAGTTCTCGTGCGGGAACAGGCCCTCTTCCATGCCGGTGATGAAGACCGCGTCAAACTCCAGCCCCTTGCTGGCGTGCACCGTCATCAGCTGCACCGCATCCTGCCCGGCCTGGGCCTGGTTGTCACCGGCCTCCAGCGCCGCGTGCGAGAGAAAGGCCGACAGCGGTGACATCGTCTCGCCGCTGTCCGCGTCCGGTGCGGGCTCATCCAAAACCGGCTGGTTAAGGTCCAGTCCCTGCGAGGCCGGCGACTGACTCAGCGCACCGCGTCCAAAACCTTCGATGGTGACAAAGCTCTCGGCGGCGTTCTCCAGCTCTTCGAGGTTTTCCACCCGGTCGGCGCCCTCGCGGTCGGCGCGGTAATGGGTGAGCAGGCCGCTGTGCGCCAGAGTCAGGCTGACGATTTCGCGCAGGCTGAGGCCTTGGCTCCGTTCGCGCAGCACATCGATGCCAGCCAAAAAGGCTGCAATATTGCTGCCAGCCCTGCCAGTCAGGGCGCTTACCGCATCGCTGAGCGCACAGCCGCTGGCCCGCGCTTCGTCTTGCAGCAACTCCAGGCTGCGCAGGCCGATGCCGCGTGGCGGGAAATTAACTGCGCGTAAAAAACTGGTGTCATCGCGCGGGTTCTCCAGCAGCCGCAGGTAGGCCAGCGCATGTTTGATTTCGGCCCGCTCAAAAAAGCGCAAACCACCGTACACCTTGTACGGCAGCCCGGCGCCAAACAGCGCCGTCTCGATCACCCGGCTTTGCGCGTTGCTGCGGTACAGCACCGCAATTTCGTGCCGCGCCAGGCCGTCGCGCACCAGCTGGCGCATTTCGTCGACCATCCACTGGGCCTCGGCAAAGTCGCTGGTGGCCTCGAACACCCGCACTGGCTCGCCCGGGCCCTGCGCGGTGCGCAGGTTTTTGCCAAGGCGGCGGCTGTTGTGGCTGATCAGTTCATTGGCGCTGTCCAGAATGTTGCTGCCGCTGCGGTAGTTTTCCTCCAGCTTGATCTGGTGGCGCACGCCGAACTCGCGTACAAAGTCGGCCATATTGCCCACGCGCGCGCCTCGAAAGGCGTAAATGCTCTGGTCGTCGTCGCCCACCGCCAGCACACAGCCGGTCGGCTTGAAGGCGGCATCGCCGTCCACCGAGCCGCCCGCGCCGGTGCCGGCCAGCATCTTGAGCCAGGCGTACTGCAGCTTGTTGGTGTCCTGAAACTCGTCGACCAGAATGTGGCGGAAACGCCGCTGGTAGTGCTCGCGGATCGGGTCTTTGTCACGCAGCACCTCGTAGCTGCGCAGCATCAGCTCGCCAAAATCCACCACACCCTCGCGCTGGCACTGCTCTTCATACAGCTGGTAAATCGCCACCTTGCGCCGGGTTTCTTCGTCTTGAAGCTCAACCTGATGGGGGCGCAGGCCGTCTTCCTTGCAGCCACCGATGAACCACTGCATCTGCTTTTGCGGGAAGCGCTCGTCGTCCAGCGCGAACTGCTTGTACAGGCGCTTGATGGCCGAGAGCTGGTCCTGCGTGTCGAGAATCTGAAAGCTCTGGGGCAGGTTGGCAGTTTTGGCATGGGCGCGCAAAAACCGGTTGCACAGGCCGTGGAAGGTGCCTATCCACATGCCGCGCACATTGAGCGGCAGCATGGCCGACAGCCGCGTCATCATCTCGCGCGCCGCCTTGTTGGTGAAGGTCACCGCCAGCACGCCGCCGGGCGAGACCTGGCCGGTTTGCAGCAGCCAGGCAATGCGCGTGGTCAGCACCCGGGTCTTGCCCGAGCCGGCGCCGGCCAGAATCAGCGCATGCTCGGCCGGTAGCGTCACGGCGGCGCGTTGCTCGGGGTTGAGGTGGGCCAGCAGCGGGGGCTCGCTGTGTTGTTGTGTAATTGACGGGACCATCGCCCATTGTAGAAAGCCGTTTTGGACAAACTGCTGGCATGAAACATTGTCTCGTTTTGCTGCTGCTGTACGCACCGCTGTTGCCCAGCGGTCAGGCCCAGGGCGTGTGCAGCAGCGACGCCCAGCCGCAACCGGTGCGCCTGCTGGAACGCTTTTTAAGTGCCGACTGCGAACCCTGCTGGAGCCGGGCCAGCCCCCAGCTGTCGGCAAAGACCCAGGCGAGCGGGCAAAGCGATCAGGTTTTGATGCTCGACTGGATCCTGCCGAGCCGCCAAGGCGATGAGGCAGCGCTGTCGGGCGCAGCCAGTCGCGACGCCTTGCTGCGCCTGCAAACCCTGGGCCGGCCGGCCCCAGCCCGAGAGATGCAGCTGAGCAGCGTAGTACACAAGCGCAGCGCCTATCGGCTGCGGGTGGCGCACGGTGTGGCGCTGGGCGGCTATATCGGCGCCTCGATCGAGGTGCGTGGCATGCCATCGCCAAAGGCTGCAAGCCCGGCCCCGACGCCGGGGGGTTCACTGCGGAGCGAAACCACCGCGGTGCTGCTGCTGGTCGAGACCATCGACGCGGGCACCGAGGGCACGCCAATCACCCGCCACCTGGTGCGAAACATGTTGCAAATCCCATGGCCTGGTGTCAATGCAATAGGCCACCAAGAACCACCCAGCCTGCTGGAGCGCCGGCCCTTGAGCGTCCCCAGCGGTGCGCAGGCGCAGCGCTTGCGGGTGGTGGGCTGGTTGCAAGACCGACAGGGCCGGCTGCTGGCGGCGGCCCAATCGGCCTGTCTGCCTGAGCTCGAAGACAGGGCCAGCACACCGCCCTGACTCCGATAGAATCAAGCACCGGGCCCAAGCAATTGCGGCCCGGTTTTTTTGGCTCACTTTTTTTAAACAGGCGGCCTGCACCATGGACATCTTTGACTACGACAACATCCTGCTGCTGCCCCGCAAATGCCGGGTGGAGAGCCGCTCGGAGTGCGACACCGGCGTCGAGTTCGGGCCGCGCCGCTTCCGGCTGCCGGTGGTGCCGGCCAACATGAAGACCGTGGTCAGTGAGGACATCTGCGTCTGGCTGGCCCAGGCCGGCTACTTTTACGTGATGCACCGCTTTGACTTTGACAACCTCAAATTTGTGCAGAGCATGGCCGCACGAGGCCTGTACGCCTCGATCTCCCTGGGCGTCAAGCCGCCCGACTACGACACCGTGGCCCAGCTGCTGGCGCTGGGCCTGGCGCCCGACTACATCACCATCGACATCGCGCACGGCCATGCCGACAGCGTCAAAGCCATGATCGGCCACCTGAAGGAAAAAATGCCGGCCAGCTTTGTGATTGCCGGCAACGTGGCCACGCCCGAGGCGGTGATTGACCTCGAAAACTGGGGCGCCGACGCCACCAAGGTGGGCATTGGCCCGGGCAAGGTCTGCATCACCAAATCCAAGACCGGCTTTGGCACCGGCGGTTGGCAGCTCTCAGCGCTCAAGTGGTGCGCCCGGGTGGCCACCAAACCCATCATTGCCGATGGTGGCATCCGCGAGCATGGCGACGTTGCCAAATCGGTGCGCTTTGGCGCCACCCTGGTCATGATCGGCTCGATGCTCGCCGGCCACGAGGAAAGCCCGGGCCAGACGGTGGAGGTGGACGGCAAGCTACACAAAGAGTATTACGGCTCGGCCAGCGATTTCAACAAAGGTGAGTACAAGCACGTGGAGGGCAAGCGCATCCTAGAGCCCATCAAGGGCCGGCTGGCCGACACCTTGACCGAGATGGAGCAGGACCTGCAAAGTTCGATCAGCTACGCCGGCGGCAAGAAGCTGATGGACATCCGCCGGGTCAACTACGTGACCCTGGGCGGCGACAACGCCGAGCACCTACTGATGTAAGTGCCTGCCTTCAGGCCAGTAGTTCTACCGCCAGTTGATTCACCCGCGTACCGGGCCGGGCCAGCGCGCCCAGCATGCTGAAGTGGTTCAGGCCCGGCACCTCCTCGCACACCGGCACCACGCGGCGGCCCCAGGCATGCTGGATCAGGCGGTTTTGTAATAAAAAAGCTTCGCTCTCATCGCCCCCAGTCACAGAGTACAACTGGCCTCGACCAGATACCAGCCCGGGCGAGGGCAGGCAGGCCGGGCTGGCTTTGCGGGTCTGGGCCGGCGTCAGGCGCAGATCGAGTTGCAGGTGCGGCGTGCGGCGGATGGAGTCGAGCTCATACAAACCCGAGATCGACAAGGCGTTGCGCACCAACCGGGGCGGCAAATCGGCCGCCCAGCGCTGCCACTGACAGGCCAGCAGCATCGCCGCCAGGTGCCCCCCAGCCGAATGGCCAGCCACCGTGATGCGGTTCGGGTCGCCGCCGTGCTGCGCCACGTGGCGCCAGGTCCAGGCCAGCGCGCGGACCATCTGCAGCACGATCTGCGGCACCGTCACTGCGGGACATAGTGCGTAATTGGGCACCACCACGCAGCAAGCTTGGCCTACGAACGGCGGGGCTACAAACGAGTGGTCTGACTTGTCGAGCCCGCGCCAGTAGCCACCATGCAAAAACACCAATACCGGCGTGGGCGATGTAACACCAATAGCCGGGAACACGTCAAGGGTTTCATTGGGGCCGGCGCCATAGGGCACATCGAGTAGGCAGGCCTGCTCGGTACGTGCACGGGCCGAGTCTGCCGCCCAACGCGACAAATGTTGCGCAAAATCAGGCACCAAGCCGCGGTTGTTGTAAAGCTGGTCTAGCGTCGCGCCGCCGAATTGCTGCAATCGGGTGTGGTTCATGGGCTGGGGTAACAAAGTCAGTTTGGTTCCGGCGCATCTTGTCACAGTTCAAGCCACAAGCAGGTCTGCCAATACATTGGCATCTGCAGTCAGCCGTTGCGACATTCCAGGCGCGGCCCCTCCCAGCCCCAGCGCAGTGCCGCTTGTCTGAAAGGATTAATTTGGAAATAAACACAAAAAATAAATACAAAAACACTTGACCTACTGAAAATAGCTTGTTCGCGCCAATGAGTTTTTTAAGTCATTGGTCAACATGTCCCATAACTCGCTTTTCGTCGATCTTGCAGAGCGCCTGCGCTCTGCCGATTTCCTCTTGGACGCTGTCGATCTGCCTTCTGACTTGGCCAAGAAATTACCGCGATATCCGCATTTGCCTGTCACCCTACTGGGGCGGCTGGCCATTGACCAGTCATCCAATGGGCAAAGACTAGGGCAGTTTCTGTTACTGGACGCCCTCTACCGAAGTTTGCAAGCTGCGGCGTTTTATGAACGCTAAGGCTTTATGCCGCTATAAGCGTCACAAGGCAGGATGTTTCTGCCCATGAAGACGGTTGCAGCGCTCTTTTAGGTTTCTCCGAAAATTTTCCAAAAGCGGATTTGAACCGCCGTCCGCAAATCGCGCGCCAAAGTGAGCGCAGCTTTTTGCTCTTCGCACGATCCGTTTTGGCTTGTTAGAAGTACACCAGTACTGGCGAGCCTTATTCTGGCAACCCAGCCTTACGATACAAGCTCAACTTGGGTGGATTGGGCCGGTAACACCACCCTTTCGGGTGGCTTCTTGCATGCAAAAGACGACTCGCTCAGACTTATCACCGCCGGCCCCGTCGCTGCTGAACCGTGGCCCTGCACGCTGCGCTGTGGCACTATGCTGGGCAACACAGCTGCTGGCAAGAGCTGGCAAACTTGCTGCTGCGGCTAACTGCCCAAGCGCCAGAGCCGAGCCTGCTGTGGTGGCGTGACAAAGGCTCATCCCAAAGACCCAACCGTGATTTCAAATACACACACCATGAACTCTTCAAACCGATGGAACAAGCGCCCTGAAGGATCCACCTGGGGCGACTTTGGCCAGGACGACCAATGCGGACGGATGAATTTGCTAACGCCCGAGAAAGTCAAGCAAGGCATCGCAGAGGTGCAGCACGGGCTGAGCTTCAACTTGAGCTTGCCCTTGGATTTTCCTGGAGGAAATGTGCTCAATCCACGCCGCATGCCGCCTGTTTTGCGGCCGACCCTGCGCGGCGATAAACCCAATATGAACTACCAGCTCTGGTGCGACGACCCGCTATGCACCGATGTCGTCTGTGACGATTTGGTAGTCATGCATTTGCAGTACAGCACCCAGTGGGACAGCTTGGCCCATGTGGGCTCCATGTTTGATGCCGATGGCGATGGTGTGCCCGAGCCGGTTTATTACAACGGGTTTCGCGCTGGCGTTGATGTGATCGGCCCGAGCCAAGGGCATGCAGCGGGCATTTTTGACTTTGCAAAAATTCCGCGTGAATCAACTTCCCAGGCGCGTGCCTTGGGCATTGAAAAAATGTCTGAGCGCTGCGTACAGGGCCGCGCTGTGATGATCGA
The DNA here is from genome assembly GCA_009693325.1 of Rhodoferax sp. GTDB lineage: Bacteria > Pseudomonadota > Gammaproteobacteria > Burkholderiales > Burkholderiaceae_C > Rhodoferax. Next base: position 24,884 of record SHXM01000017.1, read on the forward strand.
TTTGCACGCCCATGTGGGTCGCGCCCGTGTGAATATCGGCTACGAGCAATTGCACGAGATCATGCAAAAAGACGGCGTGACAGTTGAGCCGGGCGACATGGTGTGCTTGCACACCGGCTATGCAGAGATGCTGCTCGAGATGAACCGCCAGCCTGATGGGGCCCTGCTGAACAATAGTTGCGCGGCATTGGACGGGCGCGACAAGCGCTTGCTGCAATGGATCACCGATTCGCAACTGGTCGCACTGATTGCCGACAATTACGCCGTGGAAACACACCCGGCCCTGGCCGCCCCGGGTGCCTGTGCCAGCCTGCCCCTGCACGAACATTGCCTGTTCAAGCTTGGTGTTCATCTTGGTGAGATTTGGCACCTCACGCCGCTGGCAAATTGGCTTCGAGCCCAGCAGCGCCATCGCTTCTTGCTGACCGCGCCGCCCTTGCGATTGCCCGGTGCGGTGGGCTCGCCGGTCACGCCCATTGCAACCGTCTGAAGCCTTACCGGAGAGATAGGGCCGCATGCATGGCAAAACAAAACGCGATGTTGATGCCGCCGTTTCGGCGCAACGAACTGCTAGGGGCTTGGGCCGCGCGGATGCCGGTACTCCCATGGCGGCACCGGCGTGGCGCCGGCAGACCACAGGCCGAGCAGCGCATCCTTTGCGATTGATTCCGCCTTGGCATAAATGCCCCGCTCTTCCAAAGACTGCTCCCGCTCGTAGGCCTTGTAATGCCAGGCCAGCCCGCGTCTGATCTGCTCAAGATTGACGTCCATACCCTCCAACAGAACCTTGCCCACAACACGGCCGTAGCGGTCGGTCTTGCCAGTTTGCACTGTCACCATCCGGCCCAACACCAGGTCTGAGAGGCTTTGCCTGGACTGCAATCCGTAGGGCTGGGCTTTTTCGGGTGCGTCGATGCCCGAGAGGCGGATCCTGTGCTGGGTTTGGCTGGTATCGCGCAGGCTGATGGTGTCGCCATCAGCCACGCCCAGAACAAGGCCGCTCAAACTTTCAGCTTGGGTCTGGGCACAAAGTGCAAGCAGCACAACCAGAAGCAGTTTCATCCGCAGGGCTCGGGCCGGCGCCGATCACGTCTACATCAGACACCCCCTGGGAATATTTTTTGTTTTTAAAGCTGCGCAGCTACAGTTTAGTAAAAAATCTAGTCAAAAACTTGCATATTCCGAAAAAAACATCAAAATCCACTAATTCCGCATTTTCAACAGGGCCCTTGCGGTCAACTTGTTTTGTCACAAGACAACTCTGCAGGAGACATACACATGGCGCAGCACAGAACTCAGGCGATGGCCCAAGCGGAGCGGCAAGGCTTGGGCTTGAGCGAGGTTTGCCCCGGCAGTGTGCGCAGCACGCCAGTTTCGGTGCGTCAGGACAAGGGCGCCAAACATGCTGTTTGACCACTGCGCGCAATGCCGCAGATGCTGTCACATCGATCCGGGCTACCCAGCGCTTGAGGTCACGCTGACCCAGGCCGAAAAGAAAATCCACGGCAGTATTTGCATCCAGACCGAGTGCACGCATTTGGGCGCAGCTGGATGCAGTCTGGGCGACAGCAAACCCTTCAGCTGCAAGTTGTACCCCCTCTCGTTCAACCCGACATCGAAGCTGTTCTCCTTTGACGCCGACTGCCCTTTGATGCCTGAATACCAACAGCAGTTGCAAGACGAAGCCAGTGAGGCGAGCTTGCACCTTGCGCTCATGAGCGAGCAGGTGCTGCAGTTGGCCAAGACGGACCGCGGATTTTTGCAAAAAAACCACGGTGTCGATACCAACTATTTTGATTTACAGCCGCTACGTCCCAGCAACCTGCCGGAAGCCAAGCCACCATGAGAAATGATTTTGCGACCCTGGAACTGTTCGCAGATGCCCCCTACAGCCCATCCCCGAGCCGGCCCAGGCCGGCGCTGCGGCACCAGACCTGGACCCGCGACAACCTGTGCGTGCAGAGCCACCATGAGTCCACACCTTACTTCACCAGCCGCTGGGATGCCTTGTGCCCCTACATTGATGTGACGCCGCAAATGCTGGCCTCTGCGCGCAAGCCATTCATCGTCTACGCGCTGCCGCCAGAAGGTCCCTACGGCGTGTTCATCAACGACAGCTATGGCTTGGTCGACACCTTGGCACCAGACTATTGGAACGAAGCCCGCCGGGCCAGAAAATTTCTTGAGCTCGACAAACTCTGCAAGCACTTCACCGTCTCAGAAAAAGTGGTTCCGGGCAAGAATCTCAGCGTCAAGCAGGTCTTGGAACTCGGTGGCAGACACTTTGCGACTTATGACATCCACGACAAAGAGGTTGCCGGTTTTGTTGACTACATCCAGCAACTCGATGTGCTGATCATCCAGGTGCATACGGCCGAAGCAGACCTTGTTCTGACCGATGTGTCTATCCTGCTGTCCCAGCGAGACCAGGTCTACGGCAGCTTTTGCCAATGGAACCCCTGCTACAAAAATCGCTCGCCTGGAATTTACGCCTGCCTGCTGGCGGCGCGCTGGGCCCATCGAAACGGCTACCGCTACTACAACTTGGGCCCGGTTGGCGACTACCCGTACAAGTCATTCATGGTGACTGACCTGGAGCCGATTTACGGCATTGCGATGACCGATGAAAACCACCCACTGGCTCTTGATGAAACCTCGCCCTTGCACACGGATTTCGAACCCGCGAATTGGAACCAGATTTACCGCGCACCGAGCCAGCAATTTTCGCTTTTCATTTAAATACATGGACTTCGCCAAAATTTACGTCATAGTCCATCATCAGCTCTTCCCCTTTTTTGATGGACCGCAATGTGGTTAATTGCCCATTTTTTTTATATTCCACATTAGGTTTCTTGGAATGGTTCAGGTACACCGCCATGTTCATGGCATTGAGCCCGATGGCAGGGACAGACACCGCCTGTTTGTCGCAGTAACAGAAAATTTCGATTTCTGTGCGCACCGAGCGTGGCAGGGTTTTGATTTCGGCGTGGGAGAACTTGATCTCTTCAAACTTTAGCCGGGAGCGCAAGGGGTTAACCCCCTTGGGAATGGCCCGAATCGCGAACACGCCGATGCCATGAACCGGCGACACGCCCAAGTGGCAAAACACCTCTTGACTCAGGTAGGCCAGCAGTTTTTTACGGGAAACAGACATTGAGGGATTGATCCTGGTTGTTGTTGTACCCGCTGAACAGGCTGTGGATGGCGGAACCACTGCAAAGCGAACTGATTCATGCCGGAAGATATGTTACACCCGCTCCGGGAGCGCACCAGGCGATGTCCCGAACTCAGTTGCAGGTTTGAGTCGGTGATCATGAAGATTATGCTGCCTTCTTGGGTGAATGGGAATTGGGGCGAAGACCGTTGATCAGGATTTTCAGGTCGGCATGGCCTCGCAGTTTCTTGAACGATTTCTCCGCCTCGATGAAGCCCGCAGCGGTCCAG
>SHXM01000179.1 GCA_009693325.1 Rhodoferax sp.
CCGGGCCCGGGCGTGATGGCCAGCACGACGGCGGCGATCAAAAAGGCAATCATGGACATTGGGATGGCTCCGATCAGGGGTGGGATGGCCCAAGGCGGCCGGCCGGCAGCTTGCGCCCCGCCAGCTCGCGTGGAACTGGTCGTCGAACACGTTTTTGGCAAAGGTGAAGGTGGCGGTGAACATGGTTCAGTCAGCCCATTGCTTTTCTTTGCAACTGCCACCAGGAATGTACTGGCCAGTCACTGCGGTGTTGCCCCTCTTGGCCCCCAAAGACCACACGACCACTCGCGAACACCGACGGTTGATGGGCGGCAAAAGTTTTCAGGCCTTTGAAGTAATCCCGGTTGACTGTTGCACCAACCTTGATTTCGATCGCGTGCAACTTGCCGCCCGCTGGCAGCAATAAATCGACCTCGTTGCCTTCAGAATCCCGGTAAAAGTACATTTCAGCCGTCTCACCGGCGTTAAGTCGGTCTTTAATGGCCTCCATGATGACAAAGTTCTCAAACAGGCTGCCCCACAGCGGGTCACGCGACACCTGGTCCGCGATGCGCAAGCCCAGTAGCCAGCAGGCCAGGCCCACGTCGTAAAAATACAGTTTCGGCGATTTGACCAGCCGCTTGCCGGCGTTTCCAAACCATGGCGGTAGCAAATGTACGATGTAGCTGCTTTGCAGCAGGTCAATCCATGCACGGGCGGTGACATGCGACACACCGGCGTCGTTGCCCAGACTGGTCAAATTGAGCAACTGCCCGGTGCGCCCGGCACAAAGCCGTACAAATCGCTCAAAGCGCTGCAGGTCCTGCACTACAGCGAGCTGACGCAGATCGCGTTGAACATAAGTGGCGAAGTAGTCGGCCAATGCTTGTGAAGGGTTGAGGCCTTGGTCATGTATGCGCGGGTAAAAGCCCGTCAACAGGGTTTGGGCGAGATCGGGAGCTGATCCAATACCTCTGAGCCGCTGCACTTCGGCAAGCGTAAATGGCAGCAGTCGCAGTACGGCGGTTCGCCCCGCCAGCGACTGCGACACCTGAGTCATCAGCTCAAACTGGTGACTGCCCGTCAAGATGAACCTGCCGGGCTGTGGGTCGGCATCGACCATGCCTTGCAAATAGGACGCAAGCTCCGGCACACGCTGAATTTCATCGAGCACAGCACCTTGCACGTATTGCCCAAGAAAGCCACGCGGATCGTCCTGTGCATAGCGGCGTGTGTCTGGATCTTCCAGGGTGATATACGGCTTGCCGGCAAAGATGCTTTTGGCAAGCGTGGTCTTGCCGCTTTGGCGAGGGCCAGTCAGCGTGATGACCGGATACTGACTGGCCAGATGCATGAGCACTGGCGCGATATTGCGCTCAATCATGAGGGCATGATAACTTTAAAACCTGCAATCTGAAGATTTGATTTTCAAATTGCAGGTTTTTATTGATCCAATCGCGAAGCAGGAAACCAACTGGCCAAGGTTGGGGCCTGCGCCTCATCCACCTACTTGCCAATACAAAACTTCGAAAAAATCACGCCCAACAGGTCGTCGGCGCTGAACTGGCCGGTGATCTCGCCCAGCGCGTTCTGGGCGAGGCGCAGTTCCTCGGCCAGCAGGTCCAGCGCCTGGGCCTGTTGCTGCAGCAGGGTAGCAGCCTGTTGCAGATGGTCTTGCACCCGGTGCAGCGCCTGCAGGTGCCGCTCGCGCGCCATGTAAACGCCGTCGGGCACAGCCTGCCAGCCGGCCAGCGCCAGCAGGCGGCTGCGCAGCGCGTCCAGGCCGGCGCCGGTCTTGGCCGACAGGGCCAAGCCAGCGCGCGGCACCGCATCTGGGGCGGCATCGGCCTTGTTCCAGACGTCCAGCACCGGCACCGAAGCAGGCACTTTTTCGGCCAGAACCCTTGTCACCATGGATTCGCCAGCTATATATTCAGGAGCATCTAGACGGGTCAGGTCGTGCAGGAACAGCACCGCGTCAGCGCCGGCAATGGCATCCCAAGCGCGGGCAATGCCGATTTTTTCCACCTCGTCATCGCTGTCGCGCAGGCCGGCAGTGTCCACCACATGCACTGGCACGCCCTCGATCTGGATGGTCTGCTGCACCTTGTCGCGGGTGGTGCCGGCAATCGGGGTGACGATGGCCAGCTCGGCGCCGGCCAGGGCGTTGAGCAGCGATGACTTGCCGGCATTGGGCTGACCGGCAATCACAACCTTGATGCCTTCGCGCAGCAAGGCGCCCTGGCGCGCCCGCGCCAGCACCGCCTGAACACTGGTTTGCAGGGCGGTCAGCTGGCCCTGGGCATCGGCCTGGCGCAGGAAATCAATCTCTTCTTCGGGGAAATCCAGCGTCGCCTCGACCAGCATGCGCAGGTGAATCAGCGCCGCTAGCAGCATACCAATCTCTCGCGAAAACTCGCCAGACAGGGACCGGCTGGCGCTGCGGGCGGCGGCCTCGGTGCTGGCGTCGATCAGGTCGGCAATCGCCTCGGCCTGGGCCAGGTCGATCTTGTCGTTGAGGAAAGCGCGTTGCGAGAACTCGCCCGGCTGCGCCAGGCGCAACCGCGGCAGGATCGGCCCGGGCTGAGCGGGATGCGGCTCGGCGGCGGCAGCCAGGCAACGCGCCAACAGCAATTGCAGCACCACCGGCCCGCCGTGGGCCTGCAGCTCCAGCACGTCTTCGCCGGTGAACGAGTGGGGCGAGGGGAAAAAAATGGCCAGGCCCTGGTCAATGGGCTGGCCGGTCGGGTCGAGAAACGGCAGGTAGGTGGCATGTCGCGGCTTGAGGGCTTGCCCACACAAGGCCGTTACCAGCGGCGCCAGGCCCCGCCCGCTGACCCGGATGATGCCCACCGCGCCCCGCCCGGGGGCAGTGGCCACGGCGGCGATCGGGTCCTGGTTCAGAACTTGGGCAGGTTGAACTGCGGCGGCACGCCCATGCGGGTGTTGATGATCCACTGCTGGGCAATCGACAAAATGTTGTTGGTGATCCAGTACAGCACCAGGCCCGACGGGAAAAAGAAGAACATCACGCTGAAGGCCAGCGGCATGAACCACATCAGCTTGGCCTGCATCGGGTCCGGCGGTGCCGGGTTCAGCGCGGTCTGCAGCACGGTGGTCAGCGTCATCACCAGCGGCAGGATGTAGTAGGGGTCAGGCGACGACAGGTCGTGAATCCACATCACCCAGGGCGCGTTGCGCATCTCCACGCTGGACAACAGCACCCAGTACAGGGCAATGAACACCGGGATCTGCACCATGATCGGGAAGCAGCCGCCCATGGGGTTGACCTTTTCCTCGCGGTAGATGCGCATCATCTCCTGCTGCATCTGCTGCGGCTTGTCCTTGAGCCGCTCGCGCATCTCCATCACCCTCGGGTTGACGGCCTTCATCTTGGCCATGCTGGCGTAGGCCTTGGCATTGAGCCAGTAAAAAGCGATTTTCAGCAGCAGCACCAGCGCTACGATAGACCAGCCCCAGTTGTTGATATAGCCTTGCAGACGGTCGAGCAACCAATACAAAGGTTTGGCCAAAATGGTCAACCAGCCATAGTCTTTGACCAACTCCAGGCCCGGCGCCAAGGCTTCCAGCACTTTTTCTTCCTGCGGGCCAGCAAAAAAGTTGGCTTCCAGCGACTTGCTGGCCCCGGGCTCAATGCTGCCCAACTGCGCAATCATGCCCGCTGCATACAGGTTGGTATCGACTTTGCGCATGAACAAATCTCTCTGCACGCCATCGGGCAGCAACCAGGCGCTCGCAAAATAGTGCTGCACCATGGCAAGGTAGCCATTGGTCGAGGTTTTTTCAATTTCAATCTTGTTTTTTTCGATATCAGAAAACTCCACCTTTTGGTATTTTTTGAGCTCGGTGTAAATCGCCGGGCCGGTGAACGTGGAATAAAACGCCGACTCGCCCGACGGTTTGTTGCCATCACGCACCAGTTGCAGATAAAGCTGCGGCACCACAGCTACCGAACCCACATTGAGGATCTGGTGTTTGACTTTGATAGCGTAGGAGCCCCGTTTTAGGGTGTAGGTCTTGACCAATTTAACGCCGCCCACCTCCCCCGACTCAAAGCTCAGAACCAGCTCGTCCACACCCGGCTTGAGTTGACGCTCCCCCGGCGCGAGTGTCATCGCGGTTTTATGTGTTGGTAGCGGACTTAGCGCGGCCCCCCCAATCAAGCCAGTCTGGGCCAAATAAACCCGCTCTTTGCTGTCATCGAGCAAAACAAAGTTGCGGCTCTTGTCCGCCATGTCAATATGCTGCAGAAACTCTGTGCGCAACAGCGATCCACCGTCGGTGTCAAAGGTCAGCTTGAAGACATCGGTGGTTACCACGATCCGTTCGCGCGTCAGGCTCGGGGCGCTTGGCACGGCCCCAAGCGGATCCGACGCCGCGCCGGGCACGGACTGCGCACCAACCTGCGCCGCCGCTGCCGGGGTCGCCATGGGCACCGTGGATGCAGCAGCAGGGCTTGCAGGCGGTGCGCTTCCGCCGCTTTGAACCGAGGCCGGGAAAAAGGTGGCCTTGTGCCCGTTATAGACCTGCCACTGATCCCACAACAACACCATGGAAAAGCCAAAAACCACCCACAAGATGGTGCGGCGTATATCGTTCATGAAGACTTCTCAGGGGTAGATGAAGGAAACAGCCGGGAAAACAGCCCGGGTTTGTGCTCGGACACAGGGTCGAAGCCGCCGTCGCACCAAGGGTGACACCTGCCGATTCGGGCCAGGGTCAGGTAAGCGCCGGCCAGCGCCCCGTGCCGCTCAAGCGCTTCGAGCGCGTAGCGCGAACAGGTCGGCTCAAAGCGGCAGGATGAACCCAGCCAAGGGCTGAGCAACAAGCGGTAGCCCTTGACCAGCACGATCAAGCTGGTGCGGATCATGGCGCGCCAGGCCCGGGGGCCGCCTTGACACCGGCCAAGCCAAGGCTGAACAATTGCTGCAACTCAAGCCGAATGGCTGCTTTGAGAGGCTCAGACGAGGCGCTGGCAAATCGGGATTTGTCAAAACCAGCACGCAACCTGATGACCAGCGCAACATCTGCCATCAAGGGTGCAAAGGCTTGGCCGACACTGAAGACCTGCCGCTTGATGGTGTTGCGAGTAACCGCCCGCTTGGCACACCGCTTAGGCAGGACCGCACCGACCCAAACCCCCCCGGTTTTGGCCATTGCGGCAAGAGGCGATTCTGTACTCGGAGCGACAGACTGCTTGATCACGGATGGGTTCAGGTGCTCGACATGCAAAGCAAAGTGCTCGGTGCGTGCCGCGGTGCTGGCAGCCATGACCACCTGAAACTCGCGCCACAAGCGGATGCGCTGCAATGGGAGGCGGCGCTGGGCTGGCGTTTTGGGCGCAGCAGAAAGCGAGTAACCGACTTAGACCGCCAGGCGCTTGCGGCCTTTGGCCCGGCGCGCATTGATAACCGCACGCCCACCGCGGGTTTTCATGCGAACTAAAAAGCCATGAGTGCGGGCTCGGCGGATCTTGGAAGGTTGGTAAGTGCGTTTCATGGTGCAAATCTTAGAGTGCTTGGGCAGTACCCAGACATTGTCTAGGAACCCACCAGCCACGGGGTTTTTCTTCTGACGTCGTCAGCGTAACCGCGTATTATCACAAAAAAT
>SHXM01000180.1 GCA_009693325.1 Rhodoferax sp.
CAGCCCAAGGTCGAGCCCGAGTTGTTCAAATACCTCGCGCGCCATGGCCACCCGGCCTTTGCCGCCGTCAACCAGCACCAGATCGGGCAGGCGGGCGGTCCCCGGCGGGCCAGCCCCGATTTTTTGCGCCTCTTGCAAGGCCTGAGCGATCGCGCTGTAGCGTCGCAGCAGCACTTGGCGCATGGCAGCATAGTCATCGCCAGGGGTGATGCCCTCGATGCGGTAACGCCGGTACTGGGCGCTTTGCATTTTGTGCTGCTGGAAGACCACGCAAGACGCCTGGGTCGCTTCGCCAGCGGTGTGCGAAATGTCAAAACATTCAATGCGCAGCTCATCAAGATTGTCCAGCTCCAAATCAAGCGCATCGGCCAGGGCCCGGCTGCGGGCCTGTTGCGAGCCTTCCTCGGCCAGCAGGCGGGCGAGTTGCAAACTGACATTGGTTTGGGCCATTTCCAACCAGGCACGCCGCTGTTCGCGCGGTTGGTGTACCGCTGATACCCTGAAACCAGCCTGGCTTGAAAGGGCTCGGAGCAACGGTTTGCCGATCGGGTCACTGACGATCAGCGAGGCGGGTATCGGCTGGCTGAGGTAGTGCTGCGCCACAAAGGCCTCCAGGATTTTGCATTCAGGGCTTGCCACGCCATCGCCCTGCCCTTCAACACCCTCCTGCTCATCAGGCAGGCTCAATGACACCGCGTCATCGACATGCACAGGAAAATAAGGCCTGTCGCCCAAATGCCGGCCACCACGCACCATCGCCAGGTTGACGCAGGCACGCCCACCACTGACCTTGACGGCCAGGATATCGACATCTCGGTCAGACACGTTGTCCACCGATTGCTGGTGCAAGACATTGGACAGCGCCGCGACCTGGTTGCGCAACTCTGCTGCCTGCTCAAACTCAAGCCGCTCGGCGTGCGCAAGCATGCTGGCCTCGAGCCCCTGCATCACCTGTTGGGCGTCGCCGCGTAAGAAGCGCTCGGCATTGGCCCGGTCCTGCGCATAGGCCGCCGGGGCGATATGGCCCACGCAGGGCGCCGAGCAGCGTTTGATCTCATACAGCAGACAGGGCCGGGAGCGGTTGTTGAAGACCGAGTCTTCGCAGGTTCGCAGCCGGAATACCTTTTGCATCAACAAAATCGCTTCTTTGACCGCCCAGGCGCTGGGGTAGGGGCCAAAATAATGGTGCTTTTTTTCTACCGCACCGCGGTAATAGGACACCCGGGGAAATTGGCCTGCAGCGCCAGCCGATGTGCCCAGACCGGATAGCTTGAGGTAAGGGTAGCTCTTGTCATCGCGGAACAAGATGTTGTAGCGCGGGTTGAGGGTCTTGATCAGGTTGTTTTCAAGCAGCAGGGCCTCAGCCTCGGAGCGCACCACCGTTGTCTGCATGCGGGCAATCTTGCTCACCATATGCCCGATGCGGGTGGCGCCATGGTTTTTTTGAAAATAATTAGCAACCCGTTTGCGCAAATTGATCGCCTTGCCGACGTACAACACCCCGTCCTGGCTGTCAAAGTAGCGGTACACCCCCGGCAATGTCGGCAGGCTTGCCACTTGGCGCAGCAACTCTTCGCGCAGCAGCAGAATTGCCTGGGCTGCTTCTGGCTCGTTGGGGGTGGACTCGGGGGCGGCCGTCATAGGTGGCTATTGTGGACAATCCCAAGGGTGAAAAAAGCGCAACTCTGGGACATTTTTTGCCGGGTGATCGACAACTACGGCGATATCGGGGTCTGCTGGCGACTGGCGGCAGACTTGGCGCAGCGCGGCGAACTGGTGCGGCTGTGGGTGGATGATGCTAGCGCATTGCAATGGATGGCACCACAGCCCCTACCCGGCATACAGCACTTTTCATGGTCGCAGTCCATGCTGCCAACCGCCCGGCCCCCAGCTGACATCCTGATCGAGGCATTTGGCTGCGAGATTGCGCCCGAATACATTCAACACCGGGTCAACTGCGCCGGAGCCGCACCACCAGTCTGGATCAACCTGGAGTACCTGAGCGCAGAGCGCTTTGTGGCGCGCAACCACGGCCTGCCCTCGCCAGTGATGAGCGGTCCGGGGCGTGGCCTGATCAAATATTTCTATTACCCCGGGTTCACCGCAGCCAGTGGCGGCCTGCTGCGCGAGACCGAACTGGCCGAGCGACAGGAAGCATTTGAGCGGGAACCCTGGCTACGCCAACTGGGCCTGCGGGCGACTGGCGAGCAATTGCTGTCGATGTTCTGCTACGAACCGGCCGCCCTGGGCGACCTGCTAAGCCGGTTGGCCCAGGGCACAGTGAAAACCCGAATGCTGGTCACCTTCGGACGTGCCAGCGCTGCTATGGCACGCGCTGTGGCCGAAAAAAACAGGGTGCAGCCTGACTGGAACCGGGCTGGCAGGGTAGGGTTTGCTTATCTTCCGGCTTTGAGTCAAACCGATTACGACCATCTTTTATGGGCCTGCGACCTGAATTTTGTCAGGGGCGAGGACTCGCTGGTGCGGGCCATTTGGGCGGGCAAACCGCTGGTCTGGCAGATTTACCCGCAAAGCGACAGGGCTCACGAAGTCAAATTAAAGGCTTTTTTAGATCAGATCGAGGCGCCAGCCTCGCTGAGAAAATTCCATAGCGTCTGGAACAGCGCAAGCAGCGCGCGGCGTGCAGCACTGCCCATGTTGGCTTTGGCCGAGTGGCAAGCCAGCGTTTTAGCGGCGCGCAAGGCCCTGCTCGAACTCGATGACTTGACCAGCCAACTGCTGCGGTTTGTGTCAAAAAGCCATTAAACTCAAGCGCTTTGCGGAACCGAGGCGGCCTAGTGTTCGCCTCCTGCCGCACCTGCCGTCAAAGAGCGGCCTATTCACAATCAACTCTCTCTTATGAAAATTGCTCAAGAAATTCGCGCTGGCAACGTCATCATGCATGGCAAAGACCCGATGGTGGTTCTTAAGACCGAATACAGCCGAGGCGGGCGTAACTCGGCCACCGTGCGAATGAAACTCAAGAGCCTGCTGAACAACTTTGGCACCGAAGTGGTGTTCAAGGCCGATGACAAAATGGACCAAATAGTGCTGGACAAAAAAGAGTGCACTTATTCCTACTTTGCCGAGCCCATGTATGTTTGTATGGACACCGAGTACAACCAGTACGAGGTTGAAGCAGAAAACATGGGTGATTCGCTAAGCTATCTGGAAGACGGCATGGCGCTCGAGGTGGTGTTTTATGACGGCAAGGCGATTTCCGTGGAAATGCCAACCAGTGTGGTACGCGAGATCACCTGGACCGAGCCGGCGGTCAAGGGCGACACCTCTGGCAAGGTGCTCAAGCCAGCAAAAATCTCCACCGGTTTCGAAATCGGGGTACCGATCTTTGTGGCCCAGGGAGACAAGGTAGAGATAGACACGCGCACCGGCGAGTACCGCAAACGGGTGTAGGCTTCAATCTCCGGTACTACGACGCTCGGCAAGCGCACGGGGCGTCGTGTGGGCAGCCGGTCGCAGCAGCCAGGCCGGCCTGGCCCCTGCACCCACGGCCAGGCCCACCGACCAAAAAACCACAGACACGCCGACCACAGCGCCCACCGTGCCAAACAGCAGGGGCATCAGCACGCTGGACGCATTGATCGCCATCAAGCGCAGGCCCAAAGCTTCGCCCTGCCGGTGCTCAGGGGTGATTTGGTGCAGCGTACTCATGATCATGGGCTGCACTGAACCCAGAGCCAAGCCGAGCACCACCGAGCAGACCCCCATGCCCAGGGGCGTGTGCATGGCCGGATAGACAGCAAACATCAGGGCCGTGACAAGCATTGCGCCAGAAACCACCACATGCTCGCGTAAGCGGGCTGCAAATACCGGCATGGCCAGGCGCACCAGCGCTGCGGCAACGGCAAATGAGCCCAAAATGGTCCCGATCACCGAGGCGCTGAAGCCGCGCTCATGCCCGATCACCGGCACCACGAAGGTATGGACGTCCCAGCAAGACGAGAGGCACCAGTTGACCAGCATCAAGCGGCGCATGGGCACTTCTTTCATCAAGTCCCAGGCCCTGCCGGCTTGTGCCAGTCGTGGCGCGCCGGACGCCGCGTTTTGACCAACAGAGCGCACCAGCAGCCAGGACCCCAGGGGCAACAGCGCCAACAACAAAAAAGCTGCCTGGTAGCCCTGGGTATCGCCTGGCGCCGTGCCGGCATAGTCAATCAACAAGCCGGCGCTAAACGGGCCCACGAAATTTGATGCCGCCGGCCCGATTGAGAGCCAACTGAACACTTTTTTGAGTTCGGTCGCCCCCTCGGCAGCGCGCCCAACATGGCGTTGTAAAGCAATCGAGGCTGCGCCAGTGGCGCCACCCGTCACGAGTGCGCTCAGACAGAGCAATGGAAAAACCGGGAACACCACCACCAGCCCAACGCCAATGACCGAGACCACAACCGCCCAGCCAACCGGGCGCCTGAGCCCGTGGCGATCGGCAAACCGACCGGCGGGCAACGCCAGGAATACCTGGGTCAAGGAAAAAAGCGCCAGCAAAATACCGACCGCCAGCGGGCTGAAGCCCTGGCGCAAGGCCAGCAAGGGCGCTGCCATTCGGGTGCCGGCCATACAGGCATGCAGGCACACATGGCCGGCAACCAGCCGGGTCAGCACATCAGCCCGCATCGGGCTCCTGATCAAAGTCCTTGTCGGCCGGAATCAGCGCCTGTGACTGCACATCGGGTAGCGCCTCGACTTTTTTCAAGGCCCGTCCCATGGCACGGCTGCGGGTCTCGGCGCCATCAATGGTCTTGAGCACCGTCTCGGTTTGTGACTTGACCTTGGCCAGAACATCGCCGAACTTGCCGAACTCGGTCTTGACTGCCCCCAGCACCTGCCACACCTCGCTGGAACGTTTCTCCAGCGCCAGCGTGCGGAAACCCATCTGCAGCGAGCTCAGCATGGCCAGCAGCGTGGTGGGGCCGGCCAGGGTGATGCGGTAATCGCGCTGCAGGCTTTCCATCAGCCCCGGACGGCGCAGCACCTCGGCGTACAAACCCTCGGTTGGCAAAAACAGAATCGCAAAATCGGTGGTGTGGGGTGGCTCTATATATTTATCCGCGATGGAGCGCGCCTCCAGCCTGATGCGTGACTCCAGCGCCTTGCCTGCCGCTTCAGCACCAAGCACATCGGCCCGACCCTGCGCATCCAGCAGACGTTCATAGTCCTCATTCGGAAACTTGGCATCGATTGGCAGCCAAAGGGGTTGGCCCTGCTCCGATTTGCCAGGGAGCTTGATGGCGAAGTCAACCATATTCTTGCTGCCAGGCCGGGTCGCCACCTGCGCCGCGTACTGATCGACCACAAACACCTGCTCCAGCAGCCCGGCCAGCTGGGCTTCACCAAAAATACCCCGGGTCTTGACGTTGGTGAGCAGGTGTTTGAGGTCGCCCACGCCAGCGGCCAGTGTTTGCATCTCGCCCAAGCCCTTGTGCACCTGCTCCAGGCGGTCGGCCACCTGCTTGAAGCTTTCACCCAGGCGGGCTTCCAGCGTGGTCTGCAGCTTCTCATCAACAGTGGCCCGCATCTGGTCGAGCTTTTTCTCGTTGCCGTCCTGCAAAGCCGTGAGGCGCTGCTCCACCAC
>SHXM01000181.1 GCA_009693325.1 Rhodoferax sp.
GGTACATGGTCTGTTTGGGGCAGAGTTAGGAAAATAGGATCGGGGCTGACGGAAAATAGCTGGCTGTCGCGGGGGCAAACTGCTCGCGCAAAGCGGCGCGGCGCTGACATTCTAAAATGTCAGCCTGCCCGGGCCGCGCCCGAGCCAAATAAAGGAAGCACGTGAAATTTTTTGTCGATAACTGGATGTTGATCAGCGTTGCGCTGGTGTCAGGCTCTTTGCTGTTTTTGCCCTTGATACAAGGCGCTGCTGGGAGCGGACTGAGCGCGGTGCAGGTCGTTCACATGATCAACCGTGACAAAGCCGTCGTGGTGGATGTGTGTGAGGCCGAAGAATTCGCGGCCGGACATGTGGTGGGTGCCAAAAACCTGCCCTTGAACCAACTCGAAGACAAACTCGCTGGGTTGGTGAAAAACAAAACCCTGCCCCTGATCCTGGTCTGCCAGTCTGGCGCCCGCTCGGCCCGGGCTCTGGCGATTGCTAAAAAACTCGGCTACGAGCAGGCGCAGTCACTCTCGGGTGGGCTGGGCGCGTGGCGCAGTGCCAATCTGCCGCTGGAAAAAGCCTGATCGAGCGCCTGAATTGTCTGGAAGAACCCATATGCCACCCATCAAGATGTACACCACTGCTGTCTGCCCCTATTGCGTGCGGGCCAAACAACTGCTCAAGGCCCGGGGGGTCGAGGCGATAGAGGAAATCCGCATTGACACCGACCCCGGGCAACGCGAACACATGATGGACATCACCGGACAGCGCACTGTTCCGCAAATATTTATTGGCAACACCCATGTTGGTGGCTGCGATGATCTCATCGCGCTGGACCGCCAAGGCGGTCTCTTGCCGCTGCTGCAACTCCCTGGCTGAGCCCGACCCCGAGCCTAGCCCCGGGTTCAAGGCGAAGCGCGTCGCGGCAAGGCGCCTGGGCTGCTGAGATAATCCCGGCCGCACCCCAAGTGCCGGCTCTCTGCGAGTCCTGTGCAAGGGTTTTATTTAGACCAGAAAGAACCGTCATGGCCGAGCAACTCGATCCTGTTTTCCAAATTCAGCGTGTCTACCTCAAGGAGGCCTCGCTGGAGCAACCCAATTCCCCATCCATCCTGCTCGAACAGGAGTCGCCTTCCGTGGATATTCAGCTTGGTGTGAACGCTGCGCCGGTAGCCGAAGGCATGTTTGAGGTCACCGTCACCGCCACGGTGCAAACCAAGATCAAAGACAAAACTGTGTTTTTGGTGGAGGTCACCCAGGCCGGCATTTTTGAGATCCGCAACCTGCCCCAAGAGCAAATGAGCCACATCATGGGCATCGCCTGCCCGCAAATCGTCTACCCCTACTTGCGCGGCAATGTGGCCGACCTGATACAGCGCGGTGGTTTTCCGCCGGTGCACTTGTCTGAAATCAATTTTCAGGCCATGTATGAGCAGCAGCAACAGCAGGCCGTCGCCGATGCGCCCCGCATCGTCACCCAGTGAGCCTTTCGGGTCTTGAGTCCTGAGCCGCCATGAGAATTGCCATCGTCGGTGCCGGTGCTTGGGGCACGGCGCTGGCGGTGAGCGTTGCAAGCCAAACTCGGCACGGCCATGGCGTCACCCTGTGGGCCCGTGACCCACAGCAGGCTGCAGCCATGCAGACTGAGCGGGTGAATCGGCTTTATTTGCCGGGTGTGACACTGCCCCATGCGCTGACAATTACGGGGCCGGCGCACAGCACTCCGGCGGCCTTGCTTGAGCAGGCTGATTTGATGGTGCTCGCCACGCCCATGTCGGGCTTGCGGTCCTTGTTGGCGCAACTGGCCGATTGCCGGGTGCCCTTGGCCTGGCTGAGCAAGGGGTTCGAGGCCGGCCGATCGGATAGCGATGGTTGTTTGGCTCACGAAGTACAAAGTCAGGTAGCGCCCCAGGTGCTAGCCGGTGCGCTGAGCGGCCCGAGTTTTGCGATGGAGGTGGCCCGTGGACAACCCACGGCCCTGGTGGCAGCCAGTGCCCATGCGGTGGTGCGCCAGGCGCTGATGGCGGCCTTTCATGGGCCAACACTGCGGGTTTACGCCAACGATGACCTGGTGGGGGTGGAGGTAGGCGGCGCTGTCAAAAACGTGCTGGCTATTGCCACTGGCTTGTGTGACGGCTTGAACCTGGGTGCCAATGCGCGCGCGGCCCTGATCACCCGGGGCCTGGCCGAGATGACCCGACTGGGCGTGGCGCTAGGTGCCCGGCCGGATACCTTCATGGGCCTGAGCGGCCTGGGCGATCTGGTGCTGACTGCCACCGGAGATCTGTCGCGCAATCGCCAGGTCGGACTGGCGCTGGCGGCTGGCCAAAGTTGTGCCGGAGCCCTGGCCGGGCTCGGTCATGTGGCAGAGGGGGTTTACAGCGCACGAACCGTGGTGCAGCGGGCTCGGCAACTCGGCCTGGAACTGCCAATTGCACAGACCGTTGTCGCCCTGCTTGACGGCCAGTTACAGCCCGCTGAGGCGGTGGCGCTGCTGATGGGACGCGAGCCAGGGTTCGAGCTGGCTCAGGTCGGGGCGTAAGCCAGACGCACGTAGATGGGGGCGAAGGCCTCGGCTTGGGTAATTTCCACCAGGGTTTCCTTGGCCAGCTCGAGCAGCGCGATGAAGGTCACCACCAGCACCGGCGCACCTTTGGTGGCGTCAAACAGCTCCTCAAACTCAACAAAGCGTCGGCCTTGGAGTTTTTTGAGCACCATGCTCATGTGCTCGCGCACTGAGAGTTCAGCACGGGTGATGTGGTGGTGCTGGACCAGCCGGGCCCGTTTCAGGATGTCGCGCCAGGCCTCCTGCAGGTCAGCCAGGTGCACCTCGGGGAAGCGCGGTTGCAGGGACTGTTCGATGAACACCTGGGCCTTGAGAAAATCCCGACCCAGCTGGGGCAGCGCATTCAGGCGGGCCGCAGACAGTTTCATTTGCTCGTATTCCAGCAACCGGCGCACCAACTCGGCGCGCGGGTCTTCAGCTTCCTGGCCCTTGGCCACCTTGCGCGGCGGCAGCAGCATGCGCGACTTGATCTCGATCAGCATGGCGGCCATGAGCAGGTATTCGGCCGCCAGCTCCAGGTTGCGGCCCCGGATTTCTTCCACATAGCTCAGGTACTGGCGCGTAACGCCAGCCATGGGGATGTCCAGGATATTGAAGTTTTGCTTGCGAATCAGGTAGAGCAGCAGGTCCAGCGGACCTTCGAAGGCCTCCAGGAAAACTTCGAGCGCATCCGGGGGTATGTACAGGTCTTGCGGGATGGAGAACAGCGGCTCACCGTAAAGACGCGCCACCGCCACATGGTCGACCACCTCGGGCATGGCCGCCGCTTCAGCCACGCTCAAGCCTGCTGGCTGTCGGTTTGGTAGACGTAGGGCTTTTGCGCCACGCCGGCTTCGCGCTGCTCGCTTTGCGCCCGCCGATCAATAGCCTTGTCCCAAAGCAATTCTCGCCCGTGCCGCTGTTTGGCTTCAAGAGCCGGGTCTTTCGCTTTGAGCTCAGCCACAAAGCGGGTGGTGTCGGACTGGTAGGGCGCGCGGTAAAAAAAATTCATGGTGAAGCCTTTGCGCTCATTTTAGCGGGACAGCACCGCCGCCAGGGCACTGCTCAGGTCGGCGTGCCGGGCATGTTTGCCCAGCCGTTCACGCAAGCCGCTGCGTTGCAGCATGTCAAGCGCTTGGTGGTTCAGGCCGCACAGGCTCAGCCGCACAGCGTTTTTGTCGCAGGCGCGGGCCAGATCGCTCAAGGCCTCGGCGCCGGAGGAATCCACGTAGATCAGGTGCTTGAGGTCGAGCACCAATTCGGCCTTGGGTAGGTGGTCTTGCAAGTCGTCGATCAGTTTGACAGCGCCAAAAAACAAGGCGCCGTGCAGCCGGTAAGCCGCTACCCGGGGGCTGCTGCCAGCGAGTTCGCCATGGTCTGCGGCGCTCACAGGGTCGAGCCGTGACAGGCTGGAAATGCGGTAGATGAAGGTCAGACAGGCGGCTACCAAACCGACTTCGACCGCCACGGTGAGGTCGGCCACCACGGTGAGTAAAAACACCGACAGCAGCGTGAGCCGGTAGGGCAGGCGGAATTGCCCCAGCTGCAGGAACTTGCGCCATTCGCCCATGTTCCACGCCACAAACATCAGGATTGCCGCCATCGCCGCCAGCGGGATGTGGCTGGCCAGCGGTGCTGCTGCCAGCATCAGCATCAGCAGGGTGAGGGTATGCACCAGGCCCGCTACCGGCGAACTGGCGCCACTTTTCACATTGGTCACGGTGCGTGCAATCGTTCCGGTGGCCGGCATGCCGCCAAAAAAAGGCGTAACAACATTGGCGATGCCCTGGGCCATCAGCTCCTGGTTAGGGTCATGGCGGTCGCCCGTCATGCCGTCGGCCACCCGCGCGCACAACAGCGACTCGATCGCGCCCAACAGCGCCAGCGTCAGGGCTGGCCTGAAGAGCAATTGCACCGTGTCCCAGCCCAAGGCGGGCCACTGCAGCGTGGGCAGGCTCGTGGGTATGCCGCCAAAGCGGCTGCCGATGGTCTCTACCGGCCAGTGCCCCAGCGCGACGCCGGTGGTGGCCAGCACCAACACCACGATCGAGCCCGGCACCAGCGCCAGGCGTGTGAGCGCAGGCTGTCGGCGCCCCAGCGCGGGCAGGGCAAACTGCCACAGCACCAGCAGGCCCAGGCAGGCCAAGGCCAACAAGGTGGCCGTGCCATTGAAGCTGGGCAGAGCGGCTTGCATCGTGGCGAGCATGCCAAAGAAATCAGCCGGCATGCTGCTTGTGCGCAGGCCTAAAAAGTCTTTGATCTGCGACAGCGCTATCAGCACGGCGATGCCATTGGTAAAACCGATCACCACCGCTACCGGAATGAAGCGCACCAGGGTGCCGAGCCTGAACAGGCCCATAGCGAACAGCATCACTCCGGACATGGCCGTGGCGATGATCAGATTGGCCAGGCCATAACGCTCGACGATGCCGTACACGATCACGATGAACGCGCCGGCCGGCCCACCGATTTGTACCCGGCTGCCGCCCAGCGCCGAGATCAGAAAACCGGCAATGATGGCGGTGAACAGCCCGACCTCGGGCTTGACGCCACTGGCTATCGCAAAAGCCATGGCCAGTGGCAACGCCACCACCCCGACCGTGACGCCTGCGCCAATGTCGCGCAGCAGGCGCTGGCGGTTGTAGCCCTGCAAAGCCTCCAGCAGCTTGGGTTGAAAGACCAGAGGGGCGTGCACGGGGGCTGTTTTTATGGAAGGTGCATTGATTCAGCTTGGGCGCTTAAATTAGGGGAGCAGTCGTTCCTTATCGGTGTTTGGCGGGCTGCAGTGGCCAAGCGGGTGCCGCCGCTGGTGTCCCTCTGCTCTGCGGGCGCCTCCCTTGACGTCCCCGCGACACCCACTCGGCCCCTGCATCGGTGCCAATGGCTGGTGCACCTTGCGCAAAGCCACAGCCTCTCCTGCTTCGTGGTGGGTTCGATGTCGGTCCAGCCGCGGATCCAGGGAATCATGGTGATCTCGCAGTCTGAAAGTATGGGGAGGGGCTAACGCACCCGCAAGCCGGGCGTAGCCCCCGGCCCGGGGTTGAGGATGAAGAT
>SHXM01000018.1 GCA_009693325.1 Rhodoferax sp.
CTTACCCGAACACAGCAAAGGCCTGGGACAGGGTGTCGCGAGCGAGGGCTATGGCAAGCCGTCGCAATATGAAGCCAACCTGCAGCGCCGGCAAAGCCCCGGGCTGACCCAAACCACCCAGTCCTCGGTCTCCTTTGCGCCGCTACAGTCGATGTTTGGCATCGTCACCC
Organism: Rhodoferax sp.; assembly: GCA_009693325.1. Lineage (GTDB taxonomy): Bacteria > Pseudomonadota > Gammaproteobacteria > Burkholderiales > Burkholderiaceae_C > Rhodoferax. The sequence continues at coordinate 171 of SHXM01000018.1, forward strand.
CCAGCGGCTTGCATTTTGAGCGCCATCACCAGGGTTGGTGGGACATCGACCCCTCGCGGCATCGGCTCATGGTCAATGGCTCGGAGCCCGGCATGCTCAAAACACCGATGGTGTTCACGCTTGACGAGATCATGCGCCTGCCCAGCGTCTCGCGCTTTCATTTCATAGAGTGCGGCGCCAACACCGGCATGGAGTGGGGCAATGTGGCAGTCCCCACCGCACAGTACAGCCATGGCATGCTGTCTTGCAGCGAGTTCACTGGCGTGCCGCTGATCACCTTGCTGGAGATGGCGGGCGCTGACCTGAAAAAAGGCCGGTTTGTGCTGGCCGAGGGCGCAGACGGCTCGTCCATGACCCGCACCATTCCCCTGAGCCAGATTCTCAACGGCGAGGTGCTGGTGGCCTATGGCCAAAACGGCGAGATGTTGCGCCCCGAGAACGGCTACCCGCTGCGCCTGGTGGTGCCCGGCATTCAGGGGGTCAGCTGGGTGAAGTATTTGCGCCGCATTGAGCTCGGTGACAAGCCCTATGCCACCAAAGACGAGGCCATCCACTACATGGACCTCATGCCCAACGGCCTGCATCGGCAGTACACCAGCATCCAGGAATGCAAGAGCGTGGTCACCACGCCTTCAGCCGGCCAGGTGCTGCTCGACCGGGGCTACTACAACATCACCGGGCTGGCCTGGTCAGGGCGGGGTAAAGTGGCCCGGGTTGATGTTTCGGTGGACGGCGGGCGTAACTGGCGGGCCGCCCGGCTTGAAGCCCCGGTGATGAGCAAGTGCCTCAGCCGCTTCAACCTGGACTGGGTGTGGGACGGCCAGCCGGCCATCATTCAAAGCCGTGCCACCGACGACTCCGGCTTGGCGCAGCCCAGCTACCGCCAAAGTCGGGCGGCGCGCGGCACCCGCTCGATTTACCACAACAATTCGATTCAGTCTTGGCTGGTGCAGGCCAATGGAGAGATTAAAAATGTTCAGGTTTCCTGAGCTTTTTTCTTCGCGGCTTGGCCGGTCGCTTGGGCTGTTGCTGCTTGCTTGCGCGATCGGCGGCGTGGCCGATGCCAGCGACAAGTACCCCGGAGTAGGCCGCGCTGCTACCCCCAAAGAGGTGGCCGCTTGGGATATTGATGTTCGTCCCGACTTCAAAGGGCTGCCGGCCGGTTCGGGTTCGGTGGCTCAGGGCCAGCACATCTGGGAGGCCAAGTGCGCCTCTTGTCATGGTGTTTTTGGCGAATCGAACCAGGTCTTTAGTCCCTTGGTGGGCGGTACCACCGAGCAGGATGTGCGCACCGGCCGAGTGGCCCGCCTGAGTGACCCCGCTTACCCCAGCCGCACCACGCTGATGAAAGTCGCCACCCTGTCAACCCTATGGGACTATATCAACCGGGCAATGCCCTGGAACCAACCCAAGTCATTGTCGGCCAACGAGGTCTATGCCGTGACCGCCTACATGCTCAACCTAGGCAATGTGCTGCCCGATGGCTTCACTCTGTCGGACCAAAACATGGTCGAAGTACAGGCCCGTATGCCAAACCGCCTGGGCATGACGGCAGCCCACGCCCTGTGGCCTGGCAGTGAGTTTGGCCCTGCTGCCAAGCCCGATACACCAGGCTCGGCCTGTCTGCGCAACTGCACCACGGAGGTCATGGTGGCATCGGCCTTGCCCGACTTTGCCCGTAACCAGCATGGCAATCTGGCTGAACAAAACCGCCCGGTGGGACCACAGCGTGGCGCCGATACCAGCCAACCCGAGCTCAAACCGGGCACCTCGGTCGCAGCGGCAAAGACCGTCTCGGCTGCCCTGGCTGCCCCCGCAGCCGCGACTGAAAAAACACCCGGCAGCGCCGCCAATGCCGTGAATGTCAAAGCCGCGCTCGCTTTGGCGACAAAAAACAGCTGTACCGCCTGCCATGGTGTGGCGCAGAAAATCCTCGGCCCTTCATTTGCCGAAATTGCCAAGAAGTACCCGGGACAGGTAGACTATCTTGCGACAAAGATCCGCGCGGGCGGCGCAGGGCTGTGGGGGCCGATCCCGATGCCAGCCCAATCTCTTAGCGATGCCGATGCCAAAACAATTGCCGCCTGGCTCGCCACTGGCGCCGCCAAACCTTGAGCCCTTTGTTGTTATTTATTTTTAAGGAGACGATCATGCAAACCCGTCGCAAGACACTTCGCAACAGCGCCCTTGTGGCCGGATTGCTGGCCGCCAGCGGCTTGTTTCCAGGCTACGCCTTGGCCTTCAATGCAAAAGCTTTTGAGGCCAAGAATCTGGCCGACGTCCTGAAGGCCTTGGGCTTGGGCACGCCAACAGAGAGCAAAGACGTCAGCATCACCGGGCCAGACATTGCCGAGAACGGTGCGGTGGTTCCGGTGGGCGCCAGCACCACTTTGGCCGGTGTCAAGCAGTTGCTGCTGCTGGTTGAAAAAAACCCCAGCGCGCTGATCGCCAGTTTTAATGTCTCCGATAGCGTAGACGCCAACATCACCACCCGCGCCAAAATGGGCCAATCGTCGGATGTTTATGCGGTTGCACTGCTGGCCGATGGACGGGTGTTGTTTGCCAAAAAAGAAATCAAGGTGACCTTGGGCGGCTGCGGCGGCTAGGCCGGCCCGCCCTTTGCAAGCTCCGCTTACCCTTAACTTTTTCAACTCAAGGAGATTTCTATGGCAGACCCGATGCGTATCCGTGCCCAAGCAGCAGGTGGCAACGCCACCGTTCGAGTGCTGATGGCTCACGAAATGGAAACCGGCCAGCGCAAAGATGCCGCCGGCAAGGTGATCCCCGCTTGGCATATCACCAACATCACGGCCACCCACAATGGCAACACGGTGCTCACCGGCGAGTGGGGCCCGGCTGTAGCCAAAAACCCGTTTTTGCAGTTCATTGTCAAAGGAGCCAAAGCCGGTGACAAGATCAGCATCAACTGGAAAGACAACCGGGGCGAGAGTCGGACCGACGAGGCCACCGTCTCTTGAGCTCAAGCCAGTCGCGGGCGCGCTGCCCGCTCGCCCTTTGGCAAAAATAAGGAGACGCACCATGAAACCTGTCAAATACCTCATGCCCACCCTGCTGCTGTGCCTTGCCAGCGCAGGCGTGTGGGCCCAAAAAACAGCTGCTGACGGCATTGCCGAGTACCGAGCCATGCTGGCTGATGGCAATCCGTCCGACCTGTTCGAGGCCAAGGGCGAAGGCCTGTGGAAGCAAGCCCGCGGCCCGAAGAACGCCTCGCTCGAAAAGTGCGATCTGGGCAAGGGCCCGGGGATTGTCAAGGGTGTTTTTGTTGAATTGCCACGCTACTTCGCCGACACCCAAAAAGTGCAAGACATGGAGTCACGTCTGCTGACCTGTATGGAAACCTTGCAAGGCTTCAAGGCCGCAGACATCGCCAGCACCGCTTTTGGACGCGGCGAGCAAAACAACCTGACCGCCCTGAGCGCTTACATTTCAGCCGAGTCGCGTGGCATGAAGTTCAATCTTCCCAACAACACGACAGCAGAAAAAACCATGTACGAGGTCGGCAAACGCCTGTTTTTTGCCCGTGGCGGCACCCATGATTTTTCCTGCTCCTCCTGCCACGGCGAGGACGGCAAACGCATTCGGCTGCAGGACCTGCCCAATCTGACCCAAAATCCGGGCGCCGGCAACGGCTTTGGCGCCTGGCCGGCCTACCGGGTCTCCAACGGTCAGATGTGGAGCATGCAGCTGCGCCTGAACGATTGCTACCGGCAGCAACGTTTTCCCTATCCGCTGTTCGGCAGCGACGCGACCATCGCCCTGGGCATGTACCTGGGTGTCAACGGCAAAGGTGGCGAGTCGGTCGCCCCTGCCATCAAACGCTAAGGAGAGCCCACCATGCAAAACGCCTTTGCTTACGCCGCCGCAACCGCTTGCCTGATGTTGAGCGCCTGCGCCTCTGCCCCGTCCGGCGCTGAGCTCGATAAACTCACCGCCAACATTCTCAAGGCTTCGTTTCGCGACGAGGCGCTGGTCAAGGTCGACCGCCTGAACCAGGACGATGCCAACCGCGAATGCAGCGCTGCCGACGTGGCAGGCAAGCCAATCGTCGACGCCCTGCGCACCAGCATCGAGGCGGCCAACCTCAAGACCATCAAATGGCCATCGGATGGCAAATTCATAGGCGACTGGCGCGAGGGCGAAAAAATAGCCCAGAGCGGGCGCGGCCTGACCTGGACCGACGACGCCCAGCAGGCCAATGGCGGCAATTGCTACAACTGCCACCAGATCGACAAAAAAGAAATCTCCTACGGCACCCTGGGCCCCAGCCTGTACAACTACGGCAAGCTGCGCGGCATCAGCGACCCGGCCGCCGCCACTGCCCGGCCTATCGTTGAATACACCTGGGGCAAGATCTGGAATGCCAAGGCCTACAACGCCTGCTCCAACATGCCGCGCGCCGGCCATGCGGGCATCTTGAGCGAGGCCCAGGTGCGCCATGTGGTGGGGCTTTTGCTCGACCCAAAGTCACCCGTCAACCAATAGCGGCATTGACTTAAACCGAGATCGTCCACGGGGCGCACCTGCGGTGCTGTTTGGGTGCCAGCAGTCGCCTGCAGTCTGGGCCGGTACTTTTAATCAATGCTTGCCGTTACGGAAAACACGCTGCATGAACCTCACCAAACGCGAGTTTTTACAGGTGCTCGGTGCTGGCACCATGGCCGGTATGGGCTTGAGCCGGCAGGCCCACGCAGACATCAACAGCGCAAGCCAAGCACTCTACGAGTTGCCCCCGTTTGGCACTGTCTCGTTTCTGCACATGACCGACTGCCACGCTCAGCTCAAGCCAATCCATTTTCGCGAGCCCAGCGTCAACCTGGGCTTTGGCAGCATGAAAGGGCAACTGCCGCACTTGGTCGGAGAGCACCTGCTGCGCGCCTGTGGCGTGCAAGCCGGTACGGCCACCGCTCATGCGCTGACCCATCTGGATTTTGAGCAGGCGGCTCAGCGCTATGGCAGGGTTGGCGGCTTTGCCCATTTGGCCACTTTGGTCAAGCGCATGAAAGCCAGTCGACCCGGCGCCCTGCTGCTCGACGGTGGCGACACCTGGCAAGGCTCTGGCACGGCGCTGTGGACCAAGGGGCAGGACATGGTGGAGGCCGCCAAACTGCTGGGCGTAGATCTGATGACCGGCCACTGGGAGTTCACCCTGGGCATGGAGCGGGTGCAGGAAATTGTTGAAAACGATTTTGCCGGCAAGATTGAATTTATCGCCCAGAACATCAAGACCAATGATTTCGGCGACCCGGTGTTCAAACCCTTTGTGCTGCGCGAAATCAATGGCGTATCCTGCGCCATCATTGGGCAGGCCTTCCCCTATACCCCGATTGCCAACCCCCGCTACATGGTGGCTGACTGGGGCTTTGGCATCCAGGAAGAGGGCATGCAAAAGACCGTCGACGAGGCGCGATCCAAGGGCGCGCAGGTGGTGGTGTTGCTGTCGCATAACGGCATGGATGTGGACCTGAAGCTGGCCAGCCGGGTCACCGGCATCGATGCCATCCTGGGCGGTCACACCCATGACGGCATGCCGGTGGCCAGCATCATCAGCAACAAAAGCGGCAAGACGCTCGTCACCAATGCCGGCTCGAACGGCAAGTTCTTAGGGGTGCTCGACCTGCAGGTCAGCGCCGGGCGCGTGAGCGACTTCAAATACCGCCTGTTGCCGGTTTTCGCCAATATGTTGCGAGCTGATCCAGCGATGGAGGCGCTGATAAATCGGGTGCGAGCTCCCTATGAAGCCCGCCTGGCGGAGCCCTTGGCCATCAATGAAGGTTTGCTGTACCGGCGTGGCAACTTCAACGGCACGGGCGATCAACTTTTGCTCGATGCCTTGATGGAGGTGCAGGGTGCCGAAATCGCCTTTTCACCGGGTTTTCGCTGGGGCACCAGCCTGCTGCCCGGGCAGACGATCACGCGCGAATGGCTGATGGACATGACCGCCATCACCTACCCCTACACCACCCTCAGTGAGATGACCGGCAGCACCATCAAGGCCATTCTGGAAGACGTTGCCGACAATCTGTTCAACCCGGATCCCTATTACCAGCAGGGCGGCGACATGGTTCGCGTCGGCGGCCTGACTTACAGCTGCGACCCCCAAGCCACCATGGGTAAACGCATTGATGGCTTGCAACTCAATGGCAAAGCGCTGGAGGCCGGGCGCAACTACAAGGTGGCGGGGTGGGCACCGGTGTCCGAAGAGGCCAGGCAAGCCGGCGGCAAACCGATCTGGGATCTGGTGGAACCCTGGCTGAAGGCCAAGGGCAGCATTTCCCAGCGCCAGCTCAATATGCCCAGGGTCGCGGGGATTCAGGGCAACCCGGGTCTGGGCTGAGCCCGGGCGGTCCCAGGCAAGCCCAGGGCGCGGTTGAGCAGCAGCACTGGCAGCAGGCCGACCAGCACCAGTGCGAGGGCCGGCAGTGCGGCTTCACCCAGGCGCTCATCCCGGGCCAATTGGTAAGCCACCACAGCCAGGGTGTCGCTGTTAAAGGGGCGCAGCACCAGGGTGGCGGGCAGTTCCTTCATCACATCAACAAACACCAGCAGGGCGGCTGCGGCCAGCGAGGGCTGCAGCAGCGGCCAGTGGACCCGGCGCAACAGCAGGCCATCGCGATTACCCAGCATGCGGGCCGAGTCGTCCAGGCTGGCGGGAATTCGAGCGTAGGCGCTTTGTACCGATTGCAGTGCGACGGCGCTGAAACGTACCAAATAGGCCCAGACCAAGCCCAGCGAGGTGGCGGTCAGGTAGTAAGCCAGGCCACCATTGGGGTAAATCGTCTGCAGCCAGCCGACCGGCAACAGCAGCCCCACCACCAGCACCGCGCCCGGCACCGCATAGCCCAATCCCACAAGCTGCACCGCCAGCTTGGCTGGCAGGCTAGGCGACCGGCGCAGGTTGAAGGCCAGCAGCAGCGCCAGCGCCACGGCCAGCAGGGCGCTGATGCTGGCCAGCCTGAGGCTGTTGATGGCCCAGCCAACAAACGGGCCCCAAGGCAGGTTATGGCCATCAGCCAGCAGTGGCCGCAGCATGAAGAGCACAGGCAGCACAAAGCCCAGCAGCACCGGCCCGGCGCATACCAACCAGGCCAGCCAGACCCCGGCGGCGCGCAGACGCAGGGGTCTGGCGTCCAGCGTGTCGCTGCGCCCGCCACGGACTTGACCAAAGCGCAGCCGGCTTTGGGCTCGCCGCTCCAAGCCCAGCAGCAGGGCGACCAAAAGCAAGAGCAGGGCAGCGAGTTGGGCCGCCGCGACCCGGTTGTCCATGGCCAGCCAAGCCTTGTAGATACCAGCGCTGAAGGTCTGGATGCCAAAGTAACTGGCTACGCCAAAGTCGGCCAGGGTTTCCATGAGGGCCAGGGCCACGCCGGCCGCCACGGCCGGTCTGGACAGCGGAAGGGCCACAGCCAAGATGCGCCGGCGCAAGGGTGCGCCCAACAAGCGAGCGGCCTCCATCAAATTGGCACTGCGCTCACCCAGGGCCCCACGGGCCAGCAGGTAAACATAAGGGTAAAGGGTGAAGGTGAACACCCAGGCCGCACCCCCCAGGCTGCGCACCTCGGGGAAAACCCGGCCCTGCAAGCCCAGGTTCAGGCGCAGAAAATTTTGCAGCGGCCCGCTGTATTGAAAAAAATCAGTGTAGGCATAGGCCACCACATAGGCCGGCATGGCCAGGGGCAGCAGCAGGGCCCAGGCCAACAGCCGCCGGCCGGGGAACTCAAACAGGGTCACGGCTACGGCAGCGCTCAGGCCAAGCAGGCTTACCCCCGCTGCGACCAACAGGCACAGCCACAGGGTTGTCAAGGCATAGTCAGGCAGTACCGTGCGGCTCATCTCGAGCAAGATTGGCCACGCCTGGGGGCTGCTGTCGCCCCATGGCAGCCATGCGGCGAACACGCTCAAAACCGGCAGCATGAGCAGCAAGGCCAGCAGCAGGAACAGGGCTTGCCTGAGCCTTCCAGAAAAGTGATACCGCATAAGGGGTAGGGACAGGCTGTATTGCAAATGAGAATTATAATCAATTAGAATACACGGCATGTTCCTTACACTCTCTGAGCTCCAAGTCAGTTACCCAGGATGCCACACGGCTGCAGTCCAGGGCGTGTCTTTTGGCCTGCGCGTCGGCGACATCGGCGTGCTCATCGGCCCCTCCGGCTGCGGCAAGACCACGCTGCTGCGGGCCGTCGCGGGGCTAGAACCGCTGAGCGGCGGCAGCATCAGCCTGGCCGGCCAGGTGGTGAGCAGCCCACACAGGGCGTTAGCGCCAGAGGCGCGCCAAATTGGCATGGTGTTCCAAGATTACGCGCTGTTCCCGCACCTCGATGTCCAAGGCAATGTTGGCTTTGGCATTAGCCACTTGCCACAGGCTGAGCGGGCAAGCCGGGTTGACGAGATGCTGGCCCTGGTCGGCTTGGCCGGCCAGCAACGCCGCTTCGCACATGAACTCTCGGGCGGGCAGCAGCAGCGCGTGGCCTTGGCCCGAGCCCTGGCACCCAAGCCACGCCTGCTGTTGCTCGACGAGCCTTTCTCAAACCTCGATGTTGACCTGCGCGAGCGGCTCGCCCACGAGGTGCGCAGCATCCTGAAGGCGGCCAACACCACGGCGCTGTTTGTGACCCACGACCAACTCGAGGCCTTTGCCATTGGCGACCAGATCGGCGTGATGCAGCAGGGCCGCCTGCACCAGTGGGACGACGCCTACACGCTCTATCACCGACCGGCTTCGCGCTTTGTCGCCGAGTTCATTGGCCACGGCGTGTTTGCCCATGCCTTGATCTGCCAAGTGAACGGCCGCACCCTGGTCGATACACCGCTGGGCCAGTTGACCGACGTGGCCGAATGCCCGCTGCCCAGTGCGTTTGCAAACGGGGCCTGCGACGTGCTGCTGCGCGCCGACGACATCGTGCATGACGACGACGCGTCGGTGAAAGCGCAAATCACCCGCAAGGCCTTTCGCGGCTCTGAATTTCTTTATACGCTGCGCCTGGCCACCGGCGAAACTGTGCTGGCCCATGTGCCCAGCCACCATGACCACCGCCTGGGCGAGTGGATTGGTATCCGCGCCCAGGTCGACCATGTCGTGACCTTCAAGCGCGAGTAAGCAACTCTCCAAACACTGCTGGCTTGGGCCAGATGGCCAAGCCTACCCCGCAGGGCACTCCTGCGAATGCCTTTGCCCAGCCGGGCGCGAACTGATCAAACAGACCACCCTCAGGCACTTCAATCTGGTTTTTTCTGGTTGGCGATTGCAATTGGCACCTCTTCGACCAGGGTGCTCTCGCCCATGACAGAGAACTCCGAGGCCCGGTACAGCCGTTTCACGATCGGTAGACGCTCGAGCAGTTCAAACCACTCCAGATCAAAGGGCACGCCCATCCACTCGCCATCGTTTTTGAGTTCGTCAGCGCAGACCTTGAAGGTGTCGCGGGCGGCATCAATGGCCTGCAACTCCTCGGGCGTCAAGTCCTCGCGCTGGGAATTTTGCAGGGCTGCCTCAAGCAGCATCATGTGATCGCCGCTCGCCGCGCGCTGCTGCCGGATGATCTTTGAGTCTCTGCGCCGGCTCGGATAGGGCTGCAATTTGCTGAGCCGCGCGTTGATCTCGTCGAGCTTGGAGTTCTGCTGCAGATACGAAAAGTACATGACCAGGCAGACCAGGGCCAAGAGCAACAAAATAATGATCGCAAGCGCAATAGGCTCCATGATGTCACCGCCTTTTGAAATGAGCCAACAGTTTACTCATTCGTGCAGGTGTCTTGGGCGCCCTGTGTCTGGTGCGCGCGGCTTGGCCAAACCATTGAGCCGCAGCAGGAACGGCTCCTGCTCAAGTGGACCGAAAGGCCAGTCTGCCGCCCACCAGGGTGTAGCGTACCCGGCCGGGCAATTCGTAACCAGAAAACGGAGTGTGCTTGCCCTGGCTGCGCAGATTGTCGGCGCCCACCGTCCAGGCCGCTGCGGGATCGAATACACACAGGTCTGCCAAAGCACCAACTTGCACACGCCCGACGCCCTCTGACTGCGCGCCAAGTGATGGCCCGAGCACCTTGGCCGGGCCGCTGCAAATTGGCGCCAGGCTCTGCGCCAGGCTAAGGCCCCGCTGCGCGCCCCACTTGAGTGAGAGACTCAGCAGCAGTTCGAGCCCGGTGGCGCCCGCTTCACTCTCGGCAAAAGGCAGGGCCTTGGCGTCTTCGTCCACCGGGGTGTGGTCAGACACCAGGGCATCAATGGTGCCCTCGGCCAAGCCGGCTTGCAGGGCCTCGCGGTCGCGCTGCTGGCGCAGGGGCGGGTTGAGCCGGGCCCGGCTGTCGAAGTAACCGATATCGCCGTCGATCAAGTGCAGCGAGTTGATGCTGACATCGCAACTCAGGCGCAGGCCCTCGCGCTTGGCCTCCCGCACCAGGGCTACCCCGGCGGCACTGCTCAGGCGACACAGGTGCACGCGCACGCCAGTGGCTCGCATCAACTCGAAAATCGTGTGCAGGGCAATCGTCTCGGCGGCCACCGGAACGCCGCTCAGGCCCATGCGGGTGGCCAACGCGCCACTGGCGGCAACACCTCGCCCTAAATAAAAATCCTGCGCCCGCAGCCAGACCGCAAAATCAAAGGTGCTGGCGTACTGAAACGCTCGCTGCATCACCAGGGTGTTGGCCAGGGGCAGTTCGGCCTGGCTGAAAGCCACGCAACCAGCTTCGCTGAGTTCGACCATGTCAGTGAGGGTTTCGCCAGCGAGCTTGCGGGTCAGGGCGCCGAGCGGATGAAGGCGGGTCAGATTGAGCTTTTCAGAGCGAAAACGCAGCATTTCAACCAGGCCTGGTTCATCGAGAACTGGGTCGGTGTCGGGCGGACAGACCAAGCGGGTGACACCGCCGGCCACCGCTGCGGCCATCTCGGACTCGAGCATGCGGGCATGCTCATGACCCGGTTCACGCAGGCGCGCCGCCAAATCAATCAGGCCGGGAGCCACCACACAAGCGCTGGCCTCTAGGATGTGACTGGGCCGGAAATCAGCCGGAATGGTTTGGATGCCGATCACCCTGCCATCGGCTACAGCAACATCGGCTATGGCATCCAAGCCCGAGGCTGGATCGATCACCCGCCCACCCTTGATCAGCACGCTCATGATGTATTCAAGCCTGTCTGAGACAACACGACTTCAGGCCTCATTGCCAGCCACGATGCTCATCACCGCCATGCGCACCGCGATGCCGAAAGTCACCTGCGGCAGGATCACACTTTGCGGGCCATCGACCACCGCCGAATCGATTTCTACGCCCCGATTGATCGGGCCGGGGTGCATCACGATGGCATCTGGGCGGGCAAGCTGCAATTTCTCGGGTGTCAGGCCAAAGCTTTTAAAAAATTCCTGTGCAGAAGGCAGCAGCGCGCCGCTCATGCGCTCATTTTGCAGGCGCAGCATGATGATGACATCACAATCGCGAATACCCTCCTCCAGGGTGTGACAGACCCGCACACCCATGGGCGCCATATCGGCTGGCACCAGGGTCTTGGGGCCCACCACCCGCACCTCGGCGCAGCCCAAAATGCTCAAGGCGTGTATGTCGGAGCGGGCCACGCGTGAATGCAGCACATCGCCAACAATAGCCACGACCAGGTTAGAGAAATCTTTCTTGTAATGCCGGATGGTGTACATGTCGAGCAGACCCTGCGTGGGGTGGGCATGCCGCCCATCGCCCGCATTGATCACATGCACATGCGGCGCGACATGCTGGGCAATCAGGTAGGGGGCGCCTGATTCGCCGTGCCGCACCACAAACAAATCAGCCGCCATGGCGCTCAGGTTGGCAATGGTGTCGAGCAGCGACTCCCCCTTGGAGGCAGAGGATCGCGCGATGTCCAGATTGATGACATCGGCGCTCAGGCGCGTCGCGGCGATCTCAAAGGTGGTGCGGGTGCGGGTGGAGTTCTCAAAAAACAGGTTGAACACGCTTTTGCCGCGCAGCAAGGGCACTTTCTTGACCTCGCGGTCGTTGACACTGACAAAGTTGGCCGCGGTATCGAGCACCTGGGTCAGAATGCTTTTCGGCAGGCCCTCGATAGACAGCAGGTGTATGAGTTCCCCCTGGGCATTGAGCTGGGGGTTGCGGCGGGACAACATGGCTAGCGCGATACCACTTCAAAACTGAAACCGCCGCCAGCATCGCGGGCCAGCGCCAGCGACTGGTTGGCCGCCAGCGCCACGCGGGCGGCGCAGACATCGGCCTGCACCGGCAGTTCACGCCCACCCCGGTCGACCAACACGGCCAGCCGCACACTGGCCGGGCGGCCAAAGTCAAACAGCTCATTGATCACGGCACGCAGGGTGCGCCCGGTGTAGAGCACATCGTCCACCAAAACAATGTGCGAGCCTTTGACATCAAAAGGAATCCTGGTTTGCGCCGCGGCAGTCATGCCGCGCTGCGAAAAATCGTCTCGGTGCAGCGCCGACGAGATGACGCCCGGCGGGCCCTCGAGTTGCAGGTCGCGCTGCAAGCGCTCGGCCAGCCAGGCGCCCCCGGAGGTAACGCCTATCAGCCGCACCCCGGGTCGCAGCAGCCCGCTGACCCCTGTCAACAGGGCTTGGTACAGAGCCTCGGCGTCCAACACCAGATGACTCATGGCATGGCCCTCAAGAATTGCTCCAGAATAATGCAGGCGGCTGCAGCATCGGCGTCTTTGGCACCCTGCGACAGCGCTTCGGTAGTGCTGTAGCGTTCATCAACCTCAAACACGGGCAGCTTGAAGCGCCCCTGCAACTGGCGCGCAAAGCGCCGCGCACGGCGGGTGTTGTCATGGGGCTGGCCATCGGGGTGAAAAGGCACTCCCACCACAAGCGCATCGGGTTGCCACTCCTGCACCACTTTGGCAATCGCCACAAAGCGGGCGTCGCCCTGGGCCCGCACCGTGCCGTGTGCCTGAGCGCTGCGCAGCAAGCGGTTACCCAGCGCCAGTCCGGTATTTTTCTCGCCAAAATCAAGCCCCAAAAAAGTCTGTAAGCCAGCTGCTGCGAGCGCGCTATTCATGCATGCCCCACGTCTGGCGAGAGCATCCAGGCCTCTACGCCAAGTAGTTTGAGCGCTTGCTCATAGCGCTGGGCCACCGGGGTGTCAAAAATAAGGGTCGGGTTAGCAGCTACGGTGAGCCAACTGTTGTCTGAGAGCTCCGACTCCAGTTGCCCCTCGCCCCATGAAGAATAGCCAAGCGACACCAGCACCCGGCGCGGGCCAGCCCCGGTGGCGAGGGCCTCGAGCACGTCTTTGGAGGTGGTCATCTCCAGGCCGCCAGGAATGCACATGGTCGAGGCATAGACCGGTTCGTGCGGCTTGTCAGCTTCGCTGAAGGAGGGGTCGTGCAACACAAAGCCGCGCTCGGTTTGTACCGGCCCACCGAGAAACACCGGCGTGGCGCTCAGGTCTTTGCGAAACAGCGGCAAATCAACCTTCTCAAACAGGCGGCGCAGGTCGATATCGCAGGGTTTGTTGATCACCAGGCCAAGCGCTCCACGCGCGCTGTGTTCGCACAGATAGACCACACTTTTGGAAAACATCGCATCCTGTAAACCCGGCATGGCAATCAAAAAATGATTGGTCAGATTAGTCAGGGCAAAATCTCCGGGCATGTAACAATTTTAGCGGCGAACATGACTCAGCGATTCGACACCGGTTTAATGTGGTTCAGGCGCGACCTGCGGCTGGCTGACAACACCGCCCTGTGCAGGGCGTTGCGGGCCTGCCGCCAGGTGCATTGCCTGTTTGTCTTTGACCGCGACATCCTCGAAGCACTGCCTCGGGTGGACCGGCGGGTAGAGTTCATCCGCGAAGCCTTGTGCGAGCTCGACGCAGACTTGCGCCAGCACACCAGCCTGCCAGGCGGAGGCCTGATCGTGCGTCACGGCATTGGCAGCGAGGAGGTGGTGGCACTGGCCCGCGAGCTGCGGGCGCAGACGGTGTTTGCAGCCCATGATGATGAGCCGCAGTCACTGGCGCGCGATGCCAGGGTACGCGGCGCCCTGGCTGATGCCGGGGTAAGCTTTCAAACCTGCAAAGACCATGTGGTATTCGAACGGCGTGAAATCCTGACCCAGGCAGGCGCCCCCTATGGGGTCTTTACTCCCTACAAAAACAACTGGCTGGCCAGCCTGCTGCCAGGGCACCTGCAGGAACACAACCCGCTGCCCCATGCCAAGGCCTTGTCGCCACGCCCCAGCGGGCTGCAACACCCGGTGCCGACCCTGGCGGAGCTGGGCTTTGCGTCCAGCAACCTGAGAGCCCTGAAGATTCCAACCGGCAGCTCCGGGGCCCAAGCGCTGCTCAAGGATTTTTTAGGGCGCATGGACCAGTACCACGAGACACGCGATTTTCCGGCCGTCAAGGGGCCAAGCTACCTCAGCGTCCACCTGCGCTTTGGCACTGTCTCCATCCGCCAACTCGCGGCTCTGGCACTAGACCGCCACCGTCAAGGCAGCCGCGGTGCGAGCATTTGGTTAGGCGAGCTCATCTGGCGCGATTTTTATGCGCAGATTCTGGCCAATTTCCCCCATGTGGCACATGCCGCTTTCAAACCAGACTACGACAAAATCGTCTGGCAGCAGGGGCCCTTGGCGCAGCAGCTGTTCAAGGCCTGGTGTGAGGGCAGGACCGGCTATCCGCTGGTGGATGCGGCCATGGCACAGATCAATCAGACCGGCTATATGCACAACCGGCTACGCATGGTGGTGGGCAGCTTTTTGGTCAAGGACCTGGGGGTCGACTGGCGTTGGGGCGAGCGCTATTTCGCAGAGCAGCTCAACGACTTCGACCTATCGGCTAACAACGGCGGCTGGCAGTGGGTGAGCTCAAGCGGCTGTGACGCGCAGCCTTATTTCCGTATCTTCAATCCGGTCAGCCAGAGCGAGCGCTTTGACCCGCAAGGCAGCTTCATCCGCCGCTATCTGCCGCAACTGGCCCAACTGCCCAACAAGGCACTCCACGCGCCCTGGACTGCTAAACCGCTGGAACTGCAGATGGCCGGTATAGAACTGGGCCGGGACTATCCGCAGCCCTTGGTGGCCCATGATGCAGCCCGCGCCCTGACCCTGCAGCGCTATGCGGTGGTAAAAAAAGCATCGCCAGCCGCCTGAAGCCGCACCAACCGCCCCTGCAGGTCTGGCCCAGAGCCGGGCGCAACCATGGACTCGTCGGCATGCTCGCGCAGTTGCTGCGCTGACAACAACAAGTCCTGAGCGCTGACAGACTGGCTGAGGTCGCCGGCCAAGGCGAGCAGCTGGTCGACAATACGGCCAAGCTCTGCGCGGGCGCTGACGTTGTCAGGCCTGGCAGTGTATTGACGCACCGCACTGCCTAGGGCCTGTCGCAATACGCCCCA
Source organism: Rhodoferax sp. (assembly GCA_009693325.1). GTDB lineage: Bacteria > Pseudomonadota > Gammaproteobacteria > Burkholderiales > Burkholderiaceae_C > Rhodoferax. Next base: position 15,549 of record SHXM01000018.1, read on the forward strand.
TTGTTTTTCCAGCGTTAGCCCGCCCAGCAGCGCCAGACGCTGTTGCAGCGCCCCGTACAGAGCCGGCTGGGGCGACTTGATAAAGCCCGCTGCGAACTGATGAAGCAGTCGACGAATTTCTTCGGCAGCGCTGACCAACAATTCGCCGTTCTGCTCTGCCGCGCTACCGTCCTGCGCGACAGCCTGCAGCAAGCGTACCAGCAGGGTGGCAAATTCAGCCAATTCAGACAAACCCACCCGACTTGCATCATCTGCCAGACTTCGCGCTAGCCTGCTGGTGCCGACGCAGGCCTGGGGCTGTGGCTCCAGGGCCCACTCCGAGATCTCGAGCAGCATCTGGCGCGAATTTTCGTCTGCCGCCGCGACAAAATGATCATAGGCATCAACATCAATATGCAAGGTTCCTACCACCCGTATCCGGTCTTGCGCGTCAGCCTGCGAGAGTCCGCCCAATGCAGGCAGGACTTCGCTGGCTGCGCTTGGCCAACTGTGTTGCTCACCGCGATGGGCCAACAGCAGTGCCTGCATGGCTGGGGCCTGCTGTTGCTGCTTGGCCGCTGCCTGCGCGCAAACATCCAAGAGTTGCAGGGTCAGTTCATCCCATGGCGGTAGTTCACTGCGAGCCAGCGCCATATAAACCCGCAAAATTTTAGAACTCAGTCGCTTGTGGCTGTCGTCTGGCGCAGACAAACCCAGAGCAATAGTTTCAAAATATGCGGCACACAGGGTCCAGAAATAGGCCGACTGCGGCCAATCCGGCAAGGCCGCCAGCGTCTGGCTGAGATCGCGCAAGCCGTCGGCTGCATCGGGGTCAGCCGAGCGAATGGTTTTGAGCACCAGGGCATCCATACGAGCCCGGCTTTGCAGCAAAAAACTCTGCTGCTGCGGCAACCCGACCTGACCCGCCGGTGCCAGTGCTTCAGTCGTTGAAATCGGCGGGACAGGGCTCATGGCAGATGGGTTTTCGGCGCGCCGCCGGTTCGATCAAATCTGCACGAGCTCGAAGTCTTCCTTGCGGGCTGCACACTCCGGGCAGGTCCAATTCAAGGGCACATCGGCCCAACGCATGCCGGGCGCCAGGCCCTGTTCGGGGGCGCCTAAGAGCTCGTCGTAAATCCAGCCGCAAATCAGACACATCCAGGTTTTGGTCTCGTCCACAAAAAAGCCTTCGCATAGAATTAAGTTCGGTTCGCTGTTACGGTTTTGGCAAGGCCTCTGCCGCACCCCGTCGCCCTGCCCATTTTGCCCCAAGAACAGCAGCTCCCAATATGCCCTCGCCCAACCCCGACGAGCTGCCTAGTCAGGCCGATTGCGCTGATCTCTCCGGTCCGAGTTGTGTGCTGATCTTCAATGCCAGTGATCCGAGCGGCATCGGCGGCTTGGCCGCCGATATCACGGCCATGGCCTCCGTGGGTGCCCATGCCTTGCCGGTCGTCACTGGGGCCTATGCACGCGACACGGCGCAAATATTCAGCCATTTCGCACTGGATGAAGAGGCAGTTGACGAGCAGGCCCGTGCTGTGCTCGAAGATGTCGAGGTGGCGATCATCAAAGTGGGATTCGTCGGCTCTGCAGAAAACCTAGGCAGAGTGGCGAGCATCGCCTCTGACTACCCCGACATACCGTTGGTGGCCTATATGCCCAGCCTGTCTTGGTGGGACGAAGACCCGATAGAGCAATACCTGGAGGCTTTCAAAGACCTGCTGTTGCCACAGACCACCGTGCTGGTCGGTAGCCACAGCACACTGTGGCGTTGGCTGCTGCCTGACTGGAGCACTGAAAACCGACCCAGCGCCCGAGACATTGCCAAGGCGGCGCATGATTTTGGTGTGCCCTACACGCTTGTGACCGGTATGCAGGCGGCTGATCAATCGATTGAGAATATGCTCGCCACCCCCTACGAAGTGCTGGCCAAAGAAAAATTCACCCGCTTGGAGGCGATTTTCTCTGGCGCCGGGGATACCCTGTCGGCGGCCCTGGCTGCCCTGCTGGCCAATGGCGGCGAACTACCGCAGGCCGCCAGCGAAGCCCTGTGCTACCTGGACCGCTGCCTGGGTAACGGATTTCGTCCCGGCATGGGCCACGCCATCCCCGACCGTTTGTTTTGGGCCCAGGCCGACCCAGACCATGACATCAGTGAAAATCCGAGTGATCAACCTCCAGCAGCGCCCAGCCATGAACTCACACCAAGACCAAGACCTTAACCACACCCTTTTCGAGCGTGCCCGCCAGGTTATCCCCGGCGGGGTGAACTCGCCCGTGCGGGCTTTCAAGGCCGTTGGCGGCACGCCCCGCTTTGTTAAAAAAGCCCAGGGCTCCTATTTTTGGGATGCCAACGGGCAACGCTACATTGACTACATCGGCTCCTGGGGCCCGATGATCCTGGGACATGGCCACCCGGCCGTGGTATCGGCGGTGCAAAAAGCGGTGGTCGAAGGCTTCTCATTTGGCGCACCAACCGAGCGGGAGGTAGAACTGGCCGAGGCGATCCTCAAGCTAGTGCCCTCCATGGACATGGTTCGCCTGGTCAGCTCGGGCACCGAGGCCGCCATGAGTGCCATCCGCCTGGCCCGTGGCGCCACCGGGCGCAACAAGCTGATCAAGTTTGAGGGCTGTTACCACGGCCACGCTGATGCGCTTCTGGTCAAGGCCGGCTCCGGCCTCGCCACCTTTGGCAACCCGACCAGCGCCGGTGTGCCGCCTGAGGTGGTGCAGCACACACTGGTGCTTGAGTACAACCACATTGGCCAACTTGAAGAGGCCTTCGCGCTGCACGGCAATGACCTCGCATGCCTGATGATCGAGCCCATCGCGGGCAATATGAACTTTGTGCGCGCTTCAGTGCCCTTTATGAAACGGTGCCGGGAACTCTGCACACAGTACGGCGCGCTGCTGGTGTTTGACGAGGTGATGACCGGCTTTCGGGTCGCGCTCGGTGGTGCACAAAGCATTTACGCCAGTGCCCTGCCCGGCTTTGAGCCCGACATGACGGTGCTGGGCAAAGTGATCGGCGGGGGCATGCCGCTGGCCGCATTTGGCGCCAAGCGAGCAGTGATGGAGCAACTCGCACCGCTCGGGCCGGTCTACCAGGCCGGCACCCTGTCGGGCAACCCGGTGGCGACAGCCTGCGGCTTGGCGACCTTGCATCAAATTAGCCAGCCCGGGTTTTTTGAGGCGCTGTCGCGCCAAACACGCCAGCTGGTGGAGGGCCTCCAAGCGGCGGCCAAGGCACACGGGCTGCCCTTCAGCGCTGACAGCGAGGGCGGCATGTTTGGTTTCTTTTTGTTACCGCAACTGCCCAGCAATTACCCGCAGGTCATGGCTACCAATGGCAGCCGCTTTAACCATCTGTTTCACGGACTGCTGGCGCACGGCGTTTATATTGCCCCGGCCCTCTACGAAGCCGGCTTTGTAAGTGCTGCCCACAGCAGCGCCGACATTGAGCACACCATTGCCGCTGCGGCTGCGGTGTTTGGTGAACTCGCGGCGCTCTGAGGCCTTGCACTTGTTACAGGCCTTTACAACTGCGCTTTTGCAGCCGGCCACCAGCGGGTCTAAACTGGGGGCTTGTTATACGACGAACAGGAAATTGCCATGAAAGAAATCACCCTCCCCCTGTTGCTGGCCTTGACCACCGGACTGTGCACCGCCCAGGAAGTCGGCCGCGTGATCAGCAGCACCCCTGTGATACAGCAGGTCAGCATGCCACGGCAGGTGTGCACCACCCAGCAGGTGACCACACCGGGTGCAAAATCCGGCGCCGGTGCTGCCATGGGTGCGATTGCCGGGGGCGCCATTGGCAACAATATCGGCGACGGAACCGGCCGTGTGGTAGCCACCATGCTGGGTTTGGTGGGTGGCGCCATCCTGGGCGACCGGGTCGAGGGCGCAGCGCCAGCCCAGGTGCAAAATGTGCAAAGCTGCAGCACCCAGACCTTTTATGAAAACCGCGTCATCAGTTACAACGTGGTGTACGAGTTCAACGGCAAACAGTACAACGTCTCAATGCCCAGCGACCCGGGGCCTTTTATCAAGTTGCAAGTCAGCCCGATCAGCGCAGCACCGCTAGCACCGGCACCGACAGTCAGCTATGTGCAGTCCAGCACCACGCTTGAGGAAGTGGTTTACGCGCGTCCAGCCCGCATCGTGACCCGTCCCCACCCGTATATCCGTTACTACGATGCGCCGCCCCTGGTCTTCAACCTGGAGTTAGGCCACCACGGTGGCAGCCGCCACGGCCACTGGCGCTGACTCGATGGCCGCCTGGGGCGCGCGTGTCAGCCCAAGCAGGGCGCGCTGGCGCTGGCACGGGCTGAGCCTTAATGCCGAAAATGGCGAACACCGGTGAAAACCATCGCCACTCCCTGCTCATCAGCAGCAGCAATCACCTCGTCATCGCGCAGGCTGCCACCGGGCTGAACCACACAGCTTGCGCCGGCCGCCACCACCGCGTCAAGGCCGTCACGAAAGGGGAAGAATGCATCGCTTGCCACCACACTCCCCTGCAGGCTCAAACCAGAGTGCCCAGCCTTAATCACCGCAATTCGCGCTGAGTCCAGCCGGCTCATTTGCCCGGCGCCTACAGCCAAGGTCATACCGGCCTGGCAAAAAACAATCGCATTGCTTTTCACAAATTTCGCCACGCTCCAGGCAAACAGCAGATCCTGCATCTGATCGGGTGTCGGCTGGCGCCGAGTGACAGGCTTCAGATCAGCCGGACTGAGTGGGTGGTGATCGGCGGTCTGCATGAGCAGTCCAGAACCAACGCGCTTGAGGTCCAGCGCATGACGGCCCTGCAACCAGGCACTCTCGCCCCCCGGGGGCAGGGCAATCTCAAGCAAGCGCACATTGGGCTTGACCTGAAACAGTGCCAGCGCTTGCGCGGTGTAAGCAGGCGCCATCAGCACTTCGACAAATTGCTTGGAGATCTCCAGCGCGGCAGCCTCATCCAGTGTGCAGTTGAGAGCAATGATGCCGCCAAAGGCCGAGCTGGGGTCAGTTTGCCAGGCGCGTTTGTAAGCGCTCAGCGCATCCGCACCCAGTGCTACGCCGCAGGGGTTGGCATGCTTGACGATGACACAGGCCGGTGTTGAAAAACCTTTGACACATTCCCAAGCCGCGTCCGCATCGGCGATATTGTTGTAAGACAGTGCCTTTCCTTGCAACTGCCGCGCCGTCACCAACGAGCCCGGCGCTGGGTTCAAATCACGGTAAAACGCCGCTTGCTGGTGCGGGTTTTCGCCGTAGCGCAAATCTTGGAGTTTGACGAATCGGCCGTTGTACTGGCTCGAAAACTGCTGCTGCGGCGGCTCGCCGGCTCCTGGCAGGGCCCGGGCAGACAGGTAGTCGCTGATGGCGCCGTCGTACTGGCTGATGCGGTTGAAGGCCGCCACCGCCAGCGCAAACCGGGTGGAAGCGCACGGACAGGCCGCCGCCTGCAACTCGGCCAGCACCGCCGGGTACTGCGCGGGATCAGTCAACACGGTCACATCTTTCCAGTTTTTGGCACCGCTGCGAACCATGGCCGGGCCGCCGATGTCAATGTTCTCGATCGCTTCTTCGAGCGTGCAATCAGCCCGCGACACTGTGGCCTCAAACGGGTAGAGGTTTACCACCAGTAGGTCGATCTTCTCGATACCATGGGCGGCCAGGGCAGCCATGTGGGCCGGCAAGTCGCGCCGAGCCAGCAGGCCGCCATGCACACCCGGGTGCAGTGTTTTGACCCGTCCGTCGAGCATTTCAGGAAAACCGGTCAACTCGGCCACCTCCGTTACCGGCAGGCCCTCTTGCGCCAGTAACTTGGCCGTACCACCCGTGGAGATCAGGCGAACGCCAAGGGCGTGCAGCCCCTGCGCGAAAGCAACAATGCCGGTTTTGTCGGATACAGACAGCAGTGCGTTCATCACAGGCAAGAGCTCAATGGGGGCGTAGGTGGCGGCTTGGCGAGCGGCTCAAACGGCTACTTGACGAGTTTGTGTTCCAGCAATTTTTTGCGCAGTGTGTTGCGGTTCAAACCCAGCCACTGAGCGGCACGCGACTGGTTGTTGTCAGTGTGCCGCAGCACCGTCTCAAGCAGGGGTTTTTCCATAGCGTTGAGAAGCATGTCGTACATGCGATCAGGCTCGGCACCCTGCAAATCTCGCAGGTAAGCCTCCATGCTGCTGCGCACGCAATCTTCGATCAATTTCTTGCTCATTGGACCATCTCCAGTTGCTGCTCACGCTGGGCCAGCACACTGCTAGTTACCGCTGGCAATCGGTCCATGCCTTGGTTGATGTGATCAAGGTAGTCGCTCACAGCAAGCACCTGCCGCTGGCAGTCGTCTATCAGGTTCAAGTAGCGACGAAAATCTCCCGCCCCGGGCAGGCCCTTGAGGTACCAGCCTATATGCTTGCGTGCAGTGCGCACGCCTAAGTAATCGCCATACAGCGTGTAGTGATCATGCAGATGCTCGCGCAGCAGATGTCGCACTTCGGCTACCAAGGGCGGCGCCAGCAGTGTGCCGGTGGCCATGAAGTGGGCGATTTCCCGAAAAATCCAGGGCCTTCCCTGCGCTGCTCGGCCCAGCATGATGGCATCGGCTCCGGTCGCTGCCAACACCGCCCGGGCTTTGTGCGGGCTATCGATATCACCGTTGGCAACCACTGGCACCCGAACTGCGGCCTTTACCGCGGCAACCGTGTCAAACTCAGCCAAGCCACCATAGCCCTGCTCGCGGGTGCGACCATGCACTGCGATCATCTGCACGCCAGCCCGCTCAGCGGCGAGGGCCAAGCGCACCGCATTTTTGTGCGCCTGGCACCAGCCGGTGCGCATCTTCAGGGTGACCGGCACGCCGTGGGGTGCGCAGGCAGCGACCACCGCCTCAACAATGGCCAGGGCCAGCGGCTCATCTTGCATCAGTGCCGAGCCGGCCCAGGTGTTGCATACCTTCTTGGCGGGACACCCCATGTTGATGTCAATGATCTGGGCGCCGCGGTCGATGTTGTAGCGCGCTGCATCAGCCATCATGGCTGGCTCGGTACCCGCAATCTGCACCGCAATCGGACCCGGCTCACCCTCGTGGTTGAGCCGGCGCGAAGTCTTGAGCGTAGCCCACAGGTCGGGTCTGGAGGTCACCATTTCACTGACAGCGTAACCGGCGCCGAGTTGGCGACACAACTTGCGAAAGGGCCGATCTGTCACGCCCGCCATGGGTGCAACAAAAAACCGATTGGGCAGTACGAATTGGCCAAGCTTCATTGGATCGCGTGCAAGACAGATACAGGAGGGGACGGGGTGTTGAGAAGAACCGGGGGGTGGACAAATTCTAGCCGCGCAAAATCCCAGCAACTGAAATAGCGCAAAAAGCAGCCGAAAAACGCCTGCCTATACTCGAGGCCTCATGGACGCATGGATTGACCAACTGCTGGCTTTGCTGGCCCTGCCGAAGTATGGCTTGAGTGCCGTTGCTGTGGTGTCCTTCATCTCTGCCACGCTGCTGCCAATGGGCTCAGAGCCGGTCGTGTTTGGCTTGGTCAAGCTCAATCCAGAGCTGTTTTGGCCCACCATGCTGGTCGCCACGGGCGGCAACACCTTGGGTGGCGCGGTGAGCTGGGCCATGGGCTGGGCCTCACACCAGGTGGCCGATAAATACCGTTTGCCGAGCCATGTTCGGGCGCTGCGCTGGCTAGAACAGATCGGACCGCGGGCCTGTCTGCTGGCCTGGTTACCCCTGGTGGGTGACCCGCTGTGCGCCGTGGCCGGCTGGCTGCGCCTGCCCTTCTGGCCCTGCATTCTGTACATGGCTGTGGGCAAGTTTTTGCGCTACGTTCTGTTGACCGCCGCACTGCTGTGGGTATTTCCATCGGTGGTGACAGCCTGAAAGCGCAGGCCCGCCATGGAAACAACCAATGGCCCTGCGGGCGGGCGAGTCGTGCGCTGGCGGAGTCAGTGAACGTGCCTGTGGTGAATGTCTGGGTAGTGCGGGTGGCTGTGCGTCATTGCAGCGTGTTTGTGCCAGTGGCTGTGACGGTCTGGGCCGCGCCAGCCTGGTTCATGCTCATGCTGATGGTGTTCATCATGGCTGTGTTCGTGCTCATGCTCCAGCTCGTGGTGGACGTGTTCATGCCAATGGTTTTCAGTCAGGTGCAGCCACACGCCTACGGCCATCAAGGCGGCGGCGATCCAAAACCCTAGGGACGCAGCTTCTGAAAAAACCACCACAGCCACTGCCGCACCAATGAAAGGTGCAGTTGAAAAATAGGCCCCGGTGCGAGCCGCGCCCAGGCCACGCAAGGCAAGGACAAACAGCACCAGACTGATGCCGTAACCCAGGAGGCCCACCACCAAGGTGGCGCCCAAGATTGGCATATTGGGCAATGCGGCGCCCATGCCGAGGGCCAGCGCCGTGTTGACGGTGCCCGCCATCAGACCCTTGGTGCTCGCCACAAAGAGTGCATCCGACGCGGATATCTTTCGAGTGAGGTTGTTGTCAATGGCCCAGCACAAGCAGGCCAGTGCCACGAGTGCAGCGCCCCTCGCGCTGGACGGCGAGCCCGCATCAGCTTGCCAGCCCAATGCCAGTCCACCGGCCACGATGGCCAACATCCCCCAAACAATGCGCCTATCAGCGTTCTCCTTGAACACAAGCCACGCAATCAGGGCGGTAAGCACGGCCTCAAGGTTCAACAAAAGGGATGCGGTGGCCGCGCTGCTGGCCATCAACCCGAACATCAGCGCCACCGGCCCCAGCACACCGCCAAAACAAATCGCCCCCAACAGCCAGGGCCAGTCATTTTTTGCCAGGCCTGAGGCCTTGAAACGGCCATCGCGCACGAGCCGTACCAGCGTCAACCCCAAGCCGCTTCCCAGGTACAACAGCCCGGCCAGCAACACTGGCGGTATCTCACCGGCCAGCCACTTGGCCAATGGCGTGCTTGCCCCAAAGAGGGCCGCAGCGCCAAGGGCGTAAACGATATCTCGATTCATCGGCTCATCGACAGTCCAGCGCACCAGGGGCCGGCGACAGGGTAGGGGCTGGGCCGTTCCGCCGATGATTCGACCAAGAACATCCGGCCTGCCGGCTAACCCTCAACATACGGCAGCAGCGCCTTGGCCGCCTCAATCCGCAGGCCCAGCGCCACCGCCGGGTCCTGCACCACTGCCAGTAAAAAGGCCTTGGGCGCCAGCCGCTCTCTCATGGCCACTGGCGCGCAGCTTGGCACATCGCTTGGCGGCTCAGATGGCCGCTTCGTCGGTGCGACTAGCCCCAGACGGGCCAGCGCGGCCGCAAAGGCAGCGGCTTTGATGGGCTGCAGCCCCGCCAGCACGCTGGCCTGGGCCTCGGGGCTGGGGGGCTGGTCCAGCCAAGGTTCGTCGGCAAAGATGGGGGCCAGGTCGGGTGCCACAAAAGCTGACCAGTAGCCGGTGGCCAGCTGCTGGCTGGGTACCGGCAGCGCGGGCTGTGACGCAGGTGCTGCCAGCGAGGGCGTGAGGCGGATGCGTTGTGGCGCCACCTCCACAAGGTAATGCCGCCGCAGTGCCTCCAAAAACGCTGCCGCCTCAGCCAGAGGCACCGGCTCGGCAAGTGATAGCCACAGTTGGTAGCCGTCCACCCCCGAGACCATGACGGCGGGTGCCGGCAGGGCCAGGTCAGTCTGCAGCCCGCGCCACACCGGGGAGAGCAGGCCCCAGTCGGCCGGCCGGGCCAGCTCCAGCACCAGGGCACGTACCAGGCCTTCTGGCGCCAAGTACAGGCGCTGAAGCTCGGTTTGCAGCGGGTTCATGGGAGGGTCAGGGCGGACGAGCCGGCAGTAGCCACCGGGCTCAGGAGCTGAACAGAAAGTTCATCACATCGCCATCTTTGACGACATAGTCCTTGCCCTCAGCGCGCATCTTGCCCGCGTCCTTGGCGCCTTGTTCACCCTTGTAGGCGATGAAGTCGTCGAAGGCGATGGTCTGGGCGCGGATGTAGCCTTTTTCGAAGTCGGTGTGGATCACACCGGCGGCCTGCGGCCCGGTGTCGCCTACATGAATGGTCCAGGCGCGTACTTCCTTCACGCCGGCGGTGAAGTAGGTCTGCAGGCCCAGCAACTTGTAGGCCGAGCGTATCAGCCGGTTCAGGCCGGGCTCGTTCTGGCCGAGCTCTTCGAGGAACATCTGGCGGTCCTCGTCGCTCATGTCGGCCATCTCGGCCTCCATCTTGGCGCAGATGGCAACCACAGGGGCTTTTTGGGCGTCGGCGTAAGCGCGCAGGCGATCCAGAAACGGGTTATTCGCGAAGCCGTCTTCGGCCACATTGGCCACGAACATGGCCGGTTTGGCGGTGATCAGGAAGAACTGCCTGAGCAGCGGCAGTTCCTCCTTGCTGAAGTCCAGCGTACGGACCGCTTGGGCCTGGTTCAGCGCGCCCTGGCACTTCTCCAGCAGGGCCACCAACTTGATGGATTCCTTGTCGCCCGATCGGGCCGTCTTGGTGACGCGGTGCAGCGCCTTCTCGACCGACGAGAGATCGGCCAGGCACAACTCGGTCTGGATCACCTCGACGTCGGAGATCGGGTCGACCTTGCCGGCCACGTGGATCACATTGTCATCCTCGAAACAGCGCACCACGTTGATCGTCGCGTCGGTCTCGCGGATGTGGGCCAGGAACTTGTTGCCCAGGCCCTCGCCGGTGCTGGCGCCGGCCACCAGCCCGGCGATATCGACAAACTCAACGATGGCCGGCACCACACGTTCCGGCTTGACGATGGCGGCCAGCTGGTCGAGCCGCGGATCGGGCATCTCGACCATGCCGACATTGGGTTCGATGGTGCAGAACGGGTAGTTCTCGGCGGCGATGCCGGCCTTGGTCAGGGCATTGAACAGAGTCGATTTACCGACGTTGGGCAGGCCTACGATGCCACACTTCAAACTCATGAAATTTCCTTAGAAGTCGACTCCGGTCGCGCCTTGCAAGACCGGCCTACTCAAAGCCAGCAAAGGTGTCGCCAAATGGGTTGTCAGGACATGCATTCGCTATTCACCCAGGGGAATCTGCGCAGGATTGTACTGAGCCTTGTGGCCAGAATGGTCAAGCAGTAATTGGAGTGCGCTTGAGCTAATTCAGTTTCACCCTGTTTTGCAAGCACTTCAGCCGAATTGAGTCGATCACGAACTTCACGGTTCTGGCTCAGTTTGGACTTGCCTTCCAAGGGAGTGCACATAGGCAAGGTCGAGCAGAGTGAAACTTAGCCAGTCTTTGTACTAGCGGGGCAGAACACCCTTCATCACAAACCGCCTAAGCTTTTGATGGCCAAGTAAATCTAGCTCTTGGTGTCCTGTTCATCTTTCTAAATGTTGAGACAGCCACTTGTTGCATGATCTTCATAAATATGCCCTCCGAGGTACTTGGCCCCACTGTCGCAGCCCAGCGTCACGATGCGCTTTCCAGGACCCATCTCAGCAGCCAAGTCAATCGCTGCGGCCACATTCAGTCCGGTGGATCCACCGCAAAACACACCCGCCTCGCGGGCCAAGCGGCGACACATGACGAAGGCTCGCTCCTCGTCGATGGCGCGAACCTCACGCAGCTGAGATTGATCAATGAAGGGTGGGGCAAAACCAACACCAATCCCTTCAATTCTGTGCGGTCCACCTTTTCCTGTCGTCAACAGCGCAGACTGCAGCGGCTCCAAGGCAATGACCGCTGGATTTGCACCGGCAGCTCTCATGCCGTCAACCGTTCCCATGAGCGCAGCACCCGTTCCAACAGCAGCCACAAACATGTTGATGTCGGCTCCAAGGGCCTTGACGATTTCACGCCCCATGGGTTTGTAGCCAGCGCGTACGTCGGGCGAACCAAACTGGTCGGCGTAGTAACTGCCCGGTTCTTTGGCTAAAGCGTAGGCGCGTGCCTTCATGCGGGCGATCAACTCGGGCGTGATGCGGCCGTTCTCGCTGGGTTCGACCAAGACCTCTGCGCCGAAAGCCTGCATTGCCAAGCGCTTGCTTTCAGAGAAGGCATCAGAAAACACCGCAGTGAAACGCAATCCCAAGACGGCTGAAACAAAGGTTCTGTCGCAGTAGTGGAATATGGCCGAAAAGAGTTGCGCCGCTGACCTGGTGATCAAGCGGCAAGGCTGTAGAACTGATTGGCTGCGGACACGGTTGATCCTTTGGGACAGTTCATCTGCCCCTTACGGATCATGTGCATCGTCTCGATCCCGGCGACGATGATTCGAGCACTCCAAAACGACTTGAAGCCCAGCATCAGTCTGGTGATTCTCTTGATGGCGCGATGGTCCTGCTCCACGATGTTGTTGAGGTATTTCGATTGGCGCAGCACAATGTCGACGCAGGCATCAGCCTTGACACTTTCAATGGCCGCTGTGTTGGCGCCACTCTTGTCGATGGTGATCTTCGCAGGCACATCGTGTAGGTTGATGGCACGCTCCAAAAAGCGACGGGCCGCAGCCCTGTCCCGCTTGGCGGTTAGCAGGAAGTCCACTGTGTCGCCAGCACGGTCAACTGCGCGGTACAGGTACTTCCACTGGCCCGACACCTTGATGTAGGTCTCATCCATGCGCCAGCTCCGACCAACGGCTCGTTTGCGCCTGCGAAAGACGGCAGCGAGCACCGGTACCATCTT
>SHXM01000182.1 GCA_009693325.1 Rhodoferax sp.
CAGGCCGGCGTAACCAGCGGCCATGGAGCGCTTGTTGACAATCACGGTCTTGGCCTTGTAGGCCTCCAGGATCGGCATGCCGTAGATGGCGCTGCCCTTGACGTGGGCCGCCGGGTTGACCACGTCATTGGCGCCCAAAATAATGGCCACGTCGACCTGACCAAACTCGCCGTTGATGTCTTCCATCTCGAACACCTGGTCGTAAGGTACCTCAGCCTCGGCCAGCAGCACGTTCATGTGGCCCGGCATGCGCCCGGCCACCGGGTGAATGGCGTACTTGACGGTGATGCCTTTCTCGGTGAGCTTGAGCGCCAGTTCCTTGACCGGGTGCTGGGCCCGGGCCACGGCCAGGCCATAGCCAGGCACGATCACTACAGTCTGGGCGTTGCTGAGCACAAAGGCCGCGTCGTCGGCACTGCCGCTCTTGACCGCGCGCTGCGCCACCGCCCCAGCCGCTGCCGTGCCGGCCTCGCCGCCAAAGCCGCCCAAAATCACATTGAAGAAGGAGCGGTTCATGGCCTTGCACATGATGTAGCTCAGGATCGCGCCCGAGCTGCCCACCAGCGAGCCAGCCACGATCAACATGGCGTTGTTCAAACTAAAACCGATGCCCGCCGCGGCCCAGCCCGAGTAGCTGTTGAGCATGGACACCACCACCGGCATGTCGGCGCCGCCAATCGGGATGATGATCAGCACGCCCATCACAAAGGCCAGCGCCAGCATGGCCAGGAAGGCCGGCCAGTTCTCGGTGGCGGCAAACACCAGCCCCAGCCCCAGCATGGCCAGCCCCAGCACCAGGTTGAGCTTGTGCTGGCCGGCAAACTGCACTGGCGCGCCTTGGAAGAGGCGGAACTTGTACTTGCCAGAGAGCTTGCCAAAAGCAATCACCGAGCCACTGAAGGTGATGGCGCCGATCGCCGCCCCCAGGAACAGCTCCAGCCGGTTGCCGGCCGGGATGCTCATGCCTTTGGCCACAATGCCAAAGGCCCAGGGTTCGGCCACTGCCGCCACGGCGATGAACACTGCCGCCAGGCCGATCATGCTGTGCATGAAGGCCACCAGCTCGGGCATTTTGGTCATCTCAACGCGTTGCGCCATCAGGGTGCCAGCAGCGCCGCCGAGCACAAGCGCCCCCAGCACCCAGGCCATGCCCAGAGCGCCGCCCTGCCCGGTTTGCTCGGCAATCTTGACAATCAGGGCGGCCGTGGTCAATACAGCCACCGCCATGCCGACCATGCCGAACAGGTTGCCCCGAATCGAGGTAGTAGGGTGACTCAGGCCCTTGAGCGCCTGGATGAAGCACACGCTGGCAAACAAATACAGCAGCGTGACGAGGTTCATGCTCATTTGGCGTCTCCCTTGGCGGCTGCTGGACGCTCTTTTTTCTTGAACATCTCCAGCATGCGCCGGGTCACCATGAAGCCGCCAAACACATTGACCGCTGCCAGCGCCACCGCCAGCACGCCCATGGTCTTGCCCAGCGGGGTTTCAGTGAGTGCCGCCGCCAACATGGCGCCCACAATGACGATGGCCGAGATGGCGTTGGTCACTGCCATCAGCGGGGTATGCAGTGCGGGTGTCACGGTCCAGACCACGTGGTAGCCCACATAAATGGCCAGCACGAAGATGATCAGGTTGGTGATCGTGGGAGAAAGGATATCCATGGTTCGCAGTCCTGTTGAGCTGATTTATTTGCGCTTGACCTCGCCGCCCTGGGTCATCAGGCAGGCGGCCACGATGTCGTCGGTCAGGTCGACTTGCAGGCCGCCGTCCCGTCCCAACACCAGCTTGAGAAAATCAAGCACGTTGCGGGCGTACAGGGCCGAGGCATCGGCCGCCACCAGCGCCGGCAGGTTGGTTTCACCCACCAGCGTCACGCCATGCTTGACCACAGTGCGGTCAGTCTCAGTCAGCGGGCAGTTGCCACCACCACCTGGGCCGCGGCCAGCCGCCAGGTCAACAATCACCGAGCCCGGCTTCATGGACTTGACCATCTCTTCAGTCAGCAGCACCGGGGCCGGCCGGCCCGGTATCAGCGCGGTGCTGATGACGATGTCAGCCTGCGCCACCCGTTTGGCCACCTCCGCTTGCTGCCGGTCCAGCCAACTCTGCGGCATCGGGCGGGCGTAGCCGCCCACCCCCACGGCGGCCTCTTTTTCTTCTGGTGTCTCGTAGGACACCTCTATGAATTTGGCGCCCAGCGATTCCACTTGTTCCTTGACGCTGGGCCGCACATCAGAGGCCTCGATCACGGCGCCTAAGCGTTTGGCAGTCGCAATGGCCTGGAGGCCGGCCACGCCCACGCCCAAAATCACCACCCGGGCGGCCTTGACCGTGCCAGCCGCAGTCATCAACATCGGGAAAAAGCGCTGGTATTTATCGGCCGCCACGATCACCGCCTTGTAGCCGGCAATATTGGCTTGGCTGGAGAGCACATCCATGCTCTGGGCCCGGGTAGTGCGCGGTGCGGCCTCCAGCGCAAAACTGGTCAGGCCAGCGCCGGCCAAGCGCTGCAGGCCTTCTGCATCGAAGGGGTTGAGCATGCCCACCAGCGCCGCCCCGGGCTTTACCAAGCCCAACTCTGTGACCGACGGGCTTCTTACCTTGAGCACCAGATCGCAGCCCAATGCACCCGCGGCATCGGTGATCTGCACCCCCAAACCGGCATAAGCCGCATCTATTGCGCTGGCTGCCACGCCCGCGCCCGCCTGCAGGGCAATCGTGTGCCCTTGGGCGATTAGTTTTTTGGCCGTCTCAGGGGTTAACGCCACACGGGTCTCGCCCACCGTGGTTTCTGTGGGTACGCCTATCAGCATGGGCTGACTCCTTTATTTGGTTAAATTTGCCGCGTTTTCGGCGCGCCGCAGAGTTTACATGGGGATAATTCGGCATGGACGAGCGATGGAAACCCAGTGTCACGGTGGCCGCCGTTATCGAGCGCGATGGGCGCTTTCTGATGGTTGAAGAACACACCCCGGACGGCTTGCGGCTGAACAATCCGGCCGGGCATCTCGACCCGGGTGAGAGCCCGGCCGAGGGCTGTGCCCGCGAGACTTTGGAAGAAACTGCGCACAGCTTTCGCCCCACTGGCCTGTTGGGTCTTTATCTGGCACGCTTTCGAAGGCCAGCGAGCGCGCAACAAGCGGCGCAAGACATTACTCACCTGCGCTTTGCGTTTTGTGGTGAGTTGGGCGAGTTCCAAGCCGATCGCGCGCTCGACACCGACATCGTTCGTACCCTTTGGCTCACGCCAGACGAGCTGCGCGCCAGCCAACAACGCCACCGCAGCCCGCTGGTGCTGGCCTGTCTGGCCGATTACCTGGCCGGGAGACGCTACCCACTGGAGCTGGTCCGCACCGAGCCCTCGGTCTACCGGCCCATCACCGCCTGAGCCTGAGGCTGCGCAAACCCTCACTCGGACAGCTTGGCCCGCCGCTGCGGCGAGCACTCGGACTCACCGGGACCCGGCGAGAGCAGCCTCAAGTAAACTTAACCTATCCTCGCCAAGCCAGCTAACGAAGCCCCGCATTTTTGAAGGACCTGACGCTATGACCGCCATGAACCAAGCGCAAAACGACGAGGGCGCTGCCAGGCACGGGTACCGGCTGCTCTTTAATATGGTGTACTGCAGCCGCGCTGCTGCTGGCGTCGATGAGGCTGCCGTTGAGCGCATTATTGCGACGGCCAAACGCGGGAACCCCCAGCAAGGCATCACCGGGCTTTTGGTGTTTGGCAGCGGCATTTTTTTCAATGGCTCGAAGGGCCGCGCGACAATGTCACCCATCTGATGGGCCTGATCGCTGCCGACCCGCGACACGAAAACATCGTGCCCCTGGGCGAGACCGAAGAGGTGCGCGAGAGGCTATTCCCCGACTGGGATATGGAGCTTGTAACTTCAGCCGACATCCGTGATGTGCTGGTTGACGCCATGCAAACCGCCAACGACGACAAACACAAACAAGCCCTCAGCCAGTTGCTGCATGAGCTCGACTCGGGTCAACTCAGCAGCCTGAACCAGGCCTGAAGCCTCACGCCGGTGGCCGGCAACTTCTTGCCTAGGCCATGCACTTAAGCCAAATTGACAGGGGCCCAGCTGCGGCGCTGCGGCAGTGCAGGAGGCGCAACGGCGGTCGTGATGGCCTTGGTTGTCCATGGCTCAAGGCGTGGGCACTGCCTGTGAGGGCTAACGCGGCCTGAGTGCCTTTGGTCAATCGGCAGGCGCAAGGCAGCGCGTGAGCGCCCTAGACTGAGCATGCAATACCCCCGCCAATGCAGCCAGAGATAATGCCGCGCTTATGAGCAAGCAAATGCCGCGGCAGCGGGTGGTGGTCGGCCTGAGTGGTGGCGTGGACTCTGCGGTTACTGCCTGGCTGCTCAAGCAACAGGGCCATCAGGTGGTCGGCCTCTTCATGAAGAACTGGGAGGACGATGACGACAGCGCCTACTGCGCCTCCAACATTGATTTTGTGGATGCCGCAGCAGTGGCGGATGTGCTGGGTATCGAGATTGAGCATGTCAACTTCGCCGCCGAATACAAGGACCGGGTGTTTGCCGAATTTTTGCGCGAATACCAGGCCGGCCGCACACCCAACCCCGACATCCTGTGCAATGCCGAGATCAAGTTCAAGTCTTTTCTGGACCATGCGCTGCGCTTGGGGGCTGACCACATTGCCACCGGCCATTACGCCCGGGTGCACCACAACGCCGCCACCGCCCGCTTTGAACTGCTCAAGGGCCTGGACCCGGCCAAAGACCAAAGCTATTTTCTGCACCGCCTGAATCAGGCGCAGCTGGCCAAAACCCTGTTCCCGATTGGCGAACTGCTCAAAACCGAGGTACGTCGTTTGGCCAGCGAAATCGGGCTGCCCAACGCCCGCAAAAAAGACTCAACCGGCATCTGCTTCATTGGCGAGCGGCCGTTTCGGGAGTTTTTGAACCGCTACATCGCCAAAGCACCGGGCCCCGTCAAGGACGAGCGCGGTCGCACTATTGGCCAGCACGTGGGCTTGAGCTTTTACACCCTGGGTCAGCGCCAGGGCTTGGGCATCGGCGGGCTCAAAGCCAAAGGCGCCCAGCGCGGTGGCGGCGAACACGCGCCCTGGTTCGTGGCGCGCAAGGATATGGCGACCAACACGCTGTGGGTGGTGCAGGGCCATGAGCACCCCTGGCTAATCTCGAGCCAGTTGTCGGCGCAGGACGCCAGTTGGATCAGCGGGTATGCGCCAGATGCGGGCCCCTTGGCGGCCAAGACCCGCTACCGGCAGACTGATGCGCCCTGCACCCTGCTGGCGCCCAGCTCCAACAGCTTTGATCTGGATTTCAGCACCCCCCAGTGGGCTGTCACACCCGGACAGTCTGCCGTGCTGTACGACGGCGAGGTGTGCTTAGGGGGTGGGGTGATCACGCTGGCATCGCTGTCGGTGCCCGCCTAGCGCACTAGAACGGTTACGCTGAATCGCCCCGGTTTTTGAGG
>SHXM01000183.1 GCA_009693325.1 Rhodoferax sp.
AATGCAACATTCTTCATTTATAAATTCCTTTCATACCTACAAACATACCTACACACCCCGCCGGTGACCCTAATTCCCCACACTTTCTGGCCAACGTTGCAGCGCACGTAGTGGCAAGTTGTCCGGGCGAACCCGGTAGACAGCCAGCACGCCGCTAGCCCCGTGCAGCACTACATAGGCCAGCCCCAGGCGCATCTTGACGCTACTAGCCTCGCTGGTGTCTCCGTGCCACCCTCCTTGAATCACGCGGCCTTGGCGCGTCGTAGTAGGTCCGCCCGCGGGGTGGCGTCCAGCTTTAGCGGCTCGTGTGATTGATCTATTGGCATGGTGTTGCCCTCCTCGGGCTCAAAATGGAAAAAGCCGGGTCGCCCCGGCTCCGCTGAAACCATCGAGCCGCCTACATCAGGCCACGTTCTGCCATGCTCAACACCTCGCCCGTGGTCACGATCAGGTGATCCAGCACCCGGACATCTACCAGCGCCAGCGCAGCTTTTAGGGTCTGCGTCAGATATTCATCGGCCTGTGATGGTGTTGTGCTGCCGCTGGGGTGGTTATGGCTCAGGATTACCGACGCGGCATTGTGGGTCAGGGCGGCCTTGACGACCTCGCGGGGGTAGACGCTGGTTTGCGTGAGGGTTCCCCTGAACATTTCCTCGGTTTCAATGACGCGGTTCTGGGCATCGAGAAACACCCACAGCGAAGACCTCGTGGGGCTTGGGTGCCAGTTTCAGCCGCAGGTAGTCTTTGACGGCGTCAGGTGCCTTCAGCACGTCGGTCTCGCGCATCTCACAGGCCAGCAGGGCCAGGGCTTGTTGAATGATTGGGTGTTTGGCTGTTGTCAGGACGGTCCTTAGTTTGGTACTCAGGGACCAGGTCAACCCAAGGGTGAGGGGGTGCCGGTGGGAACAAAAAGTTATACACCGCCCCCCCGTCCTGTGGGAGTGGCTGTTTCAGCGGGGGGCGATTTTGAAATCTGCCCAAGCAATGTTCCGAGCCCTGACTAGCTATTCCAGACTGCAGGCTGTACGCTCCACCAAGCCCTCACCTAATCCTCGGCTGAGTCGGCCTCCGTGGCCAGGAAGGTAATAGATCGAATTACTGGTGTCCATAACAGCGCCGAGCACCTGTTTACCGAATAGCTTGATTGATGAGTTCCGCCAGCCTCGCCCCCGCCAAGCGCAGTCTCTGCTCGATGAGAGGCGCAAAGCGCTGGACGTAGGGCATATCGACGAGTCGTCCTGGGTAAAAACCCGGCTGCCCCACGATCCGACAGGACTCCTCAGCGGCTTGGACGGCAACTGAAGGCAAAGTCCCGCTTGGTCTCTGTGCTCCTTGACTTCGTGCTTTGGCGGGGTCGCCGAGCTCATTACCGCTGCCCGTCGCCTTGTCACCGGTTGCCTGCAGTCTTGCGGTCATGACTTCTGTGTCCTGATCCAGCGCTCGGATCAGGCCCGAGTCCCAGAATGCATGCAGATTGCTGCCACGCATAAAGGCTTGCAGCTGGTAGCTGTTGCCGCCACGGTCCTCTGCGTAGCCGGCGTGCAGCGGTTGGTGGACGTCTGCCACCAGATGAACCAGGTATTTGAGGGCCCGCAGCCGAGCCTCGTCTGTGGCAGTGGACGCCAGGATGTCACGCTGGCGGTCAATGGCAGCCACCACGCACTGCCCATCCGGGCAATCTCGCTCGGCTGAGTAGCTGCAGCTGTTCTTGGGGAAGTTGACGTAGTGCCAAGCGGCCGTCGCAGGGCTGCGGTGCTCGTCTGCCCAAGTGGAGATGCTGGCCAAGGTTTCACCCGGCTCCAGTGCCAACAAGCGATCCACCTCCCGCTTGGCCTTGGCACTGAGTTGCGCCTGCGCCAGATTGGCAACGACTTGGTGGCCTTGCGCCCCCCATGCTCGGGCGGGGATTGGCAAGGCGGCCAGCAGCAACGAGAGCCATGCGGCCAGCAGCAATAGCTGCGGTACGCTACAGCGCTCGATCTGACGCACCTGTTTTAACTCACCGGCCAAAAAACACCCCCAGCAGCACGACGGCGATCACCAGCCAAACCACCCAGCCGGCAACACCACTTTTGCCTGAACCGTCGCTGCCGTCGCTGTCCAGCCGCTCCCGGTAAGACAAGCCGGTGCCCGGAATACCCACGTTGCCGGTGGCTTTGCCGTCTTTAAGGTTGACCGACGCGCCTCGGCCGCCCAGCGCCCAGGAGGTGCCGCTCTTGCTCAGGTTCAGGGTGAGTCCCTTGAAGATACGGATGCGCTTTTGAAACCGGAAACCCACGGTGATCCTCTTAGAACCGGTGACGTGACCGGCACTTTATGTTCTATTATGAGATTCTCTGGGCTAATGAGGTGCGCCTGATGGACCCCAAAATACCAAATATGGAAAATCTCCACCGCATCCCAGCCCGCAAGGGCAGTGCAGCACGACTCAGAGCGGGCCAAGTTTTAAGGGTTATCAACACCCACGGATCACAAGTGGTCGATTTCTGGGCTTTCAACGACCCGGACCTCGGTGAGTGCATGTCTATGGAGCACACCCGCGGGATGCTGTGCCGGATCACGCCCCTGGTCGGCGACAGCCTGTACACCAACAAGCGCCGTGTCATCCTGTTGATGATCGAGGACACATCGCCGGGCGTGCACGACACCCTGATTGCGTCGTGCGACCGTTTCCGCTATGAACAACTCGGTGCCAAAGGGTTTCATGACAACTGCACCGACAACCTGGGGCATGCCCTCGAGGCTTTGGGCCTTCAGCGGGTGGTGCATCCATCTCCATTTAACCTATTCATGAACATTCCCGTGCGAAACGGCACTGACCTGTCCTTTGATGCGCCTGTGGGAAAGGCCGGTGACAGCGTGTGCTTTCGCGCGGAGATGAATTGTGTTGTGGCTTTCTCCGCTTGCCCACAGGACATGCTGCCGATCAACGGCAGCGACTGCGTGATCCACGATGCCCATTTTGAGATATCTGGGTGACTCTGCTCGGCACGTGCCGACGGGCAGTCTGGCCACTATCGGCCCCTATATTACGCTGCACACCTTCGGCATTGACCACCGCGGCGTGCAGCGCGGCATCGACGGCATGCGCGTCGACGCCGAAGGCAATATCGTTGCCACCGCCGGCTGGCCCACCAACGGGCCGGGACCGATGGTTTACGTGTTCGCACCGTCGGGCCGCATCCTCGCGACGCGCGAGGTGCCGACACGGGAAGGCCCGTCAAACTGCGTCTTTGGCGGCCCTGACCTGCGCACGTTGTACTTGACGACGGTTGACGGTTACCTACTAGCCGCCCGCACCCAGATTCCCGGCCTGCCAGTCGGGCCGCTTCGACAATCCTGAGGCGCAACGTGAGCCAGCATGTTAGCGCCGCCGTCAAATTGACCCAGTCTGCCGATTTCCTGTGACCCAGCATGACGACCTTGAACCCGTTGCTGGGCGCGGAATAGCAGCAGCCAATGGTGGGTCAGTCAAAAGTCGGCGCCTGGGTCAAATCTGCGTCGGCGCCAACACACATGACGCAGGCTCAACGGATAGGCCACGTACCAGCGCACACAGGTGAGCATCACTTCCAGCGGATAGTGCAGCCGTTGGAGGACCTTGTTCAAGGTGCTGTTGACCAAGTTTTTACGAAAATCAAGCATGACGCTGATTGTCGTTTATGCTTACTGCGACAGAACCGTTTTGTGTGGTGTTGCGACACCCATCATCTCTGAACCGCCGGCGCCGGCCTTACCCCCGGTTGCCGCCGTAAGACAGCACGAACAGGTTGTTTGCCGCCACGCGGTCGTAGGAGAACTGCCGGAAGTCCGCGCGCACCTTGCCCTCGACCAGCCAGTCGGCGAGTTCGCGCGCGATTGCCGGGGCTTCCTTGAATCCGTGGCCGGAGCCGCCGCAGAAGTCGGCGTAACCGTCGACCCCGGCGCGCGGGCCGACATATTGGTACCAGTCGAGCGTGACGTCATAGAGCGCGGCATAGGCGTTCACCAGCCGCGCGCCGTCGAGCGTCGGGAAGCGCAGCACCATCCGCTGCTGGACGTCGGCGACGAACGCGTCGTCAGCGGTGCGCTTATAGTTGTATGGATCGACGTCGACATACTCCTTGGGGAAACCGCGGCCGACGATGAAGCGCCGGTCTCCGAGCGGCCTCAGGTAGATCGCGTCGACAGCGTTCGAGATCGAATGGCCGGGCAGGGGCCGGCCGGGGCGCGCTTCCCATACGCTATCCTGCTCGCGCACCGTGCGCATCTGCATTGCGAGTCCCGCGCTTTGCGCCAGCGGCGGCGCCCAGGGCCCAGCCGCATTCACCACCCAGTTCGCGTGCACGTCGCCGCTGTCGAGCAACACTCCGGTGATGCGATCGCCGCTGCGCAGCAGCCCGCGCGCGGCGGTCTTGGTGCGCAGCTCGCCGCCCTTCTCTTGAAACGCCACGGCAAAGGCTTCGGTCGCGACCTCGGGATCTGTATAGCCGCCATCGGGCTCGAAGGCCGCGCCGGCGACGCCGTCGGTGTTGAGCCACGGCATCCGGGCTGCGAGTTCCGCCGGGTCGAGCAGCGTCGTGTCGATGCCGAGCTCCCTCTGCATCGCGACATTCCTCTGCGCGGCCGCTAGCGCATCCGGCGGCACCAGGAACAGATAGCCGGCGCGGCGGAAGCCCGCATCGCGGCCGAGGAGTTCGGATGCACTCTGGAAAATGCGAATCGCAGCGTGCGCGAGCCGCGCCATCAGGGGCGTCGAGTAGTGCTGACGCATGATCGCGGCGCTCAAGCCGGTGCCGCCCGCCGCCGGCTTGTCGCGTTCGAGCGCGAGCACCTTGAGCCCCTTGGCCTGCAGAAAGAACGCGGTGCTCGCCCCGGCTATCCCGCAGCCGACCACTACGGCATCAAAGCTCTCGGCCACGATCAGCGCAGCTTCTCGATTTCGTCGATTAGTCCCGGCCGCCAGTAGCCGTCCTTCTGCCACTGGCGGTTGCGCTCGGCGATCCGCGCCACGAACGGCGCGCGGTTGACCTCGTGCAGCGTGGCGCCGGCCTTGACCAGGTCCGCCTTCCACTGCAGCACCGAGCCGGCGAGTTGGTCGTTGTACCACTTACCCGCCTCGTCGACGGACTCGGTGAGCGCGCGGCGCTGCGCGTCGTTGAGCGCTTGCCATTTCTTCTCGCTGATGCTCATCGGCAGCACCTGCCAGAATTCGTCCCAGAGGATGATGTGCTTGCCGACTTCGTGGAATTTCATCGGCTGCACCAGGTCGAATGGCAGGGTCAGGCCCTCGACCACGCCCTGCAGCATACCGACGTAGACGTCGCCTAGGGGCAGCACCACCGGGGTCGCACCGAGCCCGGGCTTGCCATAGAAGCGCGTGGGCACCTCCGATTGCCATACCCGCAGCCGCAGGTCGCTGAAATCCTC
>SHXM01000184.1 GCA_009693325.1 Rhodoferax sp.
ACCTTATTCAGAAGGTTTTATCGAGGTTGAAGTACCGATGCCACTTATACGGCCTCACCTAACGCCCCTCGCCCGCGAACTTCTGGCTCAGTGATACGGGAAAGCAGAGGGTTCCATGAAAGCACCACGCCACGTTAGCCACGATGAGGTCGTAATCGGTATGCTCAAAGCCGACCCGGATTTTTCTAATGAATATTTGGCTACTGCTTTGAAAGAAGCGAATTTACCGGGGGGCAGTTTGCGCTACTGGCCGCGCTTCTCCATATCGCAGAAGCTCAAGGCATGAGCGCCGTAGCGGCCCGTGCTGGAATACCCCGTGAAAGTCTTTACCGCGCCCTTAGCCCCAAGGGAAACCCCACCATCAAGACATTTGTCGGGATTGCCACTGAGAGGCACGCCATGAACATGCACAACCCCGCGCACCCTGGCGAACTGCTGGCAGGCTGGCCCGATGACTTGGGCTTGTGCGAAACCCTGGTGCTGCAATGCGCCGACCTGCGCCAGGGGAGCAGTTTGCGGGTTTTGCTGTTCGCAAGCTTCGAGAATGTCTTGCCGGGTGTATTTCGGCAGGGTCAAAAAATTCAATGCTGTTGAAACACTGGTGCTTTGTTGCCCAAAAGTATGGGCTCTGTCGCGTTGGTGTGGCGTGGCAGGGCGCTTGGGTCGTGTGCGCCGGGGCCTGCGGTGTGGCCACTGTGTCCGCCAAGCTGGGTTGAGTCGCGGTTTTGGTGGGGCAAATTCAGGCTTTGGTCGACCGGCTTGGCTTATGGTTGGCGGCGGTGGCTGTTAACGCGGTGGTTTCGATCTGGAAATTGGTTCGGATGAATTTTTTGACCATACGGGGCACAGTCCACGGTATCTGTGCGAATGACAACTTTGCTCATAATTTTTTCCCTTGTTTTCCCTTAACGATCTCTAGCCATTCTTGCTGGAACTGCTCCAAAGTTGCTGCGTAGCTGATGAATTCAACCGCCGCGACCTCGCCCATGAAATGCCTGTGGTGTTAGTCATGCGCGTTGTCAAAGCCAAGCACTCGCATCGTTTTCCGCTGATGCTGGCAAGAGCGCAGTGGCAGGGTTCATGGCCCTTGTCAGCCCTCAGCTGGCCGGGCGAGGGCCTGTAACCTGGGCCTCCAGGGCGGCGTAATCTGCATCAGTGCGCCCGCGCGCCGCACTGGCTTTGTGTTCTACGCCTTTGAGCAGCAGCACCAGGGCGTCGTTGTACGGGGTTGGGATGCCTAACTGGAGGCCTGCGAGCACCACCTGTGCGTTCAGGGCGTCTATCTCGGTCGCCTTGCCTGCATCGATCGCTTGCAGCATGGACGGGCGGCTGAATTTGCCCCAGCAGTGCGCCTTGACGGTGGCCCGCAAGTCGGGGTCCGCAAGCGTGATGCCCTTGGCAGCGATGACGGCCAGAATCTCATCGAGCAGATGGTCTTGCAAGCGGTCGACTGCCGGAGTGCGGGCCAGTTCGCCCAGGCGCAGGCCGGTGGCCGCGCAGAGCGCGTTGATGGCGCAGTTCAGGGCAAATTTAGTCCAGATCAGCGACATGATGTCGGGATGGGCACGCACCTCAAAGCCGGCGGCTTTGAGCTCCTGGCACAGGCGCTCAACCCTGGGGCTGCTGCCACCGCCGATCTCCCCCAGTGAGGTCATGCCCATGTGCGTCAAGATGGCCCGTGCAGGGCCCTGCATCGCAGCTGAGCACATGCTCGAACCCGCAAGCACCCGGTGCTGACCCAGCACCTCTACCAGCGTCTCGACATTACCCACGCCGTTTTGCAGGGTTACGGCAAAGCCACCCGCGGCCAGGGCGCGCTCGGCAATCAGGGCCGCCTGCCGGGTGTTGTTGGTGTCAGTCCAGATCATGGCCAGATCGGCATCCAGGCCGTCGGGCACCTCTTGGCAGGCGGTCAGGGCCAGCCGGTGTTGGCCGCAAACGCCGTCGAGTTGCAGGCCTTCGCGGTTGATCGCCTCCACATGGGCAGACCAGCGGTCGACCAGCAGCACCTCATGGCCCAGCTTGGCCAGCAGACCGCCATAGCTCGACCCCATGGCGCCCGCGCCAATGACACACAGTTTCAGACGTTTCATCACAGCTCCAGTTACGGTATAGCGTTACCGCATATCACACAAAGCCAGACCGAGTTTGGGCGGGTGGCTCAAGGCGCACCTCAGACCGCCTGCCGCCGGTACTGCGCCACCGGGTGGCTGGCTGCCAGACGGTCGCGGCCAAAGAGTTTGTTGCGCAGGGTGCCCGGCGTGTAGGCGGTCTTGTAAGCGCCGCGCTCTTGCAGGCGGGGAACCACCAGCGCGATCAGGTCATCAAAGCACTCGGGTACCACCGTGCGTGAGAGGTTGAAGCCATCAAGGTCGGCGGCAATGCTCCAGTCAATCAGTTGTTGTGCAATGCGATCGGCTGAGCCGACCCAGGGTGTTTGGCGGCTACCCAGCACCATTTGCGAGAGCAGTTTGCGCCGAGTCCATTGTGGCCCCGCGCTGCGTGTCATGGCATCCACATTGGAGACGATGGCCTGGCTTTTTCCGGTCTCGATGGGCTCATCGATATCGTATTTTGCAAAGTCGATGCCCATTGATGCAGCGGCGTGCACCAGCGCAGCTTCTGAGCTGGCGTAGCGTTTGTATTCGTCAAATTTTTCTTCGGCTTGGGCATCGGTTTGAGCGGTGATCACAGTGGCACCCAGCCAGACTTTGATGTCTGCGCCAGCGCGCCCCTGTTGCACTGCCTGGCTGCGGATGCTGTCAACAATGGCTTTAACACCGGGCAGGGTTTGGCCGTTCAAGAAAACGCATTCGGCGTGGGTGGCGGCAAAACGTGAGCCGCGCGCCGAGGAGCCGGCCTGGTAGAGCAGGGGTGTGCGCTGCGGCGAGGGTTCGCTCAAGTGCATGGCCTGCACCCGGTACTGGGGCCCCTGATGCTGAACCAGGCGTACTTTGGAGGGGTCGGCATAGACACCACGCAAGCGGTCGGCCAGCACTGCGCCATCGTCCCAACTGCCTTCCCACAACTGGTAGACCAGCGACATGTATTCGTCGGCCAGGTCGTACCGGTCGTCGTGTCCGCTTTGGCCAGAGAGCCCGGCGGCACGGGCTGCGCTGTCGAGGTAGCCGGTGACGATGTTCCAGCCGATACGTCCCTTGGTCAGGTGGTCGAGCGTGGACATGCGGCGCGCAAACAGGTAGGGCGGCTCATAGCTCAGGTTGGCGGTAACCCCAAAGCCGAGGTGCTGGGTCACGCTGGCCATGGCCGGAATCAGCAGCATCGGGTCATTCACAGGCACTTGCACCGCACCCCGCAGGGCTGCGTCAGGGCTGGCACCCAGCACGTCATACACGCCTACGACATCGGCAAAAAACAGGCCATCAAACAGACCGGCTTCCAGCCGCTTGGCGTAGTCGGTCCAGTAGGCAAGTTCAAGATAGCGGCATGACTGGTCGCGCGGGTGTGTCCACAGGCCCTGCTGGATATGGCCGACACAGTTCATGTCGAAGGCGTTGAGGCGAATTTCCTTGTTCATGGGCTTGGCCGGTCAAGCTCTACATGGCTGAGGTGAAGCCGCCATCCACGGTCATGACCAACCCGGTCACAAAGGAGGCCTCATCCGAGGCCAAAAAAACAGCGGCCGGGCCGATTTCTTCGAGCCGGCCCCAGCGCCCGGCAGGCGTGCGTTTTTTGACCCAGTCATTGAACTCGGGGTTGTCAACCAGGGCGGTGTTCATTTCAGTGGCAAAAAAACCGGGTGCAATGCAATTCACCGTGATGGCCTGCGGCGCCAGTTCCACCGCCAGTTGCCGGCCCAGGGCATGCACCGCCCCCTTGCTTGCCACATAGGCCGAGATGCCGGGGCGGGCGTTCATGGCGCTCATCGAGCCAATCAGGATGATGCGCCCACTGGCTTGCGCCAGCATCGCTTGTGCGGCCGCTTTGCTCAGGACCCACACCGCGGTCAGGTTGGTTTGTATCACCCGGTTGAAGTCGTCGAGCTCAAAGTCGACCAGCGCGCGGCGGTGGTTGATGCCGGCATTGGCCACCAGGATGTCAAAGCGCCCCCATTTCTCTTTTAAGCCGGCCACGCACGCTTGTGCGGCAGCGGAGTCGGTCACATCAAACGGCGCGCTGTCGGCCGACCAGCCCTGGGTCTGGAGTTCGCTGACCCGAGCGCGCAGGGCGCCAGAGTCGCGGGCGTTCAACACCACATGTGCACCGGCTTGGGCCAAAGACTGGGCCATGGCCCAGCCCAGACCCCTTGAGGCACCCGTGATGAGGGCAATTTTCCCATTCAGATTGAACATCAGTCGCGTCTCCTTGCATTGGGTTGATTGGTGCGGAGTTCAGGCCCGCTACAGCAGAGCAGTTGCGGGGATTGCCAGACCGGCCAGTGCGCCAAAAATACCCTGGCGGTTGATTCGCTCGAGTTGCTGGGTGACCTGAGTTTGCCATGGCTGGTGCTGGGCCAGCGAGCCGCCCCAGATGTTTTGCATGGTGCCCAGGGCCGCGACGCTGGCCGGCGCATCACCAGCGTGGGTCTGCGCCAGGGCCTGCAGCTTGTCCGCCATCGGGTCATTGAGCTGATAAACCCGTCCCTGCTCATCCATGCCACGCAGGTAGCGCATCCAAGCGGCAGCGCAAAAAGCCAGGCGCTGCATCGGCTGCTGCCGGGCTAAACCCGCGAGCACCGAGGGCACCCAGCGCTGTGGTATTTTCACTGAGCTGTCGGTGGCAATTTGGTGCACGCTGTGGGCCAATGCCGGGTTGGCAAAGCGGGCCAGCAACGCATCCCGGTAGGTCGCCACATCTGGCCGGCGTACCTGCGGGCCGACATCCAGGGTGATGAGATCATGCACAAATTGCCGCACCGGGTTTTGGGCTATGCACTGGTCAACTGTGCCCAGCCCGAGAACCGCGCCCAGGCAGGCCAGTGCGGAATGGCTGGCGTTGAGCAGGCGCAGCTTGGCCTCTTCAAACGGTGCCACGTCATCGACCACAGTGACGCCAGCCGCTGACAGCGTGTCTGCATCGCTGGCTTCGGCAAAGCGCCGCTCAATCACCCATTCCCAAAAGGCCTCGGTACCCAAGGCCGCCTGGTCATTCAGGCCCAAGGCGGTCTGGGCAGCAGCCAGTCGGGCGGGTGTGGTGGCCGGCACGATGCGGTCGACCATGCTGTTGGGAAACGCACAGTGCCCGGCCATCCAGCGCCCCAGTGCCGGTCCTTGCTCTTGCTCTTGTTCTTGCTCTTGCACCAGCGCCTGGCACATGGCTTCGAGCTTGCTGCCGTTGCCGCTGAGGTTGTCACAGGAGGCGATGGTCAGACCCGCCAAGCCGGCCGCCCAGCGGGCTGACAGGCCTTGCACCAGCAAATCGGCTAGCGCCGGGCC
>SHXM01000185.1 GCA_009693325.1 Rhodoferax sp.
ATTGAGTCGCTGCAAGACGAGCATTTTGAACATGAGAATGCGACAGGTTGGTTTGCGTCCAGCCTTGCTCTTGCGCACTTTGGCATCCAGGCGTTCAAGGATGGGACGAAATATCTCCCAGTCGATGATGGCGTTGAGTCGCTCCAGTGGGTCGCCCGTTTTGCTCAAGCTGGCGTAGCGGTTCTCAAGGTCAAAGAGGCTGTTTTGCATGCGGCACCGGTCTGTTTGGGGGGCAGCTTCTATAACGTTTTAGGGCGGCTTAACGAGGACAGGAATTGAGGGGAATTTATAGAAGTGCCCTAAAAAATACAAACCTGCAACCAGCAGCCTTACGCGCTGCTGGTCTGGGCGGGCTAGCACCGCCCCTGGGTTTTGGCACACCGAGCCACTCGCCTCAACCCGGAGCGACCTGATGATCAGCCATGATTTCCAATGAACGAACCAGGGCCGAGTGGTCAAGGTCTTGCATGCCATTGGCACTGCACACCTGCATCAGCTGCGCTGCGCTGGCGGTTTGCGGCAAGGCCACGCCCAAAGCACGGGCGCCCTGCAGGGCCAGGTTCAGGTCTTTTTGGTGCAGGCCAATGCGAAAGCCCGGGGCAAAGGTGCGCTTGATCATGCGCTCGCCGTGTACCTCCAGGATGCGCGAGGCGGCAAAGCCACCCATCAAGGCTTGGCGTACCTTGGCCGGGTCAGCCCCTGCCTTGCTGGCAAACAGCAGGGCTTCGCCCACGGCAGCAATATTCAGGGCGACGATGATCTGGTTGGCCACCTTGCAGGTCTGACCGTCACCATTGCCCCCTACCAGGGTGATGTTCTTGCCCATGAGCTCAAACAGGGGTCGCAACCTCTCGAACGCCGCAAGCGGGCCGCCCACCATGATGGTCAGACTGGCGGCCTTGGCACCTACCTCGCCGCCCGAGACTGGCGCATCCAGGTAGTCGCACCCCTGGGCATTAATCTTTTGGGCAAAGCCCTTGGTCTCCATGGGTGAGATGGAGCTCATATCGACCACGGTCTTGCCCGCGCTGAGGCCGGCGGCAAGGCCGGATTCACCAAACAGCACCCGCGCCACATCTGGCGTGTCGGGCAGCATCATGAAAATGATGTCGGCCTGCTGTGCGACCTGCTGCGCGCTGCTGCAAGCCAAGCCGCCTGCGCCCAGCAGGGTCGCCGGAACGCCGCTGCGGCTATGCAAAAAAACCTGATGCCCGGCTGCCAGCAGATGTTGGGCCATGGGCGAACCCATGATTCCCAGGCCAATAAAACCCAATTTATGCATTGCATTTCTCCAAAAAAAACCAAGAACGCCTAGCGCCCAGCTCCGGGGATGCTAGTCACGGTAGCGGTCGCACAGGGCCTGGCTGGCATTGCGGAAAAGACCCAGGTCGCTGCCCACGCCGACAAAGCTCGCACCCATGGCCAGGTAGCGGCGGGCATCTGCCTCGGCTGGCGCCAAAATACCCAAGGGTTTGCCGGCAGCCTGGCCTGCAGCAAAAACTTCGGCGATGGCGGCCTGTACCTCGGGGTGACCAGGGTTGCCCAGGTGGCCATAAGCGGCCGCCAGGTCCGACGGGCCAACAAACACACAGTCCACCCCCGGCACGCAGGCGATGTCGCTGGCTGCGGCCACGCCCAGCCGGCTTTCAATTTGTACCAGCACACAAATCTGCTCATTGATGCCATTGAAGTAATCGGGCACGGTGCCATAGCGGTTGTTACGCTGCGACACCGAAACACCGCGCACACCCTGAGGCGGATAACGGGTGGCGGCTACCGCGGCGCCGGCCTGCTCGGTAGTTTCAATGAAAGGCACTAAAAAGTTGTAGAAGCCGGCGTCAAGCAAGCGCTTGATTTCGACCACATTGTTGCTCGCGGGTCGCACGATAGGCGCGCTCACGCTGTCTTTGAGCGCCATGAGCTGCGGGATAAAGCTGATCACATCGTTGGGCGAATGCTCGCCATCGAGCAGCAGCCAGTCAAAGCCGGCCAGGCCCAGCACCTCGGTGCTGATGGCGCTGGACAGCGAAGCCCAACAGCCAATCAGCCGTTTGCCGGCCAACAGATCACGCTTGAAGCTGTTGGGAAAAGCCTGGTAAGGGGTGGGCGAGCTCATGGGTGTCTTTCGAGTTTAGGTGATCGGGGCAGGGTTGAACAGCACCAGTTGGTTGTGCAGCTTCCAGTGTTCAGCCCAGGTTTTTTTGCGGCCACTGGCCACCTCGAGCATCAGGTGAAACAACTCCCAGCCAAGTTGCTCGATGCTGGCCTGTCCGTCGGCAATGCGTCCGGCGTTGAGGTCCATCAGATCATGCCAACGACGGGCCAAATCAGTGCGGGTGGCGACCTTGATGACTGGCACCTCGGCCAGGCCGTAGGGCGTGCCGCGGCCGGTGGTGAACACATGCAGGTTCATGCCAGCGGCAAGTTGCAGGGTGCCGCAAATGAAATCGCTGGCCGGGCTGGCCGCAAAAACCAGGCCTTTTTGCCCGGCTGTCAGACGCTCGCCGGGCGCCAGCACATGGGAGATCGCAAAGCTGCCGTTCTTGACGATGGAACCCATGGCTTTTTCAGCGATATTGGACAGGCCGCCGGCCTTGTTACCCGGTGTGGTGTTGGCGCTGCGGTCAACCTGCCCACGCGCCAGATAGCGGTCGTACCAGTCAAGCTCGCGCACTATGGCCTGCGCCACCTCCGGCGAGGCAGCGCGCTGGGTCAGTTGATCCGCGGCGTCCCGCACCTCGGTGTTTTCGCTGAACATGATGGTTCCACCCGCACGCACCAGCAGGTCTGCTGCAAAGCCAACTGCCGGGTTGGCCGTGACACCCGAGAAGGCGTCGCTGCCGCCACATTGCACGCCCACCACCAGAGCGCTGGCAGGCAGGGTTTGGCGGCGCCGGGCATTGAGCCGCTCCAGGTGCGGCCGGGCGCTTTGCACAATGCTGTCGAGCATCGACATGAAACCGATATGGTGCTCGTCTTGCAAGCAGACCGTATCGGCAGGGTCGCTGGCCGAGCCACCCTCGATGATGGGAAAACTGCCCGGCGGCAACAGGCGCGAGGGCTGCAGTTTTTCACAGCCCAGACTGACCACCATGATCTCGCCGCCAAAATTTGGGTTGAGGCTGATATTGCGCAGCGTGCGGATTGGAATGATGGCCTCAGGCGCATCAATGGCCACGCCGCAGCCATAGCTGTGCTCCAGGCCGACCACATCATCCACAAAGGGGTACAAGGGCATCAGCTCGGTTTTGATGCGGCTCACCGCCTGAGCAACCACGCCGGCCACGCACTGCACGGTGGTGGTGATGGCCAACAGGTTGCGGGTGCCAACCGAGCCATCCGGGTTCAAAAAGCCTTCGAAGCTGTAGCCCTCGAGGGGCAGCGGCTGGGGCACCGCCAAGCTGGCCATGGGCAATTGGCTGAGCGCTTGCGCCGCGGGCACTTGCAGTTGGCGCTCCTGCACCCAGGCGCCTGCAGCGATGTCTTGCAGCGCGTAGCCGATGGTCACGTTGTAGCGACGTACTGCGGCGCCAGCGGCAATCATTTGCAAAGCCACCTTGTGGCCCTGGGGCACCCGCTGAGTCAGTACCACGCCGCTCTCAAGCACTGCACCGGCAGCCAGTCCGCCGTCATTGACCACGATCGCCACGTTGTCGGCCGGGTTCATGCGGATGCTGCGGGCTTGCAAGGGCTGGGGCGCTGCGATGGTCATGCCCGAATCTCCACCCAGTTCGGGTTTTGCCCTACCGGCAGGCGCTGTTGCAAATCAAGTTGGCCGCTGTGCGGGTCAATGCGCCAGCGGCCCAGGTGGTGCGATTGTTGGCCGACCACCAGCAGCTGCTGGCCGCTGGCGTCGATCGCAAAACCACGGGGTTGGGCCTCTACTGGCACATGGCCCAGGCTGCTCAACAGCCCCGAGTCGGGCTGCACCTTGAAAATAGCCAGGGTGCTGGAGTTGCGCTCGCTGGTGTAGAGGTGACGCCCATCAGGCGTGATATGAATATCTGCCGCCCAGGCCTGCCCGGAAAAACCGGTCGGCAGGCTGCTGATGGTTTGCAGCGCGCTGAGCTGTCCGCTATGGGCATTAAAGGCCAGCACATCCAGGCCGGCGTCGAGCTCATTGAGCAGGTAGACGAACTGCCCGCACGGCGAAAAGCAAAAATGCCGCGGACCCGCTCCCGGGCGGGCTGTCCAATCTGCCGCCGGTTTGGGGCTGAGTTGGCCGCTGGCCGGATCGAACTCAAAATTCATCAACCGGCCACCTCCCAGGCAGGTGACGAGCACATGCCGGTTCGACGGAGCGGCAAGAATTGCATGTGCGTTTGGTCCGGTGCCAAGGGTCTGTTGCACTGCGCCGACCCGCCCGTCAGGCCCGATTGGGCTGACCGTGATTTGGTGGCTAGGGTAGGAGGCAGCAAACAAAAACCTGCCGCTGCGGTCAGTTGACACATAGGCCATGCTGGCGGGTAACCCAGTCTCGCCCAACAGACTCAGGCGCCCGCTGTGGGGGTCAATGCGCAGGCTCAGCAGCGCCATCGGCTCGCTGCGCCGCGCCACATAAAGAAAGCCCTGGCAGGGGCTCAGGGCCAGAGGCATCAGGGAGCCACCGAGCGCCAAGGTGTGAATCGGCGTGAGCTCCCCCTGAGCCGCCAGGCTCAGCACCGAGATATCGCCACTGTCGGCGTTACTGACATAGACAAAGGTCATGTTCTTATTGTCCTTTGGAAAACCCGCCACTGCGGTTGCTGGCCGAATCAGGCTGCGAAACCATACACGGCCTGCGGGTTGTCTACCAAAATGCGTCGCCAGTCTTGGGCATTGGCGCTCCAGTGTGAGAGCAGGCCCAGCAGAACCGCGTCTTGCGGCGGCACTGCCTGGTTCGGATGGGGCCAGTTGCTCGCCCACAGACAGCGCTGCGGGTAACGGGTGGCAAGAGACCGGGCCAATAGGCCCACATCGCCATAGGTCGGCGCGCCTTGTCGTGAGGTTTCATAAGGCGCTGACAGTTTGATCCAGGTCCGGCCCCGGTCTAGCAGACAGCACAGGGCTACAAAGGCCGGATCATCGGTGCTAGCAGGAGGACTTAAAAACTTGCCGGTGTGGTCTAGCACCAGGGGCGTGCCCAGGGCCTGCAGGCGCGGCAGGTGCTGCAGCATGTCGCAGCCATTGAACTGCAGGTTGATGTGCCAGCCCAGCGCAGCGATCTTGCCAGCCAAAGGCTCCAAGGCATCCCAACCCAGCGGCCCGCCCGCCAACATCATCATGCGCACGCCCCGAATGCCCCCGGCGTGCAGGGCCTCGAGTTCAGCCTGCGTCACCTCGGGCCGAACCATCGCCACACCGCGCGCCTGCCCCGGCATTGCTGCCACCGCAGTCAGGGTGCAGCG
>SHXM01000186.1 GCA_009693325.1 Rhodoferax sp.
AAAAAAACCATGTCGAAACGCCTGGCCGCGCGCCTGCGCCAATAAGTAGCCTGCGCCCACTGCTTCAAGTTGCGAGGCATCGGCGTGAAAATAAACCGTCATCGATACAGTGCCAACTGGCACACGCTTGGCACGGCGGAGAAAAATCCGGGGGAAAAACACGTCGGCCAACGCTGTAAGGGCGGCGAAGTCGAGCCTGCGCGCCGGCTTGTCGCGCACCCAAAGCTGGCTCAGGCTGTCCTGGCCAAGGCCATCCCAGCGGGTTGGCATCGCCCCCTTGATGGGTTTCATTTCGTAGCAGCCAAGCCAAGCGAGCGAGCCAGGCAATTCGATGGTGGCCACCTCGGAAGACGGCGGACCGGCGGGCGGGGCTTGCTCGTCGCTGCTCCAGGTTTGACGCCGTTTTGCCGTGATGGCGGTGGCAGTGGCCACCGACTGACCGTCCTGCAGCAGCTCGATCACCCAATTCTGGGTGGAGCGGTTGGTGCGGGCCGGGCGGGCCTGCAGCACAAAGGGTCCGTCGGCCACCCCGGCGGCATAGTTCACCGTCAGCGCCAGCGGGTCGCCCAGGCGCTGGGGGTGCAGCAGCACGGCATTCAGCATCTGCGCCGCCGTGATGCCACCATAAGGCCCAACCATGTTGGCATAGGCCGGGCTGGTGTGGCCCAGCCAGTGGCCGTCCGGCTGCAACTCAAGCGCGATGGCCTGGTCAAACGGATGCAGTGTGGTGGTGGCGGACGCGGTCATCAGACCCGCTCAAAAATACCCGCCGCGCCCTGCCCCATGCCCACGCACATGGTGACCATGCTGTAGCGCAGCTGGTGCCGGTGCAGGGCGTGGATGGCGGTGGCCGAGCGGATGGCACCGGTCGCGCCCAGCGGGTGGCCCAAGGCGATCGCGCCGCCCATGGGGTTGACCTTGGCCGGGTCCAGCCCCAGGGTGTTGATGACCGCCAAGGACTGGGCGGCAAAGGCCTCGTTCAGCTCAAACCAGTCGATGGCATCCTGCTGCAGGCCGGCACGGCGCAGCGCGGCCGGAATCGCCTCGATGGGGCCGATGCCCATGATGTGTGGCGGCACGCCGCACGCGGCATAGCTGACAAAGCGCGCCAGCGGTTTCAGGCCAAAGCGCTTGACCGCGCTCTCGCTGGCCAGAATCAGGGCGCCGGCGCCGTCTGAGGTCTGCGAGCTGTTGCCGGCCGTGACCGAGCCACGGGCCGAGAACACGGTGCGCAGCTTGGCCAGGCCCTCTATAGAGGTGTCGGCGCGCGCCCCCTCGTCCAGGCTGACCAGCCGGCGGGTTTCCAGCACCTGCCCGGTGGCTAGGTCGGGGGCGCGGTCCACCACCTCCACCGGGGTGATCTCGTCCTTGAACTGGCCGGCCGCCATGGCCGTCAGCGCCCGCTGGTGCGAGGCCAGGGCAAACTCGTCCTGGGCCTGCCGGCTCACCTTCCACTGGGTAGCCACCTTCTCGGCGGTCAGGCCCATGCCGTAGGCGATGCCAATGTTGTCGTCATTGCCAAACATGGCCGGCGACAGCGAGGGCGCGTTGCCCATCATCGGGACCATGCTCATGCTCTCCACGCCGGCCGCGATCATCACATCCGCCTCGCCCACGCGGATGCGGTCGGCGGCCATTTGCACCGCGCTCAGGCCCGAGGCGCAAAAGCGGTTCACCGTGATGCCGCCCACGCTGTGCGGCAGGCCGGCCAGCACGGCGGCCACGCGGGCCACGTTCAGGCCCTGCTGCGCTTCGGGAATGGCGCAGCCGCAAATGATGTCTTCGATGCTGGCCGGGTCCAGCCCAGGCGCTTGCGCCAGCACAGCCTGCAGCGCCTTGACCAGCAGGTCGTCCGGGCGCAGGTTGCGGAACGAGCCCCGGTGCGAGCGGCCGATCGGCGTGCGCGTGGCCGCGACGATGTAGGCGTCTTGAACTTGTTTCATGAATAGCTCCGGGTCAGTTGCGCAGCGGCTTGCCGGTGGACATCATGCCCATGATGCGCGCCTGGGTTTTGGGGTGCACCAGCAGCTGGCAGAAGGCCTGCCGCTCCAGCGTCATCAGGTAGTCTTCGTCCACCAGGCTGCCAGCGTCCACATCGCCGCCGCACACCACATGGGCGATCAGGCTGGCAATGTGAAAATCATGCGCGCTGATGAAGCCGCCGTCGCGCATGTTCACCAGCGAGCCCTTCAGGGTGGCGATACCGCTGCGCCCGGCCACGGCAAACTGGCGCTTGTGTGGTGGCCGGTAGCCGCCAGCGAACATGGCGCGGGCCTCGTTGATGGCCACAAACAACAGCTCGTCCTTGTGCGGCACGATCAGGTCGCTGGCCAACAGGTAGCCCAGCTTGCGCGACTCGATGGCACTGGTGCCCACCTTGGCCATGGCGGCGGCGGTGAAGCCCTCGGTCAGGAACGGCAGCAGGTCTTTGCCAGTGGAGGCAGCCGCGTTCTCGGCCGCGCGCCGGGCCATGTAGGTCAGGCCCCCGGCCCCCGGCACCAGCCCCACCCCCACCTCCACCAAGCCGATGTAACTCTCCATCGCCACCACCCGGCGTGACGAGTACACCGCCAGCTCGCAGCCGCCACCCAGCGCCAGACCACGCACGGCCGAGATCACCGGCACCGTGGCGTAGCGCAGGCGCAGCATGGCCTGCTGCATTTCGGCTTCGGCGCCGTCGATGGCCGACACGCCCACCATCATGAAGGCCGGCAGCATGGCCTGCAGGTCGGCGCCGGCCGAGAACATCTCGTCAGGCGACCAGATCACCAGGCCCTGGTAATTGGCCTCGGCCAAATCCAGCCCCTGCATCAGGCCCTCGATCACGCCCGGGCTGAGGGCGTGCATCTTGGTCTTGATGCTGGCAATCAGCACCTGCTGGTCCAGGGTCCACAGCCGGATGGCCTCGTCCTCGTGCAGCGTGGTGCCGGAGGCCTCGGCTTTGAGCGCCTGCGCGCCCAGCACGCTCTCGGGGAAATGCTGGCGGGCATACACCGGCAGCTGGCGCACCGGTACAAACTGGCCGTTGCTCGGGTTCCAAGAGCCAGCCGGCGTATGCACACCACCGGCCTCGGCCACCGGGCCTTTGAACACCCAATCTGGCAGCGGCGTGTTACACAAGGCGCGGCCGGCATCAATATCCTCTTTCACCATCTGCGCCACGTCCAGCCAGCCAGCCTCTTGCCACAGCTCGAACGGGCCTTGCTTCATGCCAAAGCCCCAGCGCAAACACAGGTCCACATCGCGCGCGTTGTCGGCAATGGTGGCCAGGTGCACTGCGGCGTAATGAAAGCCGTTGCGCAAAATAGCCCATAAAAACCGGCCCTGCGCGCCCTCGCTGTTGCGCAGCAGGCGCAGGCGCTCTGCGGCCGGCTTTTTGAGCATGCGGGCGTAAACCTCGTCGGCCTTTTGACCGGCGGTCACGTACTCACCCGATTCAGCGTCAAAACGCAGCACGTCGCGACCCTGCTT
This sequence comes from Rhodoferax sp., assembly GCA_009693325.1. Classification (GTDB taxonomy): domain Bacteria; phylum Pseudomonadota; class Gammaproteobacteria; order Burkholderiales; family Burkholderiaceae_C; genus Rhodoferax. Next base: position 3,472 of record SHXM01000186.1, read on the forward strand.
CTTGTAAAAACCTGCCTTGGTTTTTTGCCCCAGGTGGCCCAGCGCCAGCAGCTGCTGCAGCACGGCCGGCGTGGCAAAGCTGGCGTAAAACGGGTCGGTCTCCAGGCTCAGCGTGTCCTGCAGGGTCTTGATGACATGGGCCATGGTGTCGAGGCCCACCACATCGGCGGTGCGGAAGGTGCCAGAACTGGCGCGGCCCATTTTTTTGCCGGTCAGCTCGTCCACCACGTCGATGGTCAGGCCAAAGTTCGCCACCTCTTTCATGGTGGCCAGCATGCCGGCAATGCCGACCCGGTTGGCGATGAAGTTGGGTGAGTCCTTGGTCCGCACCACGCCCTTGCCCAGGGTGCTGGTGACAAAGGCCTCCAGCGCGTCCAGATTGGCGGGTTCGGTGGCCGGGGTATTGATCAGCTCCACCAGCGCCATGTAGCGCGGCGGGTTGAAGAAGTGGATGCCGCAAAAGCGCGGCCGCATAGCCTCAGGCAGGGCCTCACTCAAAGCGGTGATCGACAGGCCCGAGGTGTTGGAGGCCAGCAGCGCATGGGGCGCCACGTGGGGCGCGATTTTGCGGTACAGGTCGAGCTTCCAGTCCATGCGCTCGGCAATCGCCTCGATCACCAGGTCGCAGCCCGCCAGCAGCGCCAGGTGCTCCTCGTAGTTGGCTTGGCCAATCAGCACGGCGTCTTCGGCCACGCCCAGGGGCGAGGGCTTGAGCTTCTTCAGACCCTCCACCGCGCGGCTAACGATGCCGTTCTTGGGGCCCTCCTTGGCCGGCAGGTCAAACAGGATGACCGGCACGCCGACGTTGACCAGGTGCGCCGCAATTTGTGCGCCCATCACGCCGGCGCCCAGCACCGCGACTCGTCTGACATTGATATGCGACATGGTGAATCCTGCGCGGGCTTACTGCACGCGCACCCAGGTTTGCGTGCGGCCCAGCAGGGGGGTACCAACATAGCCGCGCACTTCGAGTTTTTTGCCGCCCTCAATCGGCGTTAGCCTTAGTTTGTAGACCGTACCGTTGTTGGGATCGAGAATATTGCCACCTTCCCAGACGTCCTTGCCGTCAGCCTTCTTGGCATCCCGAATGATTTGCATGCCCACCTTGGGCTTGCCTTTGCGGTCGTCGGTGCATTTGTCGCAAAGGGGCTCACCACTCTGGGTCAGTGCTTTTTCAACCACGGCACTCACCACGCCCGCGTTGTCTATCACACGCACCTCGGACGTGGCTTTGCCATCAACATCGCTGATGGTTTGCCACAGACCCACCGGCGACATTTGCGCCAGCGCGGACAGGGACGACAGGGCCAACACGGTGGCGATTGCGCTACGGATCATGGGGATCTCCTTCAAAGGTTCAACGAAACACGCCCGGGCTCAGGCAAACACCGCGTCGGTGTCCATCAACGCCGCTGCGCCGCTGCGCGCGGTGCGCATCAGGGTGGCGGTCTCGGGAAACAGCTTGGCAAAGTAGAAGCGCGCAGTTTGCACCTTGGCCAGGTAGAAAGGGTCCGGATTGCCGGCGGCAATCTCGCGCAGCGCCACCTGGGCCATGCGGGCCCAAAAGTAGCCAAACACCAGATGGCCGGCCACGCGCAGGTAGTCCACCGCTGCAGCCCCCACCTCGTCGGGGTTCTGGAAGCCCTTGAAACCGATTTCGGTGGTGAACTTGGTCATCTGCTCGCCCAGCACGGCAATGGGGGTAATGAACTCGGACATTTTTTCGTTGACGCCCTCTTCTTCCACCAGCTGCGCCACCAGCTTGCCAAACTTCTTGAGGGTGGCGCCGTTGTTGCCCAGGATTTTGCGGCCCAGCAGGTCAAGCGACTGGATG
>SHXM01000187.1 GCA_009693325.1 Rhodoferax sp.
CCCGTCAATGCGAGGTCGCAGCCCGTGCCCTTAAATACATGGCGCAGTGCTTAGCCACCTGCGCACATCCCTCCTAAGCCACCGCGTGCTCCCCCGCGCAATGCGCTGCATAAACTCCAGCTTAAGCAACAGATCCTTCCTGTCCGCCCCATCAAGCCGGTCGGTGACACTTGGTGAAAAGTCACAACAAATCACCGCCAGGGTTACAGAAAATTCTTGTACTAAATCTCTCTGTCACATGATCGGCATCGGGAGCCTTCCGCCTAGAAAGTGATCGTCCAATGCTGCAAGTTGATCAAAAAGAGTTGCTAGCCAACAAATACCAAGAGGGCCGGGAGCGCCAGGCCGAGGGCCAACTGCACCCAGCCAAGGCGCTGTACGAGGAAGTTTTGGCTGTTTTCCCCCAGCATATCGAGACCCTTGAAATGCTGGCAGTGGTAAATGCACAGCTAGGCCATTTAGACACGTCGGTGAACCTGTTGTGCCAAGTCATTGAACTCAACCCGAGTCGTGACAGCGCCTTTTATTACCTCGGGTACACCATGTGCGCGCTCAGGCAATTCGCGGCCGGTGTTGAATGCTTTGACAAAGCTTTGGTCTTGAACCCGGACCATGTGCAATCTATATGCGACCGCGCAAGAGCGCTTTTGGAACTTGGGCAATTTGAGGAAGCGCTACGAGGCTATGACAGGGCCATCGGCCTTCGCCCCCGAGATGCCGAGGCCTACAGCTACCGTGGCAATGCGCTGCTCGCCCTGGGGCGGCGCGATGATGCTATTGCCAGTTTTGACCAGTCGATAGCCATCGAGCCCAGCGCTGGGGCGTATCTGAACCGAGGAAATGCTTACCAGGCTATTGGTGCCTATCAGGCCGCCGTTGACAGTTACGACCGCGCGATCATGCTGCAAGAGGGCTACGCCATGGCGCATTCAAACCGCAGCGTGTCACTCAAACATTTACATCGGCTGGACGACGCCATCAACAGCAGCGACCTAGCTACTGCCATTGATCCGAGCTATGCAGATGCACATTGGAACAGGGCTTTAACGCAGCTGCTCAAGGGTAACTTGGCCCAGGGTTTTGCCGGCTACCAGCGGCGTTGGGAAATGGATAATTTCAAATCAATTCGCCGCACTTTTAAGCAGCCGCAATGGCTAGGCATGCAGACCCTGCAGAGCAAAAAATTGCTGATCCATGGCGAGCAAGGTCTAGGAGACACCATTCAGTTTTCCCGCTATGCGGCCATGGCTCAAGCCGCAGGTTGCCATGTGCTGTACGAAGTGGAGCCGCCGCTGTTTACATTGTTTCAATCCTTGCCAGGGGTTGGCACCTTGCTGCGCCAGGGTGACCCACTGCCCGACTTTGATTACTACTGCCCGGTGATGAGCCTGCCGCTAGCTTTTGGAACGGATCTGGCCACGGTTCCAGCAGCTTCCCGCTATCTTGCCGCCGACAAAACAAAGCTGGCACATTGGGCGGCATTGCTGGGCTCGAAGATCTCGCCCAGAGTTGGCTTGGTATGGAGCGGCAGCCCTACCCACCAAGACGACCATAACCGCAGCATTGGGCTGAGCATGTTTTTGCAGAAATTGCCTGCTGGGTTTGAATACGTGAGTTTGCAAAAAGATGTCAGAGCAAGCGACTTGGCAGCATCACAGGGAGCAAGCAATGTGCGGCACTTTGGAGAGCAGTTACTAGACTTTTCGGACACAGCTGCGCTTTGTGAACTGATGGACTTGGTGATAACAGTTGACACCAGTGTGGCCCATTTAAGCGGCGCGCTGGGCGTGCCGACCTGGGTACTGCTGCCACACTTACCAGACTGGCGCTGGCTACTGAATCGCCGCGAGTCCCCTTGGTACCCCAGCGTGCGCCTGTATCGCCAGAGCAAGGCACAGCACTGGGATGATGTTTTTCTGGCTGTAGCCAACGATCTTTTTGCCATCGGCGGCGCAGATACTCAGCACCTTGCTGGCTGATGAACACTGATGCCCTGAACCAGAGGGTAGCCCCTCTTGCGAACTTTTGGCTCGGCCGTCACCTCGGCCTTCAACCCCTCCCCTCCCCCCTAAAATCCCGCCAAAGGATTACCCATGACAAACAGAAAAGGCATCATTTTGGCCGGCGGCTCTGGTACGCGGCTTTACCCGGTGACGCAGGCAGTGAGCAAGCAGTTGATGCCGGTGTACGACAAGCCGATGGTCTACTACCCCTTGAGCACCCTGATGCTGGCCGGCATCCGCGAGGTGCTGCTGATCTCCACCCCGCAAGACACGCCCCGCTTTGCCGAACTCTTGGGCGACGGACGCCAGTGGGGCATGGATATTTCTTATGCGGTGCAGCCCAGCCCGGACGGCTTGGCGCAGGCCTTCATCATTGGCCGCAGCTTTGTGGCGGGGCAGCCCAGCGCGCTGGTGCTGGGCGACAATATTTTTCATGGGCATGACTTGGTTAAGCAACTCACCCATGCCAGCGCCCGCAGCACCGGTGCCACCGTGTTTGCCTACCATGTGAACGATCCCCAACGCTACGGCGTGGTGGCTTTTGACGCGCAGCAAAAAGCCGTGAGTATTGAAGAAAAGCCCCAGCAGCCGCAAAGCAACTACGCCGTAACCGGCCTGTATTTTTATGACCAGCAGGTGTGTGATATTGCCGCCAGCATTGCCCCATCTGCCCGCGGCGAGTTGGAGATCACTGATGTCAACCGGCGCTACCTCGAGCGCGGGCAACTCAATGTCGAGATCATGGGCCGCGGTTATGCATGGCTAGACACCGGCACCCATGACAGCTTGCTGGAGGCGGCCAGCTTTATTGCCACGTTGCAAAAACGCCAAGGCCTGCAGGTGGCCTGCCCAGAAGAGATTGCTTTTGGCCAGGGTTGGATTAACGCCGCCCAACTGCAACAACTCGCAGCGCCCTTGGCCAAAAACGGTTATGGCCGCTACCTGCTCGCCTTGCTGAAGTAGGTTTTTAATTGGAATCTGACCCCAATTAATTTTGGTTGCGGATTTGGCTCCATAGGGCGGCTTCGGTGCGGGTTAGGCTGTCTTTGGCCTTGGCTACCTCATCAAACTCGACTGGGTCGGTCAGCAGGGTGAGTTGGCGAATTTGGCCCAACAGGGCTTTGTAGTGCTCCACTGCCAAATCTGGCTTGGCCGCGATGCTGTGGATCGGCATGGCGCTCAGGTCAGTCTTGGCATCCCGTTCCTCCTGCACCTGTTTCAACAGTTGGTTGATTTCTGCTGCGCTCAAGTGCAAACGCTTGGCCTCTGCCCGGATAAACACCAATTCTTCTGTATCGATATGCCCATCAGCCAAAATATCGTGCACTTTTGCTTTGAGTGCATTGCGCTCTTTAACCAGTTCATCACTAAAGGCTGAGGACAACAGCGCCGCAGGAATGGCAAAAATACCAATACCGATCAGAGCCAACACAATCGTCATGATGCGGCCTGGCGTGGTCACTGGAGATATATCTCCGTAGCCAACCGAGGCCAGGGTAATCACCGCCCAGTAAATCGCATTGGGAATGTTGTCAAACTTATCAGGCTGGGCCGCATGCTCAAACAAATAACCCAGGGATGCAGTCAGCATCACCAGCAACAGCATGATGAACCCTGCCGCTGCGATCACCGGCCATTCGCGGCTGATTACCCGGCTCAGGGTGGCTGTGGCGTCGCTGCCACGGGTTAGCTTGAGCAGCCTTGCGAGCCGGAACACCCGCAAAAATCGCAGGTCGATCAGGTGGTGCAAAAAGACTTCCAAAAAGAACGGAATGATCGCAAGAAAATCGACAAGCGTAGATGCGGTTTTAGCCTGCTTGAATCGCCCGCCCACCGCCCCTTTGAAGCCGGGCTCCTCCACACAACAATACAGACGCATGCAGTATTCCATGCAGAAGATGGCCACCGCCACCGCGTCAAGAATCACAAACTCGACATTTAAAATGTAGCTCACGCTTTGCACCGATTCCATCACCACGGCAAACACCGAAATCAATACCCAAAGACCAATAAAGGTCTGAAAGAAGTCGTGCATTTTCCCGCCGTAGGGGCTGACAAATACAATGGCATGCATTTTTTGGCGGAAGGTGCGGCCGCGGTTTAATCCAACAAACTCGTGGTAAGCCGGCACTATCACCCTAAACAGTTTCAATATACGCAGCAGCCGCAAGGACCTGAGCGCCCGTAAATCAACCGGGATGAAGGCCTGCAGGTAAAACGGGGCCACAGCCAAAAAGTCAACGATGGCAAAGGGGCTTCTTATATAGCCCAAACGCGGGTTTTTTCGATGCTGAAAATCTTCGTCTTCGGGGGCCAGGTAAAACCTGATGAGGTATTCAATGGTAAACACGCCGACCGAGAAAATATCAAAGTAATGAAACCAATATTTGTTGGCCTCATACACTGCCGGCACCTGCTCAAAGACCAACGCAAACAGATTGACAACAATCAAAATGCCAATCCATTTATCAATGCCTTTTTGGTAGTTGCCCGAAATATGCGGATCAAGCAACCAAGCGTACAACCACTTGCGCATCGGCAACTGGTTAGAGATATGGGCCTCTATTTTTACATCGAGAATGTCTTCAACCGCTAGGTCTTGCAGCAAAATGCCTACTTTTTTATTCATGTCATGCCTCAGAAATCAATTTCGTCGATTTTGATGGGGTAAGCGCCCTTGTCACAGACGCTCACTACTATTTTTATCTTTTCTGAGATCGAGTCCCCTTTAACCAAATCAGACTTGACGGTTGGCACAGCTGAACCCACCGGAGTCGGAATAATTTTGTCCAAATCAATCGCGCCAACCAGGCTGCGGTCGGCTGGGGTGCATTCGGTGACAAACTTAGGAACGCCGCCAATAAAGGGGTTGCGCAGGTTCTTGAGCTCGGTCTTGGTCATCAATTCTTCCAAGCAGTCGCCCCAAGTGGCTTTGGCCGCTGCCACCAGCGGCGGGCTTGAAGCTGTTGCGGCTGAGGCAGCATCGGCGCTGGCGCTTGGCAACAGCGCCTGGGCGCTAGGCCCCGCTTCATCAGGGCTCTGACCGGCGCAAGCGCTGTATTGGTAGCCGGGCTTGAAGCGGTCTTCACTGGCGGCCTTGAGCCAAGCCACCCAAGCTTCGCCGTTTTGCTTGGCTGATTCGGTTTTGAGTGCCTCGCCATGAGTGAAGAGGCCCAGCCAGCACACAGCGCCAAACATGATGGCCAAAAACAAACAAAAAAAGCGATCGGCGATCGTGAAGCTGGGCCCCTGGTCCTGATGCTGGGGATCGCCGGGCTGGGGCGAGCCC
>SHXM01000019.1 GCA_009693325.1 Rhodoferax sp.
GACATCATGCGCCTGTTCAATGAGGACCCCGAAACCGACGCCGTGATCATGATTGGTGAAATTGGCGGGCCAGACGAAGCCGATGCCGCGCGCTGGTGCAAGGCCAACATGAAAAAGCCGATTGTGGGTTTCATCGCAGGCGTGACAGCACCGGCTGGCAAGCGCATGGGCCATGCCGGCGCGCTGATCTCGGGCGGGGCCGACACCGCCGATGCCAAGTTGGCCATCATGGAGGCCTGCGGCTTCACTATCACCCGCAACCCCTCAGAGATGGCAAAACTGCTCAAGGCAATGCTGTAGTCAGCAACGCGGTCGACAAGTCAAAATGACCCGATGGGCCGCGGGGATACACTGCGCTCCGAAGGCTAGGGCGCATCAAACCGCAGGTTCATAACTCCCACTTGACTGTTCAGCATTAAATCGAGGCCCCATGGAACTTATTGAATCAAGCGACTTTTGGATTGGCCTCCTCAAAATCATCTGGATCAACATTATTTTGTCGGGTGACAACGCGGTGGTGATTGCGCTGGCCGCGAGATCCTTGCCCCTGGTTCAGCAAAAACAGGCGATTTTCTGGGGTTCGGCTGCAGCCGTGGTCCTGAGAATCGGCCTGACCGTGGTCGCGGCCAAACTGTTGGCGATGCCTTATCTGCAAATTATTGGCGGCGCGCTGTTGCTCTGGATCGGCGTGCAACTGCTGAGCGAACAGGATGACGGGGAGGGCGAGGCCCGGGAGCACGGCAGCCTGTCGGCCGCAATCCGAACGATTCTAATTGCCGACCTGGTGATGAGCCTGGACAATGTGATCGCCGTGGCGGCGGTAGCCAAGGACAGCATGACGCTGCTGATGCTGGGCCTGGCGATCAGCATCCCGCTGGTGATTTTTGGCAGCGCCATGATGATTCGCTTGATGGCGCGCTTTCCGGTCATCGTCTTGTTGGGCGCTGCCCTGATCGGCTGGGTCGGTGGCGAAACCATCTCCGGCGACAACGCCTTGAAGGATGTGCTCACGGCCCATCCCTGGTTGCACTACGGTGCCGCTGCCCTGGGCGCGTCCCTAGTGGTCGGACTGGGAAAATTGCTGCACCATCACCGCTCAGCGCACCAAGAACAGGCCGCAGGCTAGCGAAGCCTGCATGCCGCGCAACCTGTAAAGCTGTCCAAGCAGGGGCTGCGACTGTCCCGAGGCCGCATTGGCCGTAATGCTGTCAAAATTGCGAGCCGACAATTAAAGAGAGACTTCGCCGTCATGAAAATTCGCGTCCTCGGTTGCTCCGGGGCCATCGCCAAAGATTGTCGAACCACGTCTTTCCTGGTCGACCAAGACCTGTTGATTGATGCGGGCACCGGTGTGGGGGACTTAACCCTTGAGGAGATGCGTGGCATCTCCGATGTGTTCCTGACCCACGCCCACCTTGACCACATCGCAGCCCTGCCCCTGATGGTCGACAGCATCGCCGCATCGCTGACAAAGCCCCTGCGGCTGCACGCCCTGCCTGGCACGATTGCGGCCCTGCATGCGCATATTTTCAACGGCGCCATCTGGCCGGACTTCAGCCGCATTCCCAGCGCCGAGCATCCTTTCATCAGCTTTCACGAAGTCGCAGTTGGGCAGGTGCTGCAAATTGGCAACAAGCACATCGAAGTGCTGCCGGCCGTGCATATCGTGCCCGCGGTGGGCTACGCCGTATCGGCGGGGCAGGGGGCCTGGGTGTTCTCCGGCGACACCGAGCGTAACCCGGCCTTCTGGCAACGCGTCAACCAGCTCCCGGTAGCCGTACTGGTGATCGAAACCGCCTTCAGCAACCAGCAGCAGGGGCTGGCACGCTTGAGCCTGCATCTCTCACCGGTGTCATTGGCACAAGAGTTGGCCCTGATTGCGCCAGACCGCAGCTACCCGATCTACATCACCCACACCAAACCCGCCGAGGCTGATCTGATCATGACCGAAATCTTGGAATTTGAGCAGGCCAATGCGGTTGCGACTGGCAACACGCGCGATATCCGCTGGCTCAAGGCAGGGCAGGAATTCAATTTGTGATACCGATCCTCGAGGCCGGTCCGCACGAGCCGGGCTTTGCCCAACTCCAGCGACTCCCGGCAGCCCTGCGCGGCTTGGCCTTTGAGGCCCTGTTTTACAAACAACTGCAAACTGTCACTGCGCGCATTCACCAGACCGACAACCTCGACCAGATCATGCTCGAGGCCAGTACCGACATCTGCCAGCTGTTCAACGCCGACCGGCTAACCCTGTATGCGGTCAACAAAGAGCGCACAGCAATCGTCGCCAAAATCAAGACCGGGCTGAGCAGCAGCCAGGAGATCAGGCTGCCGATCTCGCCACAAAGCATCGCCGGCTACGCGGCCATGAGCCGCCAGCTGCTCAACCTGGCTGACGTGTATGACCAATCTGCCCTCTGGCATATCCCCCCGGAGCTGAGCTTTCTGAAAGAAGTTGATGCCAGTTCGGGCTACCGAACACGCCAGATGCTGGTGGCCCCATCGTCGAAGCTGACACGCTGCACGGTGTATTGCAGATCATCAACAACCGCAACAATGAGATGTTCGACCACCCCGAGGTCGAGGGCATGGCGCAGCTTTGCCGCACCTTGGCAACCGCTATCCGGCAACGCGTCGAGGCCGCAGAGGCGCAGGCCCGGCGTAAAGCCAGCAAGTACGACGCACTGGTGCAGCAAAGCCTCCTGACCGCCACTGAGCTTGACCAATGCTGGCAACAGGCCCGCAGCGATGCGCAGCAACTCGAGCAGCTGATGATGCGACAGCACGGTCTGTCCTGCGCCCAGATTGGCCATGCGCTGTCGCGCTATTTTCAGGTGCCCTATGCGCCCTTCAAAGCCACTCGGCAACGGCAAGAGTCTTTGCACGGCCGTCTCAAGCGGGAATTTCTGATCCAGCAGGGCTGGATACCACTGGAAGACTCGGCGCAAGGCCTGCTGGTGATGTGTACCGACCCCGAGGCCGTGAAAAGCGCTCGTATCCTGCCGCAAGTGTTCCCCCGCCTTTCCCGGTTTTCCTACTGGGTCACCACCCAGCATGAGTTTCAAGAGACGCTGGCACAGTTATTTGGCGTAGCAGCGGGAGGCTGTCGATCGATGAGATGCTGGCCGACATGGGTGGCGCGGCAGTCGAAGACGCCAGCTCCGAGGATGCACTCGAATCTGCCGCGGCAGACAACGAATTGGTCAAGTTCGTCAACAAAGTGATCATCGACGCCCACCAGCAAAACGCCTCGGACATCCATATTGAGCCGATGCCGGGCAATCTCAAAACCGGCATTCGTTTTCGCATCGACGGCGCCCTGCTGCCCTACATCGAGGTGCCGGCGAACTTCCGCCAGGCGATGGTGACCCGACTCAAGATCATGTCCGAGCTAGACATCTCCGAGCGCCGCAGGCCGCAGGACGGGAAAATCAAATTCAGGAAGTATGGGCCTCTGGATATCGAGTTGCGGGTAGCCACCATTCCCTCAGCCGGCCGGGTGGAAGACGTGGTGCTGCGTATTCTGAGCGCTGGCGCGCCCATACCACTGAGCCAACTCGGGCTCACGCCGCAAAACCGGGCGCAAGTCGAGAAAACCGTCGCCAAACCCCACGGGCTGTTTTATGTCTGCGGGCCCACTGGCTCGGGCAAAACCACCACGCTGCACTCTATTCTCAGCCACCTGAATCGGCCCGAGAGCAAGATATGGACAGTCGAAGACCCGGTTGAAATCACGCAAAAAGGCTTGCGCCAAGTGCAAATCAATAAAAAAGCCGGCATCGATTTCGCCATGGTGATGCGGGCTTTCTTGCGTGCTGACCCAGACATCATCATGGTCGGCGAGTCGCGCGACCAGGAAACCATGGCCATGGGCGTAGAGGCCTCGCTGACCGGGCACCTGGTGTTCTCGACCCTGCACACCAACTCTGCGCCAGAGTCGATCACCCGATTGCTTGACATGGGCATGGACCCCTTCAATTTTGCGGATGCCCTGCTGGGTGTTCTGGCTCAGCGACTGACCAAAAAACTCTGCGCTTGCAAGGCGCCCTATGTGCCAGACGAGGCTGCGCTGCAGGCCTTTGTGGCCGAATATGCCCAGGAACTGAGCCATGCCAAGGCCTGGCGCCTTGACCGCCAGGGGGAGACAGATCGCCTGCTGAATCATTGGCGTGAAGCGCACGGACAGGGCGGCGAATTGCGCTGGTACCGTGCGGTGGGCTGTGAGGCATGCAAGCAAACCGGCTACCGGGGCAGAATTGGCCTGCATGAATTGTTGGTGGTTGACGAGGCCATCAAGCAACTGGTCCAGCAGCGCGCCCGGGTCGCCGATATTTTTGCGGCTGCAGTGCAAGCCGGCATGCACACCCTGAAAATGGACGGCATGGAAAAAGTGCTACTGGGTTTGACCGATATGGCCATGGTGCGTGCCGTCTGCATTCGTTAAAGTCCGCAGGCAAGAATGTGGCCTCAGACCGGTCAAAGACTGTAAAAGGCTTGTCCGGGCGCTTTGGTGGTGGTAAAAACACGGGCGTCGTCCGAGCACAAGCAACACATCAAAAAAATGGCCGGCCGGCCCGAGGCCAGTGTTGGCGATGCCAGGGTCAGCTCTTATCTCAAACAAGGGGGTTTCATGAAATATTCCAAGCAGCAGGGGTTCACACTGATCGAGTTGATGATTGTGGTGGCCATCATCGGCATTTTGGCTGCCGTGGCCCTGCCCGCATACCAGAATCACACCAAGAAGGCTAAGTTTTCGGAGGTGATCTCAGTCGGTCAGGCCTACAAAACCGCCGTGGCTGTCTGTGCCCAGGAGTTGGGCACACTCACCGGCTGCAATGCTGGCGCGCAGGGCATACCGAGTACCCAGGCCACCACCCATGTGGCTTCGGTGACGGTGGCCGATGGCGTGATCACGGTCACGCCCACCGCCACCACAGCGACCACCGCTACCCTGGTGCTCACGCCCAACATGACCGCCAGTGCTGCGGCCATGACCTGGGCCACCTCGGGCGGATGCCTAAGCGCCACCCCGGTGCTCTGCAAGTAAGTGGTCAGTGCGAGCGTCCCGGCCGTTGAATCCTCTGCTGGCCCGGGGCGCTTCACAGCGCTGCAGATTGCGCTGATCGTCGCCCTGTCCCTGCCTTGGCTCAACCCCTTTGCGCTACGCCCCGCACCAGCGGTTGTGCAAAGCCTGCTGAGCGTCTTGGGTCTGGCTTGCCTGCTGTTGCTGCCGCTGCGCCGGGGGGGCTTGGCCACTTTGGCCGGGGTGGTGGCCTGGGCTTGGCTGTTGTCGGCTCTGCTGAGTAGCGGGCTGGGCTTGCTGCAGTATTTTGGCCTGTCGGGGGCCTGGTCGCCCTGGGTCAACAGCACACTGGCCGGCGAGGCCTTTGCCAATTTACGCCAGCGCAACCATTTCGCAAGCCTGGTCAATATCGGCTTGATGAGCCTGCTGTGGCTTGCGTCAAATCGTCAGCCAAACACGGATTCGCCCAAGCAAGTTAGCCGACCAGCCCTGCCGCTGCGCTGGCTCGGCCTGTTGTTTGCTGCGGTGCTGTTGGGGGCGGGCAATGCGGCGGCGTCGTCCCGTACCGGCTTGTTGCAGCTGTGTCTGGCCTTGGCTCTGTGGCTGCTGCTTTGGCGCTCATCGACGCGCACGGAGGTGCGCAAGCTGCTTTTGGCTGCCGCCCTGTCTTACCTGGGTGCGGCCTGTCTGCTGCCCCTGCTGGCCGGCCTGGGGTTCGGTGAAACCGGGATTCTGTCGCGGCTGCAGGACACCCAATTGATGTGCCAGAGCCGCCTGATCATGTGGCGCAATGTGCTGCACCTGATCGGTTTGCAACCCTGGTCCGGCTGGGGCTGGGGCGAACTTGATTATGCGCACTTCATCACGCTCTACCCGGGAGCACGTTTTTGCCATATTTTGGACAATGCGCACAACCTGCCCCTGCACCTGGCGGTTGAGCTTGGCCTGCCAGCGGCCCTGCTGCTTTGTGGCGCTGCCTTGCTGCTGATCGCGCGTGCCAAGCCTTGGGCAGAGCAGCACAGCACCCGGCAACTGGCCTGGGGGGTGCTGGGCGTCATAGCCCTGCATAGCCTGCTCGAATACCCGCTTTGGTACGGGCCATTCCAGCTCGCCGCCAGCTTGAGCCTGCTGCTGCTTTGGCTAAGCCGTGCGGCGGCCAGCAACTCGGCGGACCACCTGCTGGCCGGGCCCTACAGTTCAAGCAGCGGCTGGCGGCTGCGCAGCGCCCTGGCGCTCGGGCTTGTAGCCGGAGCCGCCTATGCCGCGATCGACTATGCCCGGGTACTGCAGTTTTACCTGCCGGCCAGCGCACGAACCCGCCTGTTTAGCGAGCCAAGCCTGAGCAGCGCTCACCGCTCGTGGCTGTTTGGCCACTGGCTCGACTTTGCCCAAGCCACCAGCACCCCGGTTGACGCGGGCAATGCGACCCGCATGCAAGAACTCAATGAAGCCATCCTGCACCTCTCTCCCGAGCCCCGCGTGATCGAGAGAATCATCCGCAGCGCTGCACTGCTGCAGCGTTTTGATGTGGCGTGGTTTTATCTGCAGCGTTACCAGGCCGCGTTCCCCGCTGAGTATGCCGACTGGCAAAAGCGCGACAAGCAGCCCTGAAACGCAGTTGGCCCAGCAGCCAGCGGCTCAGGGAGGCCGGCTGGCTTTGAATTCGGCGCAGTAATCTCGCTGCGGTATTGGCCCAGTCGGCCAAACCTGATCGAAATCGGCCCCCGCGGCCGACCCCTCCTGGGCCGTGCCGGCCAGTAGCTGCACGCTGCTCACTGTGAGGCTGGCTGACAGGTGCTGCGGCACGCCAAGACTGCGCACCACATGGCCATGGCCAGCCAGCAGCACCACGGTGCGCCCGGCCAGGGCTACCCGGCCGATGGTCTGCGCCATAGCTCGATCACGGGCTATTTGCATGCGGGTCATGGGCGCAATCTGCCTCTCGGGCAAGAGTTGGCAGTGGCCATCGCGAATGCGCTGTTGCTGGGTGCTCAGCGCAGTCTCGGTCAGGGTCTGGTCCAGGCTCCGGTCTTGCATGGCGGCGCGCAAGTCGGCGCTCGACAGGTTGGTGCCGAACACCGGTACACCCCGCCGCACTGCGGCCATGATGGCCGGCCCGTAGGCAGCCCAAGGCCAGGCGCGCTCATCCCAGTCCAGAGCAGTTTGCACCTGCGCCGCACTGGCCTGGGCGTTCAGGCCTTGGGTTGAGCCGCCTTGCTTGGCCATCTCCAGCGTCAGCGCTGCCAACAGACCCTGCCCAGCCAGCCATGCAACCACCTGGGTTTGGATGTCTTGGTGTTGTGGTGCGTCATGTTGCTCCCCAAGCAGCAGAGCATCCGTGCGCCGGATTTGCTGCCAGTATTGCGGCAGGGCCTCGGAATGGGGGGCAGGCGTCAGCTGCTGAGCTTGGGCCGGGCTTGCAAGCAGCAGCGCCAACCGCAAGAGGCAGGCGAATTTGGTTTGCCAGGGGCGACTCGGCATGCGCCGGGTCAGTGCACCACGACCGGGTTTTGCGCCAGCTCGGCATATTGCTCGAGCGTGTCTTCAACCTCTTCCTGCGTCGGGGTGTTTTGTTGCCAGGCCACGATGTGTTGCTGGAACAACTCTGCCCACGAGCCATCCAGATAAACCTCTTTGCCAGCACGTTTGTCGACAATTTCAAAGCCATGCCTGGCCAGCGAGGGCGGGGCCTGCACCTGCGCCGCGACGTCTTGACTGGCGCCGGCCGGGGTCTGCGTGGGCATCGCATTGGCCAGCATGTGCGTCACCGAATAGGTTTCAGAGTCGTAGAGAGTGTGCATGATTCATTATGCACCAATCGTTTCGAACCAGCAGCCGCTGGAACAATTTTCCTGGTCCACCGTTCGCAGCGGGCCTATTTCAACCGAGATTCGCAAGATCAAGACGGGGCTTGCGTGGATTCCCATTTCTGGTCCAGGTAGTCGCCATTGTGCTCGGTGATGCGCAGTCGCACCGGCAGCCAAGCCAGGGTCGGTGCCAGCCAAAACTCAAACAGCTGGTCAAACGGCTTGCGCGGGTGGCGCACCAGTTTCACGGTATCGGCCTCGCCACCCGGCAGGGCCAGTGCCTCCTGCCGCTCCACCGTGAACAACCAAACCTCGGCGTCACGCGGGCCGGCCACCTGCACGGTGATGCTGCTGGCCAGCGGAAAGCGGGCCGGGTCGCCTGCCAGCATGGCGGAAAACTGCAACATGATGCTCAGGTAATCTTGGGCGCCAGACAGCAGTGGCACATTGGGCGTGTTGGCGCTAAAGCTGATGTAACCCTTATCCCGTTCAAAATGGGCTGCTACCTCGCTGCGAAATTTGTCCCCGAAACGCATGGGCAGCAAACCATGGGGGCCTAACTCGCCACGGCTGCTCAACACCTTTGACTGGCCAAAAGCACCCATGGTCAGGCGGGCGTCATAACTGCTGCCGTCGTGGCGCCAGAGCAGGTCCGAGTTCAAGCGGAACGGGAATTTATTCGACTCCACCCGGTAGCGCAGCCGCACCGGTGGCGGCAGCGCAATCAATCCGGGCCCCAAGCCAGCTTCGCGCGCCAGCCGTCTGGGCGCTGCGGACTCGCTTGGCGCAACAGCTGCGGCCTGCGGGCCGGCGGTCGGCTCGGGTGCGGCCGTGGGCCGTACAGCCTGGGCTGGCGCTGGCGGCGCTTCTGGCAGCTCGGCGGGGATCGGCACAGCCTGGGCTGATGGCTGCGCATTGGCCTGGCTTGGGCTTTGCAAAGCCGGCTGCGGCCGCGCTGCGTTTTTGCTGGCCGCAGCAGCGGCCCGAGTCTGCGGCGCCCGGGGCATGGCTGTGGGTACAGGCACGGGCTGGGGCGCGGGTGGGTCGATTTGCGCCGTAGCGATCATGCGGGTACTGAACAGGGGGGTGCTCGGCGAATCAAACCGCCAACTGCTGCCCTGCAGCAGGACCAGGTGCAGCAGCAGCACCGCGCCGGCCACCAGGGCCAGCGCGCGCCAAGTTGGCCCGGCCCCTGGGTTTGCGACCGAGCCCGCGACCCAGCTTCGGCCGGCCCGGCCAGCGCCGGTTGAGGACCAAGCTTGGAGAGTTTGCATGCGATAACTGCGAAGATTTATGATTAGCAGAAAATCCACAACCCCGACAACATCCGAGCGGTCCACCCGCCACCCAGCTCCATGAAACTTGCCACTTACAAAGACGGCTCCCGAGACGGCCAGTTGCTGGTGGTCGCGCGCGACCTGGCCACCGCCCATTATGCGACCGGTATCGCCGAGCGTTTGCAACAGTTGCTGGACGACTGGGGCTTTATCTCGCCGCAACTCCAGGACCTCTACGACAGCCTCAACCAGGGCCGGACACGGCACGCTTTTGCGTTTGACCCAAAGCAGTGTATGGCACCCCTGCCGCGCGCCTACCAGTGGGTTGACGGCTCGGCCTACCTCAACCATGTGGAGCTGGTACGGCGCGCCCGCAATGCCGAAGTACCAGCGAGTTTTTACACCGACCCCCTGATGTACCAGGGTGGCAGCGATGATTTTTTGGGTCCCGTGGAGGCCGTGGTGTGCGCCAGCGAGGCCTTTGGCATTGACTTTGAGGCAGAAATCGCGGTCATCACCGGCGATGTGCAGATGGGCGCCAGCCCTGGGCAGGCGCTCGACGGCATCCGGCTGGTGATGCTGGCCAACGATGTCAGCCTGCGCCAGCTGATTCCGGCCGAGTTGGCCAAGGGCTTTGGTTTTGTGCAGAGCAAACCGGCCACGGCGTTCAGCCCGGTGGCAGTGACACTCGACGAGTTGGCCGGTGTTTGGGATCAGGGCCGCCTGAACCTTGCGCTGCAAAGTTGCTGGAACGGCCGACAAGTCGGGCTGTGCCAAGCCGGGCCCGAGATGAGTTTTCATTTCGGCGAATTGATCGCCCACATTTGCAAAACCCGCAATGTGCGTGCGGGCTCTGTTGTCGGCTCAGGCACCGTCAGCAACAAGGACTGGAGCCACGGCTACAGCTGCATCGCCGAAAAGCGCGCCATCGAAACCATACAGAACGGCCAGCCCAGCACCGAGTTCATGAAGTACGGCGACACCATCCGCATCGACATGAAGGGTGCCGACGGCCACAGTGTATTTGGCGCCATTGACCAGGTGATTTTGGCGCCAGCCTGAACCACCGAGCGCTGACGTTTACTCAAGCAAATCCCAAGGTCACCCATGGACTACAGCCGTTACCAGACCCTGAACATCAGCCGCCGTGGCCCCAAGCAGACGGTGCTTGACATCCAGATGCGCGCGGACGGCCCCGGCGGCAACGGCAAGCTGCCCACCGCTGGCCAGCAGGGGCATCTTGAACTGAGCGAAATCTGGCGCGATGTCAGCGCCGATGACAGTGTGCGCTGTGCCGTGCTGCGCGGCCAGGGCCTGGGCTTCTCGGGCGGCGGTGACCTGGCGTTGGTGCAGGACATGGCCGATGATTTCGAGCTGCGCAGCCGGGTCTGGAAAGAGGCACGCGACCTGGTCTACAACCTGATCAACTGCGACAAACCCATCGTCAGCGCCATCCATGGGCCAGCGGTAGGCGCAGGCCTGGTGGCCGGTTTGCTGGCCGACATCTCGATTGCCAGCCGGACCGCGCGCATTGTCGATGGCCACACCCGGCTTGGCGTGGCTGCGGGCGACCATGCTGCCATGGTCTGGCCTCTGCTGTGCAGCATGGCCAAGGCCAAGTACCACCTGCTGCTGTGCGAGCCGGTCAGCGGCGAGGAGGCCGAGCGCATCGGTCTGGTGTCAATCGCGGTGGACGAATCTGACCTGCTCCCACGCGCCTACGAGATAGCCGAGCGCTTGGCTGCGGGCAGCCAGAGCGCCATCCGCTGGACAAAATACGCGCTCAACAACTGGCTGCGCCAGGCTGGGCCAAACTTTGACACCTCTTTGGCGCTTGAATTCATGGGATTTGCCGGTCCGGATGTGCGCGAGGGCCTGGCCTCGCTGCGCGAGAAGCGCCCTCCCCGTTTCTAGACCGATAAGCTTGCCGCATGTTTAGTCTGCAGTCGCTGCGCAAAGCCTCCTGGATTGGTCGCCTGGTACTAGGTTGGCTGTTGCTTGCAACGGTCTCAGCGCTGGCCTCACCGCTGATCAAGCCGCCCACCATCGGCATGGTCTGCTCGAGCTCTGGGTGGAGCACGGTGGTGCTGAGCTCCGACGACGGCGAGCAGGCACCTGCCGACCTGACACCTGAGTGCCCCCTGTGCACCTCGCTGTGCGCGCCGCCGCCGGCAACCCGGCAAACTGCCGGAGCCCTGCCCGCATCAGCCCGGTTGGCCTGCCCCCTGTCCACACCGCGGGCTACAGCCAGCTGCGCGGCGGCTCTACCTGCGCGCGGGCCACCAGCTCTCTCCTGACCCTTTGATTCATCGCGCCAAGCGCCCCAAATGAGGGGGCTTACGTCCTGTTTTATTGGTATTCACTGGAGATTTTCCATGCGAAAAGTCTGTTTTCTTTTGGCCGCAATGCGGGCCAGCCCTGTGGGGTTTGCCCATGTCGTTCTTCTAGAGCCAGCGGCACTGGCCGGCCAAAGCTACCGTGCGGCCCTGCTCGATGTGATCGAATCCGGCGCCGCAGGCCATCAGCATTGACTATTGTTTACCAACTTTTGGAGCCTCCCATGACATTGAAGACTTTGGTATTTGCCGCAGCCCTGATGGGCAGCATCGTGCACGCGCAGTCCGTGGACGTGAAAGACGCCTGGGTACGCACCAGCGTACCGGGCCAGAGGGGCACTGGCGCCTTCATGAAACTCACCGCCAAAGACGGCGCCACCCTGGTATCGGTCTCCTCGCCCGTGGCCGGTGTCAGCGAAGTCCATGAAATGAAAATGGAGGGCGACATCATGAAAATGCGCGCCCTGCCAGCCGGCCTGCTCTTGCCTGCCGGCAAAACCGTGGAGCTCAAACCCGGTGGCTACCATGTGATGCTGATGGACCTCAAGGCCGCCCTGCCCAAGGACAGCACCATCCCGCTGACGCTGGTGTTCAAGGACGCCAAGGGTGTTGAGAGCCGGCTGGAGCTGAAGCTGCCGGTGGCCGTATCCGCCGTATCCGGCGCCGGGCCTGCGGCAGCTGCGCACAAACACTGAACACCGGTCGGTGTCCCATAATGTCCGCTTGATCGGCTTTTGAGTTCACCATGAACACACATCTCAAGGGACAGGTGGCCTGGGTCACCGGCGGCGGCAGTGGTATTGGTTTGGCAGGCGCAATCGAGCTGGTTAAGGCCGGCGCCCATGTGCTCATTTCAGGCCGAACAGCCGCCACCAACGCCAGCGCGCTCGCCAACTTGCAGGCCCTGGGCAGCGCCGAAGCCGTGCTGCTCGACGTCGCCGACAAGCAGGCAGTGAAGGCCGTGGCGCAGCAGTTGGTGGCCACACGTGGGCGCATTGACATATTGATCAACAGCGCTGGCACCAATGCCACGCAACGCAATTTTGATGTTCTGACAACCGAGGCCTGGGATGAGGTCGTCGCCATCAATCTGTCGGGCTTGTTTTATTGCGTGCATGCGGTCCTGCCCACCATGCGGCACCAGCAAGGCGGCTTGATTATCAATGTGTCGTCCTGGGCTGGACTGTATGCGTCCACGCTGACAGGTCCGGCCTACAACGCCACCAAAAGAGCGGTACTGGCACTGACCGAATCAATCAACATGGAGGAATGCATCAACGGCATCCGGGCCAGCTCGCTGCTGCCCGGTGAGGTAGCAACACCTATCCTGAACAAGCGCCCGGTGCCGCCCTCCCAGGCCCAACGCGAGCGCATGGTGCAGGCCGAAGACATGGGCCAAGCAATTTTGTTTCTGGCCCAAATGCCCCCGCGCACCTGCATCAACGAGTTGGTAATCTCACCCACCCACAACCGGTTTTATATGGGTGGCCTGGAGACCCCCAAGGCCCGCTAAGCGCCGCCGCGCAGGCCTCAAGCCCGGCGCCCTGCACGATCAGCCCACTGCCCGCAGCCTGATGGCCATGCCGCCCAGCACCGCGTTGCCCGACAGCGGGTCGCGCCACTGGTCGTCCAGCAGGGCATTGAGGTTGGCGCCGGGGCGTTGGGCGGCCAGTTGCAGCCGGGTGCCGGGCTGGTCATGGCCCCAGCCGTGCGGCAGGCTGACCACGCCGGGCATCATCTCGGCGCTGATCTCCACCTGCGCTTGCACACTGTGCGGCCCCTGGCCGGTTTGGCTGCTGATCTCGGCCAGGCTGCCGTCTTGCAGGCCCAGCCGCGCAGCATCACCGGGGTGAACCAGCGCGGTGCAGCGCATCGGGCCCTTGGCCAGCACCGGCAGGTTGTGCATCCAGCTGTTGTTGCTGCGCACATCGCGCCGGCCGATGATGACCAGCGCGGGCGCGGGGCGCGCCAGGTCGGCCTCTGCGCGCTGCATGTCAGCCAGCAGGCTGGGCGGCGCCAGTTCGATTTTGCCGCTGGGGGTGCGCAGCATCTCGGGAATGCGCGGCTGCAACTCGCCCAGGTCAATGCCGCCACTGGGGTTGGCTGCCATCACCTTGGCCAGCGTCAGGCCCTCGGGCCGGGTGCCAAAGCCGTCGCCATAGGGGCCGCCACGCAGCGCTGCCTCCAGCATCCGCTGTGGCCCGCGCAAACCTTGCGTGGCTTGCATAACGGACTCGGCCTGGGCGCCATACAGGCGTTGCACCTCGTCGGCAAACTGCGCGTCGTCCAGCTCGCCAGCATCCTGGCCGCTGCCCTGTCCACGGGCGATGGCGGCCAGCCGCAGCAGGGTTTCCCATTCCTCGGGCTGGCCGGGCGTACGCTCAAACACCGGCGGGCTGTAGCGTGCGTGGTTGCGCCAGGACAGCTGCGGAAACGCCAGGTCATAGTGCATGTCTTCCAGCGGCGATGGGCCGGGCAGGATCACGTCGGCGTGGCGCGTGGTCTCGTTCAGGTAGATGTCCATGCTGACCATGAAGTCCAGCGACGCCAGCGCCCGCGACAGACGCGGCCCGTTGGGGCTGGACAACACCGGGTTGGTGGCGATGGTGATCAGCGCCCGCACCTGGCCAGGGCCGGTGGTCTCGATCTCTTCGGCCAGGCAGGTGATGGGCAACTCGCCCATGACCTCGGGCGCGCCGCTGACCCGGGCGTGGTGACGGCCGGTGGCAATGCCCTTGCCACTGCCGGGCCGGCCCATGGTGTTGGAGCCGAAGGCGGCCGGCTTGGCAAACATGGCGCCGCCAGGCGTGTCAAGGTGCCCGGTAAGCACATTGAGCACATCCACCAGCCAACTCGCCAGCGTGCCGTATTCCTGGGTGCAGGTGCCGATGCGGGCGTAAACGGCAGCGCGCGGCGTCTCGGCCAGGGTGCGGGCCAATGCCCGTATGGTGTCGGCGCTGATGCCGCAGCGCGCCGCCACCGCCTCGGGCGTGAACGGCGCCACCGCCTGCCCGACTTCGGCCACGCCGGTCACCCAGTCAGTCACCGTGCCCAGGCGCACCAGCTGCTCGGCAAACAGGGTATGCACCAGGGCAGCTAGCAAAAACACATCGGCGCCGGGGCGGATGAAGTGGTGGGCGTCCGCCATGGCCGCGGTTTCGGTGCGGCGTGGGTCGATCACGATCAGCCGGCCGCCACGCGCCTGCATGGCCCGGGCCTTGCCCTTGAAGTCGGGCACGGTCCACATGCTGCCGTTGCTGGCCAGCGGGTTGGCGCCAATCACCAGCAGCAAGTCGGTGCGCACGATGTCGGGCAGGGCCACCGACAGCCAGTGGCCAAACATCAGCCCGCTGGCGAGTTGCTTGGGCATCTGGTCCAGCGTGCTGGCAGAAAACACATTCTTGGTGCCCAGCGCCCGGGCCAGCTTGCCAAAGTAGCCCACCAGGCCGATCTTGTGCGCCGCCGGGTTGCCCACCACCGCCGCGGTGGCATTGCGTCCGTGCAAGGCGATCACTGGCGGCAGTCGCCGTTCAATCTCGGCAAAAGCCTCGTCCCAGGTGGCTGGCACATGCACGCCATCCCGTTTGATCAGCGGCGTGCGCAGTCGGTCGGGATCTTCATGCAGGTCTTTCAGCGCCACGCCCTTGGGGCAGATGTAACCGGCGCTGAACACGTCTTGCGCGTCGCCCCGGATACTGGTGATACGGCCCTGCTGCACCTTGATATCCAACCCGCAGCAGGCTTCACACAGGGGGCAGATACGGTGGTGGGTGGTGTCGGTCATGCGGGCCTCGGGGTGCTCAGTTCAAGTCGATGACTGTGACACAAAACAGGCGGTCAATGCCGGCAGGCTGGAATCAATGCGACACCGCTTGAGTTCGGGCATCGCCTGCTGGCCCGCTATGCTTGCCGTTTCAACAAGGAGAAGGACCACCGTGAAACCACTGCGTATCGCCGTGCTGGGCGCTGGCCTGATTGGCCGCCGCCACATCCAGACCATTCTTGCCATGCCGGCGGCGGCCGAGCTGGTGGCTGTGGCCGACCCGGTGGCCGATCCGGCCGGGCTTGATGTTGGCGCAGCAGCCTGGTTTGGTGATGCGCAGGAGCTGCTGGACCGCGTCAAACCTGAAGCAGTGATCATCGCTACCCCCAACGCCCTGCACTTGCAGCAGGGCCAGTGGTGCTGCGAGCGCGGCATTCACTTTTTGATGGAAAAACCGGTGACCGTGACCCTGGACGAAGCGGCCACTTTGGTGCAGGCGGTGCGCCAGAGTGGCGTCAAGACCCTGGTGGGGCACCACCGCCGCTACCTGGGCGTGGTGCAGCAGGCCAGGCAGTGGCTGGCCGACGGTCGGCTGGGCCGGCTGGTGGTGGCCTCGGTGGTGTGGGCCACGCGCAAGCCCGACGCTTACTTTCAGGCGGCCTGGCGCACCCAGCCCGGTGGCGGGCCGCTGTTGATCAACGCCATCCATGAGATCGACATGCTGCGCCACCTGTGCGGCGACATCCATGCGGTGAGTGGCGTCAAGAGCCATGCCAACCGTGGCTTTGCGGTGGAAGACACGGCGGCAGCCGTCTTTGAGTTTGACAACGGCTGCCTGGGCACGCTGGCCTGCACCGACGCCGGCCTGTCGCCCTGGACCATCGAGCAGGGCAGTGGCGAGAACCCGGCCTTTGGCTACACCGGGCAAAGTGCCTACCGCCTGATCGGCACCGAGGGCAGCCTGGAACTGCCGGTGTTGCGCGCCTGGAGCCCCCGCGTGGCAGGCGAGGCGGCGTGGGACAAACCGATTGTGGGCAACCCGCTTTTACCAAAGGTGCAAGACCCCTACCAGGTGCAGCTCAGCCACTTCCAGCGCCTGGTGCGGCTGGACGAGCCGCCGGTGGTCTCGGTGCTGGACGGCGCCCGCACCTTGGCCGCTACCCTGGCGGTGGCCGAGTCCAGCCAGACGCAGGCGCGCTGCGTGCCCAGGGCGTTTTAGGGCGGGTCAGTTCAAGGCCCGGGCTGGTTCGCCGCGGCACGCTCCAACACCTGCTCAATCAGCTGCTGCGTGTGCAGTGCGTCCAGCCCGGTGACCCGGGGTGCGCGGTTCTGGGTGACGGCGTCGACAAAGTCCTGCAGCAGGGCGCGGTGGTCGTCGTTGGGGAAATCCATGATGTTGGCGCCGCTGCCGGTGCCGCCCTGGGCCTTGTGCTGCTGCGTCTGGCCGTCGACAAAATCGATCTGCAGGCTGCCGCCTTCCAGCACTGCGCTGCCCAGGCTGCCGATGATCTCGATGCACTCGGGCCGGCCTGGCCGCATGGCGGTGGTGGCGAGCAGCTGCCCGGGCGCGCCGTTGGCCAGCGTGAGCAGGGCGCTGGCGTAGTCTTCGGTTTCCATGCGGTGCAGCCCGGTGGTGATGACCTGGGCCGCCAGCACCGAACGCACGCCCACCAGGGCGCAGAACAGGTCCAGGCTGTGAATGGCCTGCGTCAGCAGCACACCGCCGCCGTCCCGCGCCAGGGTGCCGCGGCCGGCCTGGTCGTAATAACTCTGCGGCCGCCACCAGGGCACCCGCACCGAGGCGGCCTGCACCGTGCCCAGCCGCCCACTGGCCAGCGCATCTTGCAGCGCCAAGGCGCCAGGGCGAAAGCGGTGCTGCAGCACCACGCCCAAGCGCAGGTCTGACGTTCGGGCCAGGTCAACGATGGCCTGGGCCCGCGTAAGCGAAATGTCCAGTGGCTTCTCTAACAGCAGGTGCTTGCCGGCGGCAAACACCTGGGTCGCCAGTTCCAGGTGGCTGGCCGGTGGTGTGGCCACGATCACGGCCGCTACACGCGGGTCAGCCAGCGCGGCCTGCAGGTCGGCGCTGGGCGTCAGCATGCCCTGAAACGGCCCCAGGTTGGCCAGTGCCGGACGGCGCGTGACGGCGTGGCGCAGCTCAATCGTGTCGCGCAAGTCAAACAGGCTTTGCAGGTGCGGCACGGCGCCAGGGCCAATGCCAACCAGGGCGATGCCAAAACGGTGGCTCATTCGGGGGTTCCTTCCAGGGCGTTGAACACGCGGATGGCCGCGTAGGCGTCATTGGCGGCGTACACCAGTTGCGCCTCGGACAAACGGGGTTGCGCCCAGTTGCTGGTGGAGGCTTTCTTGGATTTGATAAAGCGCTGCTGGAACAGCACGGCCACCGCACCCTTGACGCCCATGTCCTTGCGGTAGCCACGCTCTCTAAATAATTGGTTGAGTTCTAGCAGGCCGACCGGCTCTACGCCCAGCTTGCGCACGATGTGGCGGCGGTCGTCGCCCAGGCCAAAGCCGGCCTTGGTGACGCCGCCCAAGGTCAGCAGCTCGGCTGCCACTGCGCGGCACTCCGGGTCGTTCAGCTGGAACACCCAGGCCCGCTGCGTTGTGGACAGTTGCAGCACGTGCGGCCCGTCCGACACCTCGCCCACCCGAAAGGTTGGTTTGGACTCGGTATCAAAGCCCCAGGCCGGCAGCTTGGCCAGATCGTCCCAGACCGCACGCGCCTGGTCGCCAGTGGTCACCAGGGTGATGCGGTCCAGCCCCAGTCGCTCAAACAGCGGCAGCAGGGCAATGGCGTCGTTGTCGGGGGTGGCGAGATGGTTTGTCATGCGGACGTATCATCGCCGCTATTGCGCCTGGGGCGCAATTTCTGAACGTATTTTCAACTTGACAGACCCAAACTCGCAATTGATCGCCGCAGCCCTGGCCCGCCTGGGGCTGGGACAGGCCACTGACATCCGAGGCATCCAACAGTTGGTGGGCGGCGTGTCGTCCGACATTTGGCAGATTGATCTCGGCGGTCGCAGCATCTGCGCAAAGCGGGCTTTGCCCACGCTCAAGGTGGCGGCACACTGGCAAGCGCCGCTGTCGCGCAATGCCTTTGAATACGCCTGGTACCAGACCATTGCCCCAGCGTTTCCCGAGTTGGTGCCAGCCATGCTGGGGCGCGACGCGCCAAGCGGTATTTTTTTTATGCAATACCTCGCACCCGAGCACTACCCGGTCTGGAAAACCCTGCTTCTGCAGGGCCGGATTGATACCGGCATGGCACAGCAGGTCGGCCAAGCGTTGGGGCAGGTGCATGCCTTCACGGCTGGAAAGCCCAACATCGCCAAGGTTTTTGAGAGTGATGCCGAATTTTTTTCTCTCAGGCTTGAGCCCTATTTGCTCGCCACCGCCAACCTGCACCCAGCCCTGCAGAACAAACTCAGCAGCCTGTGTGAGGCCACGGCAAACACCAAAAAATGCCTGGTCCATGGCGATGTGAGCCCAAAGAACATCCTGTGCGGTCCGACCTCGCCGGTATTTCTGGACGCCGAATGCGCTTGGTATGGTGATCCGGCTTTTGACCTCGCCTTCTGCCTGAACCACCTGCTGCTCAAAGCGGTGCACCAGCCCGCCCAGTCTGCAGAGTTGTTGGCGGCCTTTGACAGCATGGCCGGGGCCTATTTGGCACAGGTCAACTGGGAGCCGTCGGCCAGCCTGCAGGCGCGCGCAGCAGGGCTGCTGCCCGCCCTGCTGTTGGCCCGGGTGGACGGCAAGTCGCCGGTGGAATACTTGACAAACCCGGTGGCGCGCCAGCAGGTGCGCGACATTGCCATCCCCTGCTTACAGACCTCGTTTGAGCAACTCGATGCGGTCCGCTTGACCGCCCAAGACGTCTTGAAGCCATGAGCGCTATTCAATCGGTCTTGGGGCGCGCGGTGTGGGATTCGCGTGGACTGCCTACGGTGGAGGCAGAGGTGCGGCTGGCCTGCGGGGTGGTAGGGCGGGCGATCGCGCCAGCAGGCGCTTCTACCGGCGCAGGCGAGGCCCGGGAGTTGCGCGACGGCGGCAGCCGCCTGCGCGGCTTGGGCGTGCAACTGGCGGTGCAACGCATCAACCAGGAACTGTCGCCACTGCTGCAAGGTCGCGATATTTTTGACCAAGCCGGGATTGATTCGGCCATGATCGCAGCCGATGGCACGCCAGACAAATCACGCCTGGGCGGCAACAGTTTGACGGCGGTGTCGCTGGCGGCCCTGTGGGCTGCCAGCAATGCGCGCGGGCTGCCGCTTTGGCAACACCTGGCTGGCGAGCGGGTGGTGGGCCTGCCGCTGCCCGAGATTCAGATCTTCGGAGGTGGCGCCCATGCAAGGGGCAGCGTCGATGTGCAGGATTTTTTGGCTATTCCGAATGGCGCGAGCAGTTTTGAGCAGTCCCTGGAATGGATTGCCGAGGTGTATTACGCCGCCGGACGGGCGCTAAGCAGCCAGGGCAAAAACCTGGGTGTGGCCGACGAGGGAGGCTACTGGCCGCAGTTTGGCTCGAACGAGGCCACCATCGAGGCGCTGGTCAAGGCCATTGAGAGTGCCGGTTTCAAGCCGGGCGCGGATATCTCGGTTGGACTCGATCTGGCGTCGACCCAATATTTTTCCAGGGACAAATACCACTGGCGCAGCGAATCGAGGTCTTTCACCCGCGAGCAACTGCTCGATGTCTATGCCCTGTGGCTGGACCGCTACCCGATCGTGTCAATGGAAGACGGCTTTGCCGAGAACGACATCGAGGGCATGCGCGCCATGACCGAGCGCCTGGGCCACCGCCTGCAAATTGTTGGCGATGATTTTTTTGTCACCAACGCCCGGCAGATCGATGAACGCGCCGCGTTGGGCGCCTGCAATGCGGTCTTGATCAAGCCCAACCAGATCGGCACCGTGACCCAAACCCGCCAGGCCATTGAGGCGGCCGCGCGCCACCAGCTCGGCTGCATCGTGTCAGCCCGCTCCGGCGAGACCGAAGACATCAGCATTGTTCACCTGGCCGTTGGCTGGGGTGTGGCCCAAATCAAGGTGGGCAGCTTTGCCCGCTCCGAGCGTATGGCCAAATGGAACGAGGGGCTGCGCATCGAAGAGTCGCTGGCGCCGGCGCGCGCCTACCCTCAACGCGGTATTTTTGCTTGGCTGGAGCGCTAAAGCCCAGCATCATCGGGCACCCAGCCCACGCTGGCACTGCCCCACAACCACCGCTGGTGCTCAGCCGACATACGCACGTGCTGTGCGCCAGCTTGCTCGTTTGATCCGTCTTTAAAAGCCATGTGGCCTCATGCCTTTTGCAGTTGAAACATGTCAGTGCCGTGCTTGTGTGAGTTGGTTTGGGTGCTGCTCAGGGTCTACAACATTGAAAGTGGCGACGTTATTCACGCGATCCGCGCGCTGATGGCCAGCGAAAACGTAGAAATGAACCGGCCAGCAGCCGAGGCGGGGTTGGAGGTGCTCAACGCTGGTGGGAATTTTGCTGATGGTGTGATCGCCTTTGAGGGCAATTGGCTTGGCGGGGAAACCTTTGTGCCATTCGACAAGAGGGCTGTGGCACTACTCAGTGCATAAGGGAAAGAGGCGCGGCTCCTTTGACAACGGTTGAGTAAACCACCAGGTTCAATACCGGGTACGACGACGCTCAAGAGTGCGTCGTTCTGGCTTTTTTTGTGCCGGACTCGGCCCCTAAAATGGAATTTCGCCCCAGCTGGGCCAACCCCTCCATCGCCCTGCCCTATGACACCCTCTGAATCCATGCTGCGCGTTCATCAATTTGCAGCCTTGGCCAGCGGCCCGCGCCTGCTTGTGCTGGGCGCGGTTCACGGCAACGAAACCTGTGGCACCCAAGGCATTCATCGCTTGGTGGCAGAGCTTGATGCCGGGCAATTGACTCTAACCAGCGGCACGCTAACGCTGGTGCCGATCAGCAACCCGCTGGCCTATAACAAAGGCCAACGCAATGGCGAGCGCAACCTCAACCGCAACCTGCGTCCGAGCACCGAGCCGCAAGATTTTGAAGACCGCATCGCCAATGCCCTGTGTCCGCTGCTCGCCGGGCACGACACGCTGCTTGATTTGCACTCGTTCCAATCTTCAGGGCAACCTTTTGCCATGATAGGTCCGGCCAACAACACAGGCGAGTTACAGCCCTTCAGGCTGGCTGCAAAAGAGCAGGCGCTGGTGTTACGCCTGGGGGTGCGGCGCATCGTTGAAGGCTGGCTTGAGACCTACGCCGTAGGCGTCGCGTCGCGCCTGGCCCGCACCGCGCCCCGGGACCGGGCCGGCCTGCTCAGCACCGACCCCGAATACGGGGTGGGCACCACCGAGTACATGCGCCGCCAGGGTGGCTACGCCATCACGCTGGAGTGTGGCCAGCATGACGACCCGGGCGGACCTGAGCTGGCCTACCAGGCAATCCGGCGTACCCTGGCCCACCTGGGCATGGTGGCCCAGGCGCCGCCAGACCCCTGCCTGGAGCCCGAATTTCTTCGACTCACAGAGGTGGTTGACCGCCATCATGCAGGCGACGAACTGGCTAAAACCTGGTCCAGCTTTGACCCGCTGCGCGCCGGCGAACTGGTGGCAGTACGCCACGATGGCGAGCCGGTGCTGGCGCCGCGCGACGGCTATATCGTGTTCCCCAACGCGCGGGCCCTGCCAGGCAACGAGTGGTTTTATTTTGCCAACCTCAGCCCGCGCTCGCTGGACTGAAGCAGCCGGCCAGATCAGCCCGGGAACAACTCGCCCACAGCCTGTGAGCGCGGGCAGACCCGAGGCAGCATCTCTACCCACGCACCCCGCAGCCGGCGCCGCCATCCGTACAGGGCAGCGTAAGCGGTGGCGCTGGCTGTGCCACCCTCACCCCCCACCCGTTCGGCGCCGCGGCGCGCACTGTCCATCAACCAGGCTGGCAACCTGAGGTGGTAGGGCTGGCGGCTGACCTCGCCGGCATGCATGGCGGTGGCTAGCATCAAGCGCCCCACATCGGCATCAGACAGCGCCACCATCAGCCGGGGCTCGAGCTGGGTGTTCCAGTACTCGCTTTGCAGCAGGTGAGGCGACAACGCGGGAGATGACTCGAGCGCCTGCTCCACCAATAAAGCGGTGGCGATGTGCGCTGAGTGCCCGTCTAAACGGTGGGGGCAGATCACCACGCGCGGCTTATATTCATCAAGCAGCGCTTCGATGCGCCGCACAGCCAGTTGCCACAGCACCGTGTCGGCGGCGGCATCAGCCGTTCGCACACCTTCGAGCCCCATGCCAGGGGCCTCGCCCGCGCACATGAGGTCAAAACCCAGCACCTGACAACTGGCCTGCAACTCGGTCCAGCGCTCGGCCCGGCGCTCCAGCCGGCTGCCAAAAGTGAGCGCCACATTGACCACACGCCAGCCCGATTCCTGCCGCAAGCGCAAGGCCAAGCCGCCCACCAGAGCCTCGTCATCTGGGTGCGGTGAGAACACCAGGCAGACCGGGGCGCCTGGGCTGGCGGTGGGCGCGGGTGAGGGTTGGGCCAGCAAAGCCAACCCGGCTTGCTCGATCGAGGTTTCGAGCAGCCTGCGGTAGGCCGTTGCCCATGCATCAAAGGGTGTTGGCGTGTGGGGCATTCGGCACCAGGTCAGGCAGACTCGGGCAAGCTATCGCTCAGGGCCGGAAGCGCGTTGCTGAACATAGACTGGATAAGTGCTGCCGGCATAAGTTTGAAGATTAAACCGTATCTGACCCAAATTAGACATTAGCCGTCCCAATTTACCCTAGGGTAAACACCCTGTTCAGGCGCACATGATCTGCACACAATAGCAAGACATGTCTGACATCTGAACTCTGGCAACACCCACTCCCCCCTTGACCTCATCGTGAAGAGTTTCACCCGACTGCCGGCATACCAATTAGCGACGACCGAGGTCAAGCGCTTCATTGAGCAGCATCAGCTCAAGGGTGGCGATCCGCTGCCATCCGAGGCGGTTCTGTGCCAAGAGCTGGGCATGTCGCGTGCGTCTTTGCGCGAGGGCCTCAAATCCTTAGAGTCGCTGGGCATTATCCGCACCCGGCATGGCGAAGGCGTGTTCGTTGCGCATTTTTCCTTTGACCCGATCCTGCACAACCTGCCCTACTCGATTGCTGCGCAGGGCTCAAGTTTGCGCGAGTTGCTGCAAGTGCGTTGCGCGCTCGAGGTGGGCATGATTTCGCAGGTGGTGGCGAACATCGGCCCCTCGGATGTCGATGAATTGAGTGAACTGGCCCAGCAGATGCTGCAGTGCAGCGAGCGCGGCGAGAGCTTTGCCGAACTCGACCGGGCCTTTCACGCCACGCTGTTCCGCTGCTTGGACAACACCTTCCTGTTGAGCCTGGTCGATCTGTTTTGGCAGGTCTTCAACCGCTTGTCTGACCGGTTGCCCGTGCCTGATGCTGCGGCGCAGCGCGCCACAGCGCAGGACCATCTGGCGGTCGCACAAATGGTGCAGTCCGGCGACGTGCAGGCGCTGGAGCGTGCGCACCGCCACCATTTCAATGAAATTTCCCGCCGTCTTGACGCGATGTATGCGCCGGTAGCCCGGCCGCATTGATGCTTTTTTTGCCACCCCTTCCGTAACCGTTCCATAACCATACTAGTAAGGAGACTGATGATGAAACCCTGGAAACCCCTCGCTGCAATACTGTCGCTTTGCGTCTCGGCTGCTGCATTGGCGCAGAACCTGACGCTGAGCTTGGGCACCCAATTGCCAGAGACCCATGTGGTCTATAAAGGCTTTCTGGAAATCAAGCGCAAACTTGAAGAATCATCCAAAGGGACCATGACCCTGAAGCTATTCCCAGGGTCGCAACTGGGCGACTTCAAAGCCATGGTGGGACAGGTACAGGCCGGTGATCTCGACATAACCAATACCGGCTACCCCGACATGAGCTACGTCATCCCCGAGCTCAAGCTCATTGGCGCGCCTTATGTGATTTCAAGCTACGACCACCTTAAGGCCGTGCTCAAAGGCCCTTATGGCCAGCGCATGGAGGCAAAGTTTCGCGAGAAGGGCGTGCATCTGATGGATGTCTGGTACGAGGGCACAAGGCACACCACCGCCAACAAGCCGATCAACTCCATGGCCGATCTCAAAGGCCTGAAAATGCGCACGCCTAACGTGCCCTTTCTGATTGCCTATGCCCAAGCGGTAGGGGCAACGCCTGCCCCTGTAGCTTTCGCCGAGCTCTACCTGGCGCTGCAAACCAAACAGGTTGATGCGCAGGAAAACCCGTTACCCACCATAGAGGCTGCCAAGGTCTACGAGGTACAAAAATACATTGCGCTCACCGGCCATTTCATTGCCAGCTCAGCCATCTTGGTGGGCGACAAGGCGCTCAAGAAGCTCAACCCCACCCAAAAACAGTGGCTTGAAGAAGCCATCGTAGCGGGTGGCAAAGTTTCAACTGCTGGCGTGATGAAGAGTGAAACCGAGTTGGTGGCCTTCTTCAAGTCAAAAGGACTCACGGTCACCACGGTTGACACGGGTCCGTTCCGTGCCGCCATGAAGCCCTACCACGACCAACTTGAGGCCGAACTCGGCGCAGGCGAAATTCAGCGCATGATCGCAACCAAGTGAGCTAATCCAACATGTCCAGATCTGCGTTGCAAACGCCATGAAGCCCAGCCCCTATTCGCCAGAGGGAACGGCCAGCGCAATTTTTTTGATTGCCCTGACCCTGCTCATCTTTCTACAAATTGCGAGCCGTTTAGGGCTTTTCCCAGGTCTGGTGTGGACAGAGGAGCTAGTCCGCTGGCTGTGGGTCTGGATGGCCCTGATGGGGGTGAGCGAGGCTGAGCGTACCAACCAACACATACGCATGGAAATGATCCCCGAATTGTGGAGCCGGGCGGTTCGAAAAACCGTCTACCGGCTGATCGATGCGGCCACCGGAGTGTTGGCCCTGTACATGGCATTTCTGGGGATAAAAGGCGTGATTCGCACTTGGCATGACGAGTCGGTGACCCTGTTTTTGTCTGACGCAGTGCTGTATGCCGCGCTGCCGCTGGGTGCTATCTTGTGGGCCGGGCGCTTGTTTCTGCGCGTCACTGGCAAGCAGCAAGCCAATATTGCAGGAGCATCATGACGTTTCTGGCGTTTATCGTCACCTGGATGGTGCTGATCTTTGTCGGCATTCCAATCGCGGTTTCGATGATTCTGGTGTCGGTCGGCTACTTTCTGTACACCGGCATTGGCATCAGTTTTGCAGTACAACGCATCGTTGACGGCCTCAACAGTTTTCCAATTATTGCCGTGCCCCTATTTATCTTGGCCGCGAATATTTTCAATTCTTCGAGCATCACCAAAAACCTGTTTGGCTTTGCCACCCATCTGGTCGGCCACATACGAGGTGGTCTGGGTCATGTCAACATCTTGGCCAGTCTGTTCTTCTCTGGTATGTCAGGTTCAGCGGTGGCAGACGCGGGTGGCCTGGGAAAAATCGAGGCCGAGGCCATGCAAAAAGCCGGCTACCCCCACGACCTGGCTGCGGCCTTGACAGCCGTCTCATCTATCCTGGGGCCGCTGGTGCCACCAAGCATTCCGATGGTGGTCTATGGGGTGGTTTCGGGCGCTTCGATTGGCGGCTTGTTTTTAGGCGGCATCGTGCCGGGCTTGCTTTGTACCGCAGCGATGATGATCATGCTTTATTTTGTCGCCGGACGGGTCAAGCTGCCGATTCATGAACGAGCCACGTGGCGTCAAATTCGATCATCGCTGATCGTCTCATTCCCAGCGCTGTTGACGCCGGCGGTGATCATCGGCGGGATCTTCAGCGGCATCTTTTCGCCAACCGAGGCGGCCGCGGTTACCGTGCTGTACGCGATCTTTATCGACCTGTTTTTTTACCATGAGCTGACCTGGCGCAAGCTGTGGGATGCAATCTACGAAACAGCTGTCATGTCGTCCACCATCGGTCTGATCATAGGCGGCGTGTCGATGATGGGCGTAGTGATGGCGCGCGAAAAAGCACCCGAGCAAATTGCCTCGCTGCTGATGTCGGTAGCGAGCACGCCCACCGAGTTCATGTTTGCGGTGACAGTGCTGCTGTTGATCCTAGGCTGTTTTATTGAGGTTCTGGCGCTGCTGCTGGTACTGGTCCCGTCGTTCATGCCCTTGGCGCTGCAGTTCAATATTGACCCGGTGTATTTTGGTGTCAACATTATTTTTACCTTGATGATCGGCACGCTCACGCCACCCATGGGCATGATCCTGTTCGTGGTGTCCAAGAGCCATGGTGTGGAGATGCACCGGTTGATCCGCGCCACCATCCCCTGGCTCATTCCCTTGATCATCGTGCAGATCCTGATGATTCTGTACCCGCCCTTCATCCTGGCCCTGCCCAGGCTGTTCATGTCCTGACTCATTGTTTGACCCATGACCTCAACCCTCCAGCTTCACGGTATTGTTCCCCCCGTAGCCACGCCCTACGACCATGGCGGGCAGATCGACCCGCAGGGTCTGCGCGCTGTTTTGCGCCACATCATCGACGGCGGAGTGCACGGCCTGTTCGTGCTCGGCTCGACCAGCGAATGCGTGTTCCTGAACCCGGCGCAGCGGGGACTGGTGATCGAGACTGCGGTCCGCGAGGCCGCCGGCCGTGTGCCGGTGCTGGTGGGGGTAATGGATGCCACGACGGACCACTGC
This sequence comes from Rhodoferax sp., assembly GCA_009693325.1. Taxonomy (GTDB): domain Bacteria; phylum Pseudomonadota; class Gammaproteobacteria; order Burkholderiales; family Burkholderiaceae_C; genus Rhodoferax. The sequence continues at coordinate 26,902 of SHXM01000019.1, forward strand.
ATCGCCCACGGCCGACAAGCCCAGGGCCTGGGCGCGCAGGCCCTGGTGCTGACCGCTCCTTATTACACGCGAACCAACCAGACCGAAACCCTGGACCACTTCCGCTACGTGCGTGATGCGGTCGACCTGCCGGTGGTGGCCTACGACATTCCGGTCTGCGTGAACATCAAGCTGGCGCGCGACACCGTCAACACTCTGGCCCGTGAGAAGGTGGTGGTGGCGCTGAAAGACAGCAG
>SHXM01000020.1 GCA_009693325.1 Rhodoferax sp.
CTCATCAGCGGTGAGCACATTGGCGCATTGGCCATGAGCGAGCCTGGCGCCGGCAGCGACGTGCTCAGCATGAAGCTCAAGGCCGAAGACAAGGGCGGCTACTACCTGCTCAATGGCAGCAAGATGTGGATCACCAACGGGCCAGATGCCCACACGCTGGTGGTGTACGCCAAGAGCGAGCCCGATCTCGGGGCACGCGGGGTTACTGCTTTCCTGGTCGAAAAGGGCATGCCAGGCTTCAGCATTGCGCAAAAACTCGATAAGCTGGGCATGCGCGGTAGCCATACCGGCGAACTGGTTTTTAACAATGTCGAGGTGCCGGTGCACAACATTCTGGGCCAGCTGAACGGCGGCGCCAAGGTGCTGATGAGCGGCTTGGACTACGAGCGCGCTGTGCTCACTGGGGGACCATTGGGCATCATGCAGTCGGTCATGGACAGCGTGGTGCCCTACATTCATGACCGCAAGCAGTTTGGCCAAAGCATTGGCGAGTTTCAGCTGATCCAAGGCAAGGTGGCCGACATGTACACCGTGCTTCAGGCTGGGCGGGCTTTCGCCTACACCGTAGCCAAAAATCTTGATCTGCTGGGCAGCGAGCATGTGCGCCAGGTGCGCAAGGACTGTGCCTCGGTGATCCTCTGGTGCGCTGAAAAAGCCACTTGGATGGCAGGCGAGGGAGTCCAGATTTTTGGTGGTAACGGCTACATCAATGACTACCCCCTTGGCCGGCTTTGGCGCGATGCCAAGTTGTATGAGATCGGTGCGGGTACCAGTGAGATCAGGCGGATGTTGATTGGGCGCGAATTGTTTGCTCAAACCATGTGATGCAGGCTGCAGAACAGCGAAAATAGGACCCCATGAGCACACCTTTTCATCACCTTTTGGACAACAACCGTGCCTGGGCCGCCAGAATGGAGCGGGAGCGACCGGGGTTTTTTGGCAAACTTGCGCAACAACAAAACCCCAAATACCTGTGGATAGGCTGCTCTGACAGCCGTGTTCCGGCCAATGAAATCACCGGCTTAGACCCCGGCGAGGTGTTTGTGCACCGCAACGTGGCCAATGTGGTGGTGCACTCCGATCTCAACGCCCTTTCGGTGATCCAATATGCAGTAGACCACCTGAAGGTTGAGCACATCATGGTGGTTGGCCACTATGGTTGTGGCGGTGTGCTGGCGGCGCTGCGGGGCACCCGGATTGGCCTGGCGGACAACTGGCTGCGCCATGTGCATGATGTCAAGCTGCGCCACCGGCGCCGCATCGAGCACCTGTGCACCCATGAGCAAGAAGATGTGCTGTGCGAAATGAACGTGATCGAACAGGTCAGCAACGTGGCCCTGTCCAATGTGATGCAAGACGCCTGGCACCGTGGTCAAGAAGTAGCTGTGCATGGTTGGTGCTACGGCCTCAAAGACGGCTTGTTGAAAGACCTCCGTGTGAGCATGTCCGGCCCCGAGCAGGTGGACGACGTGTTTCGCCATGCGCTAAAACGCTACCCCCGTGGCGGCCAGACAACGGCCTGAGCCTGGGCTTGAGACAGATGTTTCCGCAACGTCTTGACTCTACACTGGCCTATGACATCGCCAAGGCGTTGATGGACGGCTTCAACCGCCACTATCGCTTGTTTCGCACCGAATCGGCCCGCGCCAAACACCGCTTTGAGACAGCAGACTGGCATGCTCAGCAAAGAGCCCAGCGCGAGCGCATCGAGTTTTACGACCTGCGCGTGCGCGAGGCCTCTACCCGACTGGAGCGGGAATACAGGGCCGGCGAGCAGCCTATGGATATCTGGCATCAGGTCAAGCTGCATTACATCGGTCTACTGGTTAACCACCACCAACCCGAGTTGGCAGAAACTTTTTTTAATTCAGTCACCACCAAAATTCTGCACCGCACCCACTTCCACAATGACTTTATTTTTGTCCGGCCTGCGGTAAGCACTGAGTACATTGAAAACAGCGAAGCCGAGGCCAGCCCCAGTTACCGCGCCTACTATCCGGCGCCTGCCGCCCTGGCTGCAACGCTCATGCAGGCGCTGCTCGATTTCGATCTGCGCGTGCCTTTTGATGATTTGCCGCGTGATACCGAGCGGGTGACGCAGGCCCTCAGCCTAGTGCTCGGCGAAGCCACGCTGCGTGCCAATTTCCAGGTGCAGGTGCTGACCAGTCTGTTTTTTCGTAACAAGGGCGCCTATGTGGTGGGCAAGCTCATCAATGGCTTTGCTGAGATACCTTTTGCCTTGCCTATCTTGCATGTTCGGGCCAGCCGGAAACTGGCCATCGATGCAGTACTCTCGGGCGAGGATGACCTCCTGATGCTGTTCAGTTTCGCGCGTGCCTACTTTATGGTCGACATGGAAATCCCCTCGGCCTATGTGCAGTTCTTGCGCAGCATGATGCCTCGCAAGCCACGTAATGAGCTCTACAGCGCGCTAGGCTTGGCCAAGCAGGGCAAGACACTGTTTTACCGCGACTTCCTGCACCACCTGCGCCACTCCAGCGACCGGTTTCGAATTGCGCCCGGCATCAAAGGCATGGTGATGCTGGTGTTTGACCTGCCTTCGTTTCCCTATGTGTTCAAGGTCATCAAAGACTACTACCCGCCGCCCAAAGATACCACCCGTGAGCAAATCAAGGGCAAGTACCTGCTGGTCAAACAGCATGACCGGGTCGGGCGCATGGCCGATACGCTTGAATACAGCGAGGTGGCGTTTCCGCGCCGGCGTTTTGATGATGAACTAATCGCCGAGATTGAAAAATTTGCCCCTAGCCAGCTTGAGGTGAGCGACCGCGATGGCGATGGTCAGCTGGAGGTGATCATCAAGCATGTCTACATCGAGCGGCGCATGATCCCGCTCAATATCTACCTGCAAGAAGCCTTCGACGCTGGTGGTACCAACCCGGCGGACAACAACCCCGCTGCCCTGCGAGCGCGCGAACAGATTGAGCGCGGCGTCATCGAATACGGTAACGCCATCAAGGACCTGGTGGCAGCCAATATCTTCCCGGGCGACATGCTGTGGAAGAACTTTGGCATCACCCGCCACGGCAAGGTGGTGTTCTACGACTATGACGAGATCGAGTACATCACCGATTGCCGGTTTCGCCAAGTGCCGGCGCCGCGCAATGAAGAGGACGAAATGTCGGGTGAAGTCTGGTACTCGGTTGGTCCCAAAGATGTATTCCCCGAGACCTTCGAGCCTTTTTTGCTTGGCAACCCGGCGGTGCGCACGATCTTCATGAAGCATCATGCCGATCTGCTCGACGCGGCTTTCTGGCAGTCGCACAAGGAACGCATCCTGGCCGGCCATGTGTTCGATGTGTTTCCCTATGACCGACACAAGCGCTTTGATTTAGCCGACCGGCTAGCTGAGTAATTTTTGACCTGAATCCCACGGCTGACAAGCGCTGGCAAGCGCGCTCCCTGCAAAAATCAAAAAGGAAATCTGATGTCTGAATCGATCGTGATCGTGGCTGCAGCCCGAACCCCCATGGGCAGTTTTCAGGGCGATTTTGCGTCCTTGGCAGCGCATGACCTGGGCGGCGCGGCCATTGCCGCTGCGGTGCAGCGTTCCGGCGTGGTGCCGGAGCAGGTGGACGAGGTGCTGATGGGCAACTGCCTGATGGCCGGTCAGGGTCAGGCGCCGGCGCGCCAGGCCGCCTTCAAGGGCGGCTTGCCCGACAGTGCGGGCGCCATCACACTGAGCAAGATGTGCGGCTCGGGCATGCGTGCGGCCATGTTGGCGCACGACATGCTGCTGGCCGGCAGCGCCGACGTGCTGGTGGCCGGCGGCATGGAGAGCATGACCAACGCCCCCTACCTGCTGCCCAAGGCGCGGGCCGGCTACCGTATCGGCCACGACCGCATTTTTGACCACCTGATGCTCGACGGGCTGGAGGATGCCTACGAAAGCGGTCGCTCCATGGGCACCTTTGGCGAAGATTGCGCCGCCAAATACAACTTCACCCGCGCCCAGCAGGACGCCTTTGCCACTGCCAGCGTGCAGCGGGCGCAGGCGGCGATCAAGAGTGGCGCTTTTACCGCTGAAATCACCCCGGTGGCGGTCAAAGGCCGCAGCGTTGAGGTGCTGGTAGCCACGGACGAGGGCCCGGGCCGCATCAAGCTCGACAAAATCCCGACGCTCAAACCGGCTTTCAAGAAGGACGGCACCATCACCGCCGCCAGCAGCTCCAGCATCAATGACGGCGCGGCCGCCCTGGTGCTGATGCGCGCCAGCACGGCCCAGCAACTTGGTAGCCGGCCACTGGCCCGCATCGTGGCCCATGCCGTGCACGCCCAGGCGCCCAACTGGTTTGCCACGGCGCCCGTGGGTGCGGTGCACAAGGTGCTGGCCCGGGCCGGCTGGACGGTGGCCGACGTGGACCTGTGGGAGGTCAATGAGGCCTTTGCCGTGGTGCCGATGGCGCTGATGCACGAGTTGGCGCTGAGCCACGACATCGTCAACGTCAATGGCGGCGCCTGCGCGCTCGGCCACCCGATCGGTGCCAGCGGCGCCCGCATCATGGTGACGCTGATCCATGCCCTGCAGGCGCGCGGCCTGAAGAGGGGCGTCGCAACCCTGTGCATTGGTGGCGGCGAGGCCACCGCCATGGCGCTGGAACTGTTGTGAGCGGAGTCCGCCATATCAGCTCGGGTTCCAGCTTCGAAGCCCTGGCGGGCTACAGCCGTGCTGTGGTGGACGGCGACTGGATCCATGTCTCGGGTACGACCGGCTTTGACTACAGTGACATGAGCATTGTGGACGACGCGGTCCAGCAGACGCGCCAGTGCTTCAGCAACATCAGCGCAGCATTGGCCCAGGCCGGTGCCAGTCTGGACGACGTGGTTCGGGTGCGTTACCTGTTGAGCGATGCCAGCCTCTTTGACCGTGTGGCGCCGATTTTTGGCCAATACTTTGCCCGCGCGCGGCCTGCTGCAACGGCTATGGTGGTGGGCTTGATCGACCCGCGCATGAAAATCGAAATCGAAGTGACCGCCCGCCACGGCGCGTCGTCCGAGGCCTGACCATGCTGCTGACCCAAGACCAGGAAATGATCCGCGACGCGGTGCGCGACTTCGCGCAGGAGCAGCTCTGGCCCCATGCCGCGCGCTGGGACAAAGAGCACCATTTCCCCAAAGACGCCCACCGCGGTCTGGCGGCGTTAGGGGCTTACGGCATTTGCGTGCCCGAAGCCTACGGCGGCGCCAACCTGGATTACCTGACGCTGGCGCTGGTGCTGGAAGAAATCGCGGCCGGCGACGGTGGCACCAGCACCGCCATCAGTGTCACCAACTGCCCGGTCAACGCCATTTTGTTGCGCTATGCCTCCGAGGCGCAAAAACAGCAGTGGCTGGTGCCGCTGGCGCGTGGCGAGATGCTGGGTGCCTTTTGCCTGACCGAACCTCACGTGGGCTCGGACGCGTCAGCCTTGCGGACCACGGCAGTGCGTGACGGCGACAGCTATGTGATCAATGGCGTCAAGCAGTTCGTCACCAGCGGCAAGCATGGCGACCTGGCCATCGTCATGGCTGTGACCGACCGGGGTGCTGGCAAAAAAGGCATGAGCGCCTTTCTGGTGCCGACCAACGCGCCAGGTTATACGGTGGCCCGGCTGGAGGACAAGCTGGGTCAGCACAGCAGCGACACGGCGCAGATCAACTTTGACCAGTGCCGTATTCCGGTTGAGAACCGGCTGGGTGAGGAGGGCGAGGGCTACAAGATCGCCCTGGGTGGCTTGGAGGGCGGGCGCATCGGCATTGCCGCGCAAAGCGTTGGCATGGCGCGCAGTGCGCTGGAGGTGGCGATTGCCTATGCCAAGGAGCGCCAAAGCTTCGGCACCGCCATCTTCAACCACCAAGCGGTGGGTTTCCGGCTGGCTGATTGCGCCACCCGGCTCGAAGCCGCCCGCCAGTTGATCTGGCACGCGGCCAGTCTGCGCGACGCTGGCCGGCCCTGCCTGAAAGAAGCCGCCATGGCCAAGCTGTTTGCCAGCGAGGCCGCCGAACAGATTTGCAGCGCGGCCATCCAGACTCTGGGTGGCTACGGGTATGTGAGCGACTTTCCGCTCGAGCGCATCTACCGCGATGTGCGGGTGTGCCAGATTTACGAGGGCACCTCGGACGTGCAAAAGATCATCATTCAGCGGGCCTTGGCCTGATACCGGAAGCCTCCCATGTTCACTGCGCAAGACCAGCAACGATTTTCGTCCGCCAGCCGTGCCCGCCTGAGAAAGTCGACTGACAGGCTGCGGCAGTACAAGGCGTGTGGCGTCAGCAAGGCATGAGTGCGCCACACTTTGACGCCGTGCTGTTTGACTGCGACGGCGTGCTGGCCGACAGCGAAACCCTCACCAATGGCGTGCTACGCGAGATGTTGGCCGAGCGCGGTTGGCGGCTCACGGTAGATGAATGCATGTTGCAGTTTGTCGGCAAAGCGGTCAGCGATGAGGCGGCACTGATCGAGCAGAAAACCGGCGCGCCGGTGACCGAAGATTGGCTGGCCAGCTTTCGTGCCCGGCGTAACACTGCGCTGGCGAGCCATCTCACTGCCATTCCTAATGTGGCTGATGCGGTACACCGTATCCATGCCGGGCACAGTGGCCGCATTGCCTGTGCCTCTGGCGCCGACCGATTCAAGGTGGAGATGATGCTGGCCAAGCTGGGACTGCTGAGTTATTTTGAACAGCGCATCTTCAGCGGCCACGAGATGCCACGCTCCAAGCCCCACCCCGACGTCTATCTGGCCGCCGCCGCTGCGCTGGCCGTGCCAGCGGCCCGTTGTGCGGTGGTGAAGGACACGCTGACTGGCGTGCTGGCTGGCGTGGCCGCTGGCGCGACTGTGTTTGCCTACCTGCCACGGAGCACGCGCCATGTAGATGGCGCAAGCCTGCGCCAGGCCGGCGCGCAGCAACTGTTCGAAGACATGGCGCAGCTGCCGGCTTTGCTTGGCCTCTAAAAAAATGACACTCCCAACCAGCTCGATCGAGTCCGGCACCTGCACAGGGTGCCGACCTGCTTGAGCAGAAAGCAGCAATATGCCGATTCTGGAGACCCAACTTAACGCCCGCGCTGCCGATTTCCTGACCAACGCCGCCGCCATGCGCGCGCTCGTTGACGATCTGCGCGCCAAGTTCGAGCAGGTGGCTCTAGGCGGAGGCGAAGTGGCCCGCGCCCGGCACACCGCCCGTGGCAAGCTGCTGCCCCGTGAGCGGGTCGAGATGCTGCTTGACCCGGGCACGCCCTTTCTGGAACTCTCGTCCCTGGCCGCGCTGGGGATGTACCCGGACCGCGACGGCAGCGACAGCGCGCCCTGCGCCGGCCTGATTGCCGGCATCGGCCGCGTCAGCGGGGTGGACTGCATGATTGTCTGCAACGACGCCACGGTCAAGGGCGGCACCTACTACCCGATGACGGTGAAGAAACACCTGCGGGCCCAGGAAGTGGCGCAGCAGAACCACCTGCCCTGCATCTACCTGGTCGACTCTGGTGGCGCCAACCTGCCGAACCAGGACGAGGTGTTTCCCGACCGCGACCACTTTGGCCGCATCTTCTTCAACCAGGCCAACATGAGCGCCCAGGGCATTGCCCAGATTGCCGTGGTCATGGGCAGCTGCACCGCCGGCGGCGCCTATGTGCCGGCCATGAGCGACGAGGCCATCATCGTCAAAAATCAGGGCACCATATTTTTGGGTGGCCCGCCGCTGGTCAAAGCTGCCACCGGTGAGGTGGTGACGGCAGAAGACTTAGGCGGCGGCGATGTGCACACCCGCTTGTCGGGCGTGGCCGACCACCTCGCCCAGAACGACGCCCACGCATTGGCGCTGGCCCGTGCTGCTGTTAAAAATTTGAATAGAAATCAGGCCCCAGCCCTTGCTGCGATTGAGGTCCTTGCTCCTAAATATGCAGCAGAGGAGCTGTATGGCGTGATCCCGGTGGACACCCGCAAGCCCTTTGATGTGCGCGAGATCATCGCCCGCATCGTCGACGGCTCGGAAGTTGACGAGTTCAAGGCGCGCTTTGGCACCACCCTGATCACCGGCTTTGCCCGCATCGAGGGCATGCCGGTGGGCATCATCGCCAACAACGGAATCCTGTTTTCCGAGTCGGCCCTCAAAGGTGCGCACTTTATTGAGCTGTGCTGCCAGCGCAAGATCCCGCTGGTGTTTTTACAGAACATCACCGGCTTCATGGTCGGGCGCAAGGTTGAAAACGAGGGCATTGCCCGCAACGGCGCCAAGATGGTCACCGCGGTGGCTACGGCTGCTGTCCCGAAGTTCACCATCATCATTGGCGGCAGCTTTGGCGCCGGCAACTACGGCATGTGCGGCCGCGCCTACAGCCCACGCTTTTTGTGGATGTGGCCCAACGCCCGCATCTCGGTCATGGGCGGCGAGCAGGCCGCCAGCGTGCTGGCCACCGTCAAGCGCGATGGCATCGAGGGCAAGGGCGGCACATGGAGCGTGGAGGAAGAAGAGGCCTTCAAAGCCCCCATTCGCCGGCAATACGAAGAGCAGGGCCACCCCTACTACGCCACCGCCCGCTTGTGGGACGACGGCATCATCGACCCGACTGACACCCGCCGCGTGCTGGCGCTGGGTCTGGCTGCCACGCGCAATGCCCCGATCGAGGACACCAAGTTCGGCGTGTTCCGCATGTGATTGGTCATTTGAACCGCAGTGTGTATGATTTCCATTATTTATACACATAGGTAGGGGAAATCATGCGCACCAATATTGTGATTGACGACAAACTCATGGCCGACGTCATGGGCATGGGCCGCTTCAAAACCAAGCGCGAGGCAGTGGAAGAGGGCTTGCGCATGGTTAAGCGCCGCATGGTTTATGACGGGCTTCGTTCGCTTCGCGGCAAACTGCAGTGGATAGGCGATGACGAAGCCGCTTGGGCCAAGTACCGCGAAGAGCAAACGGCCAAGGTGCAAGCCCGGGCTGCTGGTTTGCCTTACGAAGGCGAGATCGACACGATTTTTCTGGAGCCAGGCTTTCAGCGCCATGTGCAGTCTGAGCCCAGTATTCAGGAGCCTGCAGTGAGTTACGCGCCTGCGGTGGACAAAGCGCCATGATTTTGGTGGATTCCAGTGTCTGGATAGACTATTTTCGCAACGAATCCACCCCGCATACGGCGCAGCTGGATTTATGGCTCGACACCCCGGTCGAGGTCATAGCGACGGCAGACTTGGTGGTCTTTGAAGTCATGCGCGGGTTTCGGTATGACCGTTCGCGCCTGCAAGCGCAAGCCCTGTTGCTGGACCTGCCCATGGTAGAAATTGGCGGCATTGACAATGCTTTGCGTGCCGCTGAGCACGACCGCGCACTGCGCGCCCGGGGCTACACCATCGCCAGCCCCATCGACATGCTCCTGGCCAGTTACTGCATTACACATGAGCACCTGCTGCTGCACCGTGATTCTGATTTCGATGTCATGAAAACCCTGCGAGGCTTGCAAACATGGCCAAGCTGACCGTGACTACACCGATGCCGAAACCTGGATCAACCGCTGGGGCCAAGGCCAGCGTCGCTCCGATGGGCAAGCGATGCGCCCCACCCTGTTTGATGAGATCGGGCAACCCAAGCGCGCATTCGACGCAGTAGCCGTCAGTTTGCGGCAAACCAAGATCAAGTTTGAAAAAAAGCAGGCATACATGTTTAACAAAATTCTCATTGCCAACCGTGGCGAAATCGCCTGCCGCGTAGCCGCCACGGCCCGACGCATGGGCATCCGCACGGTGGCCGTGTACTCCGATGCCGACGCCTCGGCCAAGCACGTGGCCGCCTGTGACGAGGCGGTTCACATTGGCGGCAGTGCGCCACGCGACAGCTACCTGCAGTGGCAGCGTATCCTGCAGGCGGCCCAGGCTACTGGCGCGCAGGCGGTGCACCCCGGCTACGGTTTCCTGAGCGAAAACGACGCCTTCGCCCAGGCCTGCGCCGATGCAGGCCTGGTGTTCATCGGCCCGTCACCGGCAGCCATTCGCGCCATGGGCCTGAAGGCTGAGTCCAAACAATTGATGGAAAAGGCTGGTGTACCCCTGGTGCCCGGCTACCACGGCGCCGACCAAGACCCGGCCCGGTTGCAGCTTGAGGCCGACAGCATCGGCTACCCCGTCTTGATCAAGGCGAGTGCCGGTGGCGGTGGCAAGGGCATGCGCGCGGTCGACAAGTCGGAGGACTTTGCCGCCGCGCTGGCCAGTTGCCAGCGCGAAGCGCGCAACAGCTTTGGCGACGACGCGGTGCTGATCGAGAGGTACGTGCAGCGCCCGCGCCACATTGAAATCCAGGTGTTTGGCGACACCCAGGGCAACTACGTCTACCTGCACGAGCGCGATTGCTCGGTGCAGCGCCGCCACCAGAAGGTGCTGGAAGAAGCCCCAGCGCCCGGCATGACGCCGGCGCTGCGCCAGCAGATGGGAGAAGCCGCCGTGGCCGCCGCCCGTGCAGTGGACTATGTAGGGGCCGGCACGGTCGAGTTCATTGTGGAGACCAGCCCGGGGGGCAGCGCCGCACACGCAGTGGCAAACGTGGGGGCAACAACCCCGCCGCCGGGCCGCCCCAAGGCGGGGTTCGCCCCCCCGGGGGGCAGCGCCGCACACGCAGTGGCAAGCGTGGGGGCCTTCTACTTCATGGAGATGAACACCCGGCTGCAGGTGGAGCATCCGGTCACTGAAGCCATCACCGAGCTCGATCTGGTGGAGTGGCAGTTGCGGGTGGCCAGCGGCGAACCCTTGCCCCTGCAGCAGCACCAGCTGCGCCTGAGCGGCCACGCCATTGAGGCCCGCATCTGCGCCGAAAACCCGGATAACAACTTTCTGCCCGCCACCGGCCGGCTCGACGTGTATGCCCTGCCCGCGTGCAGCACCTTTGAGCGGGCCGACCATGGGGTTCGGGTGGACTCGGGGGTGCGTCAGGGCGATGCGATCTCACCCTATTACGACTCGATGGTGGCCAAGCTGATCGTCCATGGCGACACCCGCGAAGAGGCGCTGGCCAAGCTTGATGTGGCGCTGGCGCAGACCCACATCGTCGGTCTGCAGACCAATGTGCAGTTTTTGCGCCATGTGGTGCAAAGCCGCTCGTTTGCCCGGGCCGATCTCGACACGGCGCTGATTCCACGCGAGGCGGCAGCGCTGTTTGGGCAGACCCGGGTTAGCCTGCCGCTGGCCTGCGCGGCCGAGGTGGCACGCACCCTGCTGTCAGAGCGGGCCGGGCAGGGGGCTGGCCCGTTCGGCCAAACGGACGGCTGGCGCAGCCTGGGCGAATTCGTTAGGCGCTTTAGCTTTCGCCAAGGCGAGCACGAGGTGTCGGCCAGTCTGCGCTACCGGCGCGACGGCAGCCTGCAGTTCAGCGTGGCTGGCATGGTGGGCGAGCTGCATTTTGCCGCCGCTGGCACCGGCATCGCCCTGCATTGGGGTGATGTGAGTGCGGTGGTGCATGTTTACCGCCTGGGCGATGTGGCCCATGTCCATACGGCCCAGGGTGCGGCGCAGATCACGGTGAGCGACCTGCTGGCCCATCCTGATGTTGCGCAGGCCGAGGGCGGCCGCTTGACTGCACCCATGCCGGGCAAGGTGGTCTCCTTTGCGGTCAAGGCAGGGGACCGCGTCAAGCGCGGTCAGGCCCTGGCAGTGCTTGACGCCATGAAAATGGAGCACACCATTGCCGCCCCGGCGGACGGGGTGGTGGCCGAGCTGCTGTACGCCCCCGGCGATCAGGTAGGCGAGGGCGCCGCGCTGATCACGCTCACGGCTTGAGACACCGCCATGCACATCAGTTTTTTTTGCAAAGACGACAACGCCAGCGCTTGGCTGGACGATTTGCGTGCTGCGCTGCCCCAGGCCATCGTGACCCCCTGGCAACCTGGCGCGGCGCTGGCAGACTTGGCGGTGGTATGGGCACCGCCGCAACACATGTTTGACGAGCAGACAAAGCTGCGCACGATTTTCAATGTGGGTGCCGGGGTCGATGCCTTGATGCAACTGCGCCTGCCGCCACAGGCGCTGGTGGTGCGCCTTGACGATGCTGGCATGGCGGTGCAGATGGCCGAATACGTGTGCCACGCGGTCAGCCAGTACACCCGTGGCTTTGACCGCTACCAGAGCGCCGCTCATGACGCCAATTGGGTGCGCCGCCCGCCGCTGAACCGAGCCGAGTTTCCGGTTGGCATCATGGGGCTTGGCGTCTTGGGGCAGCGGGTGGCGCAGGCACTGCAGCACTTTGAATACCCGGTGCAGGGCTGGAGCCGAACCCTCAAGGCGATTTCCGGCGTGCGCTGCTATGCGGGGCCGTCGCAGCTGGCGGAGTTTTTGGCCAGCAGCCGACTGCTGGTATGCCTGCTGCCACTGACACCAGAAACCAAGGGAATCTTGAACCTTGCCACGCTGAGCCAGCTGCAGCCCAACGGCTACCTGATCAATGTGGCGCGTGGCGCCCACCTGGTGGAAGCCGATCTGCTGGCGCTGCTCGACAGCGGTCATCTCGCCGGCGCTACGCTGGACGTGTTTCGCACCGAGCCCTTGCCCCCAAGCCACCCGTTTTGGCGGCACCCGCGCATCCGTGTCACGCCCCATATTTCTGCCAGCACCCTGCCGCGCCAAAGCATGGCCCAAATAGTGGGCAAGATACAGGCTTTGGCGCGTGGCGAGCCTGTCAGCGCTATCGTCAACCCCAACCATGGCTACTGAGATGAAACTTCCCACACGCGTCAAAATTGTTGATGTTGGCCCGCGCGACGGTTTGCAAAACGAACAACAAGCCGTGCCTGCCGCAGTCAAGATCGAGCTGGTGCACCGGCTGCAAGCCGCTGGCTTGAAAGATATTGAGGTGACCAGTTTTGTGTCGCCCAAATGGGTGCCTCAAATGGCTGACAACGCCCAGGTGATGGCTGGCATCACGCGCCAGGCGGGCGTGCGCTACTCGGTGCTCACCCCTAATTTGCAGGGCTTTGAGGCAGCCCACGCCAGCCGGCCTGATGAAATCGTGGTGTTTGCCGCAGCCAGCGAGGCCTTCAGCCAGCGCAACATCAACTGTTCGATCGCCGAGAGCATTGAGCGCTTTGCTCCGGTGGTGGCGGCGGCGCGCGCAGCTGGCATCCAGGTTCGTGGCGCGATGTCGTGCGCTGTGGGTTGTCCCTACGAAGGCGAGGTGGCGCCCGAGCGTGTGGGCTATCTGGCGGGCCTCATGAAGGGTATTGGGGTGCAGCATGTCGGTGTGGCTGACACGATTGGCGTGGGCACGCCGCTCCAGGTTCAGCGCGCCATGGCGGCGACGCTGCAGCACTTCACCTTGGACGAGGTGTCGGGCCATTTTCATGACACTTACGGCCAGGCACTGGCAAACACCCTGGCCTGTCTGCAGATGGGCGTCTGGCAGTTTGATGCCTCAGTGGCCGGCCTGGGTGGCTGCCCTTACGCCAAAGGCGCCACCGGCAATGTGGCTACCGAAGACCTGGTGTTCATGTTGCACGGCATGGGCATAGCCACCGGGATCGATCTGGACCGGCTGGTCGATGCCGGCCAGTACATCAGCGCGCAGCTGCAGCGCAAGCCCAACGCAAGGGTGGCACTGGCCCTGCTCAATCAGCGCCGGGTTTGAGATGGCTGCCCCCGAACTCCTGTCATCCGCAGCGCAGGCCTTGGCGCTTGAGGCGATGGCCAAGCTTGCCGCTCAGGTCAGGGCCGGCGGCCTGTATGCGACCTCCCCCTGCATCTCCGTGTGCCGCATGGATCCGCACCGCAATCTGTGCCAAGGCTGCTTTCGCACCCTCGACGAAATCTGCCAATGGAGCAAGTCCGACACAACGACCAAGCGCCAAATCTGGGGCAATATCGAGCAACGTATCCAAGGCAGCACAGCATGAAGCAGGTCACCTTTTACTTTGATCCGATCTCGCCCTACGCCTATCTGGCGTTTGAACATTTGCCGCAGGCCCTGCTTGGGCTGAGCTACCAGATCAGCTACAAGCCGGTGCTGTTTGGCGCGCTGCTCAAGCACCACGGGCAACTGGGCCCGGCTGAGATGTCAGGTAAACGTGACTGGACCTACCGCCAGGTGCTGTGGCAGGCACAGCGCCACGGCATCGAGCTGCAGCTGCCGGCAGCCCACCCGTTCAACCCGCTGGCGCTGCTGCGGCTGGCAGTGGCCTGCGACCCGCAGGGCCTGCCCAACCGGTATGTGTGTGAGGCCCTGTTTCGCCATGTGTGGCGTGGCGGAGCCGATGCCGCTGACCCGGCTCGGCTGGCGGCTCTCCTCGAGCAACTCGCGCCCGAGCGGGATGTCGCGGGTGAGGAGGTCAAGAACGGCTTGAAGGCGCACACGCAAGAGGCGATCACTGCGGGGGTGTTTGGCGTGCCCACATTGGCGGTGGACGACCGGCTTTTTTGGGGCTTTGACGCCCTGCCCATGCTGGCCGATTACCTCGCCCATGGCGCCTGGTCTGCTGGGCCTGATTGGCAGCGGGCGGCATTGGTTCATCCTGGACCGTCCCGCAAACTCCAAGGTTGATACCGGCCCAGCAATCGGCTGTGGGAAAGGCAGGACCGGCAAAGTATTTGTGCTGGGGCGGCTTGAAACACCTAAATTTCCATATTGAGAAATGAGGCCTAATGGTTTTCCCTCGGAGTTCAGCTTGCATTCAGTTTTAAGTCAGTGAGCAGTCAGCCTTGGCCCTGACATTACGGCTGTGTACAACTGTTTGCCCTTGCAAAAAAAGCCCATGTTGCTGTTTGTGGTGGTCCTGAAAAGTCTGGCAGAGCTGGCCATGATGTTCATCGCCGGGCGGTTCATCCTGGGCTTGCTCGCCGGCAAGAAAAAACAGACCAATGTGTTTTGGCAATTGCTCGATGTTGCAGCCCGGCCGGCGCTTTGGATTACCCGCGCGCTGAGCCCCAAGGCGATTCTTGATCAGCATATTCCGCTTGCCACCGCCAGCTGGTTGCTGCTGGCCTGGGTGCTGCTGACCCAGGCCAAAATTGACATGTGTTTGCAGCTTGGGCCCGGCGCATGTCAATAGCCCCGCAACTCAATATTGCCGCGGGCAGTCTGGGTGCCTTTGAGCGACTGGCATTGGGCTGGCAGGCCAAGCTGTTTTTGTTTTTGGGCTTGCGTGCCAGGGCCATGACGATTTTTAAGCAGGTGCTGGCGCGCGCACCGAATGATGTCAATGCCCTCAATAGCCTGGCCTACGAGGCCCAGTTGCAGGAACGACATGCTGAGGCGCTAAGCCTGTACCAGCGGGTGGCCGAACTCCAGCCCGAGAGTTCCAATGCCCATTTCAACCTGGCCTTTGTCATGGAACCGCTGGGCCAATTGGCCGAGGCAGAGCGGGAGTTTCGTGCGGCCATCAAGCTCGAAGAAAAAATGGATCGGGCCTGGTACGGACTCGGCTTGGTGCTGGTGCGCCTGGGCCGCCTGGAAGAATCCCTTGCGGCTTTCAAGCGAAACACAGAGTTGCAGCCCATGAGCCCGTTTGCCTGGTACCAGATGGCGCGGGTGCATGTTGATTTGAATCAGCCGGAGCAGGCGCGTTGGGTCATTCGGCATTTAAAAGGTTTCGAGCCCAAGGTTGCGTTGCAACTTGAGCGCGAGACTGGTTTGGTGGTGGGCAGCATCCTGTAGCGAGATGCGAGTGTGCGGGGTTGGTGTGATTTGTGGGATTGGGTGCTGCAGCGGGTGAATAACCGGCTGCGATGCCCCTGGGTTCATTATTTTTTACGAGGAGCAATCAATGGAATTGACAGCAAGGCACCAGGAGTACTGGAGCAGAAATTTACGCATAACCGGCATCTTGTTGGCCATATGGTTTTTTGTCACGTTTGTGCTGGTGTTTTTCGCCCGCGAGCTGACATTCAACTTCTTTGGCTGGCCCTTCTCTTTCTGGCTGGCAGCCCAGGGAGCATTGGTGGTTTACTGCCTCATCATCTGGTACTACGCCAATTACATGAACCGCCTGGACGTTGAATACGGCGTTGCCGAAGGAGAAACACTATGAGCATGTTTGGAACCGCTAATCAGTCGCAAAGCGACTTTAAAAAAGGCCTCAATCAGGCCTACACCTGGTACACCGGGGGCTTTTTGGCCTTTGTGATCGTGCTGGCTATTCTGGAGCAAATGGGCATGCCCAAACCCTGGATTGGCTACTCTTTCCTGGCAGCCACCGTGCTGCTGTATGCCGGCATCGGGGTGTTGAGCCGCACCAACGATGCTGCCGAGTACTATGTGGCGGGCCGCCGCGTGCCAGCCTTGTACAACGGCATGGCCACCGGTGCAGACTGGATGAGCGCAGCGTCATTCATCGGCATGGCGGGCACGCTCTACCTCACCGGCTATGGCGGTCTGGCGTTCATTCTGGGTTGGACCGGGGGCTACTGTCTGGTGGCCTTGTTCCTGGCGCCTTATTTGCGCAAATTTGGGCAGTTCACCATCCCCGACTTTCTGGGTGCGCGCTTTGAGGGTAATCTGCCGCGCCTGATTGGCGTGGTGGCGGCCGTCTTGTGCTCATTCACCTACGTGGTGGCTCAAATTTACGGCGTTGGCCTGATTACAGCGCGCTTGACCGGTCTGGCCTTCGAGGTGGGTATTTTTGCCGGGCTTGTAGGCATTCTGGTTTGCTCTTTCCTGGGTGGCATGCGCGCGGTCACCTGGACGCAGGTGGCCCAGTACATCATTTTGATCATCGCCTACCTGTTGCCCGTGGTGTGGCTGTCTGTAAAGCATACTGGCGTGCCGATTCCCCAGGCCGTTTATGGCTTTACGCTCGATAAAGTGACTGCTAAGGAGGATGTGCTGCTCAAAGACCCGAAAGAGCTCGAAGTGCGCGGCATCTTCAAAGCCCGTTCTGAGGAAGCTGCAGCAAAGCTCAAAGACGTGCCAGCGGCCTTGGCCGCCGATACGGCTGCGGCTCAGAAGAAGCTCGACGACCTGAAAGCTGCCAACGGGGTGGTGGCCGACGTCAATGCGGCCCAAGCTGCGCTGAATGCCCTTCCTAAGGATGAAGCGGCGGCCAAGGCCGCCTACACAGCAGCCCGCACCTCCAACGCCAACAAGTCTAACCCGCCCATTCGCCATGCCGAGCCGTTCCCTGGTAAAGACAAAGCAGCGCAGGACATATCGCGCAAGAATTTCATGGCGCTGGTGTTCTGCCTGATGATAGGTACCGCCGCCTTGCCGCACATCTTGATGCGCTACTACACCGTGCCATCGGTGCGGGAGGCGCGCGAATCGGTGGCATGGTCGCTGTTCTTCATTTTCCTGCTCTACTTCACGGCGCCAGCATTGGCGGTGCTTGCCAAGTTCGAGGTCTACACGGTGCTGGTCAACACGCCCTTTGACAAATTGCCGGAGTGGATCGCGCGCTGGAGCGCGGTTGACAAATCATTGCTCTCGGTGGTTGACGTCAACAAAGACGGCATCCTGCAGTTGGCCGAAATCGCCATTGGCGGCGACATCATTGTGCTTGCCACGCCTGAAATCGGTGGCCTGCCCTATGTGGTCTCAGGCATGGTCGCCGCCGGCGGCCTGGCGGCTGCGCTGTCAACTGCCGATGGCCTGCTGCTGACGATTGCCAATGCGCTGTCGCACGACCTCTACTACAAGGTGCTCGACCCCAATGCATCCACGGCGCGCCGCGTGACGATTTCCAAGATGCTGCTCTTGTTCGTGGCCTTGGCCGCGGCTTATGTGGCTGCGCAAAAGCCAGCGGATATTTTGTTCCTGGTGTCGGCTGCCTTCTCGTTTGCGGCGGCCTCCTTCTTCCCAGCGCTGACGCTGGGTATCTTCTGGAAACGTGCCAACAAATGGGGTGCGTCCCTGGGGATGATTGCCGGTTTGGGCGTCACCATGTACTACATGGTGACCACCCAACCTTGGCTTTACAAACTAACCTTTGGCACCGCCATCACCCCGGAAATCCTCAAGGCCAATATGTGGTGGGATATTGCCCCCATCTCTGCCGGTCTTTTTGGCGTGCCGCTGGGCTTTGCAGTGATCATTGTGGTGTCTTTGCTGACCAAAACCCCGCCCAAAGAAATTCAGGATCTGGTGGAGCATGTTCGCTACCCTAGCCTGGACGGCAAGATGGCCGCAGCAGGCGCTGGGCATTGAGCTGGCTTAAGCCTCGCCCAGCCTGAGTCTGGCGCAAAGAGCGCTGGCTTTCCATTTGAACCCCGCCTCCGGCGGGGTTTTTTTGTGATCAACCAAGCTCAGTGGGAACAACAAGCCTCCAGCATCAGCGCTGGCCGACTGCCTAGAATATCTGTCCCCCACTGCACAGACACCTCCCCATGCCCCACGGTTTCATCCGCATTCGCGGCGCGCGCCAGCACAACCTCAAAAACCTGGACCTGGACATCCGCACCGGCGAGCTGACGGTGGTCACCGGCCCCAGCGGCTCGGGCAAGTCGAGCTTGGTGTTCGACACCTTATATGCCGAGGGTCAGCGGCGCTATGTGGAAACCTTCTCGGCCTACGCGCGCCAGTTTCTGGACCGCATGGACAAGCCGGCGGTAGACCGGGTGGATGGCGTGCCGCCTGCGATTGCGATTGACCAGACCAACCCGGTGCGCTCCTCGCGCTCCACGGTGGGCACCATGACCGAGCTCAACGACCACCTCAAGCTGTTGTTTGCCCGGGCCGGCCAGTTGTTTGACCGGGTCACGGCGCAGCCGGTGCGGCATGACAGCCCAGACAGCATTTACGCCGGGCTACAGGCGCGCCAAGCCGCACTCGGCCCGGCTTTGGCCGAGGCGCGGCTGGTGCTGACTTTTCCGGTGGAACTGCCGGCCAGTGCCACGCCAGACGAGGTGGCACAGTGGCTGTCGCTGAGCGGCTTCACCCGGGTGCAGGCCGAGCGCGAGGTGGCCAGCCCGAGCGGGCCGCGCAAGGTGCTCGATGTGGTGGCAGACCGCTTTCGGCTCGCCACGGCCGAGCGCGCCCGCGTGGTGGAGGCGATCGAGACCGCGCTCAAGCGCGGCAGCGGCCGGCTGGCGGTGTATGTGCTGGGCGCGGATGGCGAGCACGTGGCAGAGTTGTGGAAATTCTCCACCGGGCTGCACTGCCCCGACAGCGACCTGCGCTACGCCGACCCAATCGCCTCGATGTTCTCCTTCAACTCCGCGGTCGGCGCCTGCGACACCTGTCGCGGCTTCGGCCGGGTGATCGGGGTCGATTACGGCTTGGTGATCCCCAACGACAAACACACGCTGCGTGCCGGCGCCATCAAACCGATCCAGACCCCGGCCTGGCAGGAGGCCCAAGACGACCTGATGCGCCACGCCGAAGCCGCCGGCATCCCGCGCGACACCCCCTGGTACAAGCTCACGCAGCAGCAGCAGCACTGGGTGATCAACGGCTCACCGCAGTGGAACGGCAAGTGGAACCAGCACTGGTTTGGCGTCAAACGCTTTTTTGAGTACTTGGAGACCAAGTCTTACAAGATGCATATCCGGGTGCTGCTGTCCAAGTACCGCAGCTACACCCCCTGCCCGGTATGCAGCGGCGCCCGCCTGAAAACCGAGAGCCTGCTCTGGCGCATTGGCAGCTGCGCCGATGCCGACGCCGTGCTGCCGCCGGCCCAGCGCTTTTTGCCGGCCGGCGCAGGCTGGTCGCGCGCGCAGCTCGAAGCGCTGCCGGGCCTGTGCCTGCACGACCTGATGCTGATGCCGCTGGACCGGCTGCGCCGGTTTTTCGAGGCCATGCAGGCGCGGCTCGTAACCACTGCCATGTCCCCGGAGGTGGTCACGTCCGAGGCCGAGTTGCAAACCCTCAAACTGTTGTTTGACGAGGTCGGCACCCGGCTCAAGTACCTGTGCGAGGTCGGCATCGGCTACCTGACGCTGGACCGGCAAAGCCGCACCCTGTCGGGCGGCGAGGTGCAGCGCATCAACCTCACCACGGCGCTCGGCACCTCGCTGGTCAACACCCTGTTTGTGCTGGATGAGCCCAGCATCGGCCTGCACCCGCGCGACATGAACCGCATCATTGTGGCCATGCAGCGCCTGCGCGACGCCGGCAACACTCTGGTGGTGGTGGAGCATGACCCGGCGGTGATGCTGGCGGCCGACCGCATGATCGACATGGGCCCGGGCCCGGGCGAGCGTGGCGGCCAGATTGTGTTTGACGGCAGCACCGCCGACCTACGCCAGGCCGACACCCTGACAGGCGCCTACCTGGGCGGGCGGCGCCAGGTCGGGCTGGGCTTTGCGCGCCTGGTGGCCGACAACACGCCGCGCCTGGTGCTCGAAGGTGCGCGAGAGCACAACCTGAAAAACATTTCGGTCGAGCTGCCGCTGCAGCGCCTAGTGTGCATCACAGGCGTCAGCGGCTCGGGCAAATCGACCCTGGTGCAGGACATTTTGGCGCCGGCGCTGCTGCGCCACTTTGGCCGGGCCACCGAAACCCCGGGTGCGCACGACCGCCTGCTGGGCGCCGAGTTGCTGAGTGACGTGGTGTTTGTTGACCAGTCGCCCATTGGCAAGACCGCGCGCTCCAACCCGGTCAGCTACGTGGGCGCCTGGGACGCGCTGCGCGAGATCTTTGCCAATGCCGCCCTGTCGCGACAGCGCGGCTACACCGCCGGCAAGTTCAGCGCCAACAGCGGCGACGGCCGCTGCCCCACCTGCGGCGGTTCTGGCTTTGAGCATGTCGAGATGCAGTTCCTGAGCGACGTCTACCTGCGCTGCCCCGACTGCGACGGCAAGCGCTACCGCCCCGAAATCCTCGAAGTGGTGATTGAACGCAAATTGGGGTCAGATTCCAATTACCGGCTGCTCAACGTGGCCGATGTGCTGAACCTCACGGTAAGCGAAGCCGCCGCCCTGTTTGCCAAAGACCATGATGTGATCCGTGCCCTGCAGCCGATTGTGGATGTCGGGCTGGAGTACGTGAAGCTGGGCCAGCCGGTGCCCACCCTGTCGGGCGGCGAGGCGCAGCGCCTCAAGCTCGCCGGCTTTCTGGCCGATGCCGCCAAAGCGGGCAGCGCGAGCCGTCAGGCGACAGCACGGCGGGGCTGTTTGTTCATGTTTGATGAGCCCACCACCGGCCTGCACTTTGACGACATTGCCAAGCTGATGCGGGCGCTGCGCAAGCTGCTGGACGCTGGCCATTCGCTGCTGGTGATCGAGCACAACCTGGATGTGATCCGCGCCAGCGACTGGCTGATCGACCTGGGTCCCGAGGGCGGCGAGGCCGGCGGCGAACTGGTGGCCTGCGGCACGCCGGCCGACCTGATGGCCCACCCCGGCTCGCACACCGGGCAGGCGCTGCGCGAATACGCGCAGGCCACGGCGCAGGTGCATGCGGTGAACGAAGGCGCGCCTCCCTATGCCTTTGTCCGCCAGACCCTGCCGGCAGCGCAGGGAGCCAGCGGCCCGGACAGCATCCAGATCGTCAATGCGCGTGAGCACAACCTCAAGTCGCTCAGTGTTGACATTCCGCGCGGCAAGTTCAGTGTCATTACCGGGGTGTCGGGCTCGGGCAAATCGACGCTGGCGTTTGACATCCTGTTCAACGAAGGTCAGCGCCGCTACCTGGAGTCGCTCAACGCCTATGCGCGCAGCATTGTTCAGCCGGCCGGCCGGCCCGAGGTGGATGCGGTGTATGGCATTCCGCCCACGGTGGCCATCGAGCAGCGCCTGTCGCGCGGCGGGCGCAAGTCGACGGTTGGCACCACCACCGAGGTCTGGCATTTTTTACGCCTGCTTTACGTCAAACTGGGCACTCAGCATTGCGTGCACGACGGCACGCCGGTGGCACCGCAAACCCCCGACAGCATCGCTGCCCAGCTGCTCAAAACCTTTCGCGGCCAACACATCGGACTGCTGGCGCCCCTGGTGATGAACCGCAAGGGGGTTTACACCGAGTTGGCCGACTGGGCCCGCCCGCGTGGCTTTACCCATTTGCGGGTGGACGGTAACTTTTTGCCGACCACCGGCTTTCCGCGCATCGACCGCTTCAAGGAGCACACCATCGAGTTGCCGGTGTTCAGCCTGGTGGTGCAGCCCGAGCAAGAAGCGCAGTTGCGCCAGGCGCTGGCCACCACGCTCACCCACGGCAAGGGCGTGCTGCATGTGCTGAGTGATCTGGTCGGTTTGCAGGCCGCGATGCAAGCCGGCCAGCCCACGGCCGGCATTGGCCGGCTGCACGCGTTTTCAAGCCGGCGCGCCTGCCCGGTGTGCAGCACCAGCTACGCCGAGCTAGACCCGCGCCTGTTCTCTTACAACAGCAAGCACGGCTGGTGCCCGGAGTGCGTGGGCACCGGTGTCAAGCTCAATAAAGAGCAGCGCAAAGTGTTTGACGACTCGGTGCGCGACGATGACAACGGCGGTCGGGAGCAGACCTTTGCCGAGCCCGAGGTGGAAGACCTGCTGGATGCCGCCTGCCCGGCCTGCGCCGGTAGCCGGCTCAATGCCACGGCCCGCGCGGTGCGCTTTGCCGGCGTGGGCATTGCCGACATTGCGGCTTTGAGCGTGACCGACGTGCGGCAGTGGGTGCAAACCCTGCAGGGCAACGCTTTAAGCCAGCGCGAGGCCGACATTGCGCGCGACCTGATCCCCGAGATTCGCAGCCGGTTGGAGTTTTTGGAGCAGGTGGGCCTGGGCTACCTGACACTGGACCGCGGCGCACCCACGCTCAGTGGCGGCGAGGCGCAACGCATACGGCTGGCGGCGCAGCTGGGCAGCAACTTGCAGGGCGTGTGCTATGTGCTCGATGAGCCGACCATCGGCCTGCATGCGCGCGACAACCGCATCCTGCTCAATGCCTTGCAAAGCCTAAGCGACAAGGGGAACACCCTGGTGGTAGTGGAACATGATGTGGACACCATCCGCCACGCCGAGCACATCATCGACATCGGCCCGAGCGCCGGCAAGCGCGGCGGCCGTCTGGTGGCGCAGGGCTCGGTGGCCGATGTGCAGGCGGCGGCCGAGTCGCAAACCGGGCGCTACCTGCTGCACGCCATGCAGCACCCGCTGGGTGTACGGCGCGAGGTCAGCCCCGGCAACACCGACGCCCCTGGCTGGCTGACGGTGCAGGGTGCCAGGCTGCACAACCTGCAAGACCTGACGGCCCGACTCCCGCTCAAGCGGCTGGTGGCGGTGACCGGCGTCTCGGGCTCCGGCAAATCCACCCTGGCGCGCGATGTGCTGCTGGCCAACGTGCAAATGGCGGTGCAAAAACGCAGTACCAAAGCCGGGCGCGATGCCCTGGCCGCAGGCGAGACCCTGGCCTGGACCGGCTGCGCAGGCGTCACCGGGTTTGAGGGCATAGACCGCGTGCTGGAGGTGGACCAGACCCCGATCGGCAAGACGCCGCGCAGCTGCCCGGCCACCTACATCGGCTTCTGGGACATCATCCGCAAGCTGTTTGCCGACACGCTGGAGGCCAAGGCCCGGGGCTATGCGGCCAACCGTTTCAGCTTCAACACCGGCGAGGGTCGCTGCCCGAGCTGCGAGGGGCAGGGCATCCGCACCGTGGCCATGAGCTTTTTGCCGGACGTGAAGGTGCTGTGCGAGACCTGCAAGGGCGCCCGCTTTAACCCCGAAACCCTGGCGGTGAGCTGGCGTGGCAAAAACATCGGCGAGGTGCTGCAGATGGAGGTGGACGAGGCCGTGGGCTTTTTTGCCGCCATGCCCAACATCAGCCATCCGGTGCAGCTGATGCAGGATGTCGGCCTGGGCTACCTCACGCTGGGCCAACCCTCACCCACCTTGAGCGGCGGCGAGGCGCAGCGCATCAAGCTGGTGACCGAGCTGTCCAAGGTGCGCGACGACATCGGCCGGCGCGGCAACAAGGCACCGCACACCCTGTACGTGCTGGACGAGCCCACGGTAGGCCTGCACATGGCCGATGTGGACAAACTCATCAAGGTGCTGCACCGGCTGGTGGACGGCGGCCACAGCGTGGTGGTGATCGAGCACGACCTGGACGTGATCGCCGAGGCCGATTGGGTGCTGGACCTCGGGCCAGATGGCGGCAAGGCCGGCGGCCGGGTGGTGGCGGCCGACACGCCCGAAGGCGTGGTGCGCCTGCGGACCCACACGGGGCAAGCCCTGGCCGGGCTGCTACCGATTTAGGCAAGCTTCAGGCCGGCCAAACATACTCTGTGCAGGCCTTCAAAATCAGGTAAAGCACAATCGTGATCGCTATTTTTGCTATTTTTGACATGGCCTGAGCCGGTGATTTATAGCGACTCTATAAGATTTTTTGCCAAGGGCAGGTAGATTTAATCATGCTTGAATGTGATGTTGTGATTTTTGGTGCCGGCATTGCCGGTGCTTCGCTGGCTTGGCGGCTGGCCGGCTCGGCTGGCCGTGTGTTGTTGTTGGAGCGAGAGGCCCAGCCCGGCTACCATGCCACCGGCCGCTCGGCGGCCCTGTTTCTGGCCAGCTACGGCCCGCCGGCGGTGCGCGCGCTAACCCGGGCAAGCCTGGGCTTTTATGAGCATCCGCCGGCTGGTTTTGCCAACACGGCACTGCTCAAGCCGCGCGGCGCACTGTACCTGGCCAATCTTGGCCAGCAGGCTTTGCTGGACCAGTTAAAACAAGAACTCGCACCCAGCTGCCCCCGACTGGAGTTGCTGGATGCCGTCCAAACCCTGGCCCGGGTGCCTGGTTTGCGGCCCGAGATCATCCTTGGCGCTCTGTATGACCCCGATGCGCAGGACATGGATGTGCATGCCATTCATCAAGGTTTTTTGCGCGGTTTTTTACAGCGGGGCAAGGCAGCTGGTAGCGCCCTGCGCACCCTTGCCAGCTTGACCAGTGCCCGCCACGATGGGCGCCATTGGCAGCTGCACTTTGCCGATGGCCAGCACCTGCTCGCCACCACGGTGGTGAACGCCGCCGGCGCCTGGGCTGACGAGCTCGGCGCCCTGTTGGGTGCAAAGCCGATCGGCCTGGTGCCGCACCGGCGCAGCGCCTTCACCTTTGACCTGCCAGCGGGCATGGACGGCACACACTGGCCGGCGGTAGTCGGCGTGGACGAGAGCTATTACTTCAAGCCCGACGCCGGGCGCATGCTCGGCTCCCCCGCCAATGCCGACCCCACCGTGCCGCAAGATGTGCAGCCTGAGGAACTCGACATTGCGCAGGGCATACACCAGATCGAGGCCGTGGCCCGCTTCAGCATACGCCGGCCCGCCAGCACCTGGGCCGGCCTGCGCTCCTTTGTGCCCGACGGCGAGATGGTGATTGGCCCAGACCGCGCCCGCCCCGGCCTGTTTTGGCTGGCTGCCCAAGGCGGCTACGGCATTCAAAGCGCCCCTGGCGCCAGCGCCCTGGCCGCCGCCCTGTTGCGGGGTGAATCAGTACCGCCAGACTTGTTGCAACAGGGCCTGGACCCGAGGGTTTTGTCGCCAGACCGCTTGGCCTGAGCAACACACAGCGCTAATTTTCCAGTACAGCGCCATGACCCAACGCCACACTGCCAGCCTGCTGATTGCCCGGCCACCAGAGCAGACGCAGCTCTCCAAAGCACAAAAGACCTTCAACACGCTGGTTCAAAAAATCGAGAAACGGCGCTCCGAACTGCTTCGCTGGCAGTCTGCCGCCGAGCAGATTCAAAAAAAATACTGCAAGATTTTGCTCCCCTTGAAAAAATCTACCATGCTGCACAAGTCGATCTGGTGCATGCCCTAGACGCGGCATTTGGTGGCGCCGGGCTCACCAAGCCGGAGCGTGCCACGCTCAAGAAAGTGATTTGCAACATAGTCGAGAAAATTCTTGAGAGGGATGGGCCTGAGGCTGCCTTGAAAGAAATTTACAACCGCCACAGCCCGGTCGACTACGACACCGGGGAAGCCCGGGCCGCCAGCGAGTTGAGGGATGTGATGGAGGATGTGTTTGGTTTTGACTTGGGTGGCGACCAAGATCTGAACTCCCGCGCCGACCTGATGGAGCAACTCAGCGCCCAGATGGAGGACATCAAGCAGCGGGAGCAAGACTGGCAAGAGAAGCGACAGCTCCGTAAAAAAACCGCAAAGCAGTTGGCCCGGGAACAGGCAGACAAGGCCGAGGCGGACCAGGCCAGCCAGTCTCTTCGTGAGGTTTACCGCAAACTGGTCAGCGCCCTGCACCCAGACCGGGAGCCCGACGCGCAGGAGCGCGAACGCAAGACCGGCTTGATGCAGCGGGTCAACCAGGCCTATGACAAGGGCGACCTGCTGCAACTACTGCAGCTGCAGCTCGAACTCGAGCACATAGACCCCCAGGCCATGGCCAGCCTGTCAGAGAGCCGCCTGAAGCATTTCAATAAAATTTTGAAAGAGCAGCTTGAAGAGATCGATCTGGAAATCTCGCGTCTGGAAATGCCCCTGCGCCATCAGATCAATTTGGCGGGATCGGTCAAACTGGTGCCGGAGCAGTTCATGCCCATGTTGAGCCTGGACATCGCCCAGCTGAAGCGCGACACGGACCAGGTCAAGCAGCAACTGAGCCTACCCAAAAATCTGCCGGCCTTCAAGCGCTGGATCAAAGAGCAAGAGTGGGCATTGAGAGCCAAGAAAAAGTACGGGGGTGGCTTTGACTTTTTCTGAAATGGCTGGGTCTGGCGGGTACCCCGCTTGAGCTAGCCTGAGGGCCCGGCGGCGACCACTGCGCGGCCTTTGAGCACGGTTCGTCGCACCACTCGAGGCTCAGTCGCGGTGTCGTATTCTGTGCCCCGGTGAACCGTGGCGGTGTTATCCCACATCACCAGGTCACCCGGGCGCCACACGTGCTCGTAGATAAACCGAGGCTCGGTGCAGTGGTTCATGATGCGTTCAAACAGGCCGCGGCTCTCGTGTTCTGAGCAGCCGATAAATTCTTGGCCGTGGCTGCCGAGGTAGAGCGCGAGCCTGCCGGTAGGCGTATGGATGCGTACCAGGGGTTGCTCAACCGGCGGGGCTTGCAGCCGCTGTGGATTGGTCATGCCGTCATACCCGGCCTTCAGCCTCGAGACATGCAGGTCGTGCAGAACGCGAAGGGTCCGAAACCGAGATCGCTCAGCCGTCCCAAGGGCCTCAAAAGCGCCGATCATGTCGGCAAACAAGGTATGCCCGCCCTTGGTGGGGACCTGCTCTGCATACAGCAGGGTCGCCAGTGCTG
>SHXM01000021.1 GCA_009693325.1 Rhodoferax sp.
AATTTGTCCGGCGTTCATTCCTGCATTACGATTCATGGCGGATCCTCTGTGGTTGAGTGAAGACCTTGGTTTATCACATCCTGGGCACTTTGATGCCGTATCCATCAGAGGATCCACCACGAGTTAGTGTTTTCTTGTTGATAGACGGCTGTTTCATTTTGGTGCTCCAATTGTTAGCCCCGTAAGGAGGGAGGCATCCATAGCATCTATCTGGAAATCTTTAGTACCGCTTCCAGCCCTTTGGAGTCACCCAGCCCTCACCAGGCCGGTCTCCAGAACTTGTATGAGAAAGCTTTCTGGGTTGAGATTTTTTCAGCCTGTTACTGGCTGGCGCGCACGGTCAGGAAATCGTCCGCCACCGATGGGCTGTCGAGAAAGAAGCTGTCCCAGGTGTGCCCCGCGGGGCGGTCAAGCATCAGTCATGGCCCCGCCACATCACCCAGCGCCGGCACCCGCAGCAACTGGCACCACTGCGACAAATTCGCGCCACCCTGTCCCAACGCCAGGGTCAGGTTCAGCACCTCTTCTGCATACGCCGCCGACCAGACCCGGCTGGTCAAGTCCATGAACTTGGCCGCCAGCTCGGCGCGGCTGTAAGGGGCGGCGTCGTCACCGCGGTTGACACCGGCCTCGCCCACCAGCGTGCTGCCGTCGGTCAGGGTGATGACCACCCGTGCCGGGCGCTCGTAGGGCAGGCGGCGCGTCATGGCCGGGTCTTCTGTCACGCTGACCCGCTGGGCCAGGGCCAGCACCGCCGGGTTGCGCACGGCATCCCAGCTGAAGCTGGCCAGGCCGCTGTGGCCATGCACCAGCCGGGTGGCCACTGCAAAGGGCACCGAGAATTTGGCCGCCAGGGTGTTGTGCGGGGCCGGGTTGTTCAGCTCGGCCGCCAGGTTGTAGCTGCTGACCTGGATGTCGCGGATCTGCGCCGGTGCCGGCAGGGCGCCACGGGCGGCCAACTGGTCGATGGCGTCGAGCGTGCCGTGGTTGAAGCGGCAGCAGGAGTGCAGCTTGAAGTAGTTTTGCAGCACGTGCCACTCTTGCCCCAGGCCGCGCAGCACCTCGGCGCGGTCAAAGTGCTCGGACACGATGGTGCCAAACAGCGAGGCCGGCCCATCCTGCTCGCCGCTGAAACCGCTCTGGGCCAGTTGCAGCGCCAGCAGGCCGTTGCGGTTGCTCAGCCCGGCATAGACATTGCGCACCAGGCCACCCTGCAGCATGGTCTGCTTGGAGGTGGCGGTGCTCATGGAGGCGGCGATGTTGATGGTCTCGCGCATGGCCGCAGTGCCCAAGCCAGCCACCCGGGCACATGCGCCCGCCGCACCCAGCGTGCCCCAAGTGCCGTGCGGGTGCATGGCTGGGCGTAATCGCGAGGCGGCGCCGAAGCGCGAGCCGACCTCATAGCCCACCAGCACCGCCGCCATGAAGACCTCTGCTGAGGCGCCACGCGCCTCGCACAGCGCCAGTGCCGCGGGAATGACATGCACCGCCGGGTGGCCGCGCGAGAAACGGTTGCCCTCGTCCATCTCCAAAAAGGTGCCGGCCGTGCCATTAATCAAAGCGGCAACATCGGCTGAGCCCGTACCCCCTAAGCCAACCAGCGTGGCCGGGCCCGGCGTGCCAAGGCGGCCTGCCAGCGCGCGCAGCTCGGGCTCGGCCGAGCCACCGACGATGGACGCCAGCGTGTCGGCCAGCACCCAGCCGGTCTGCTCGCGCACGGCCGGGGGCAGGCTGGCATAGTCAAGCTCGGCCGCAAAGCGGCTCAGGGTGTCAAGGTAGTCCAATGGGGGTGCTCCTGGGCGTGTGTTGAAGCAGGGCACCGGGGGTGGTCCAGTGCACATCTGGGTAGGCGCGCAACCGCGCCAGCAGGCTGCGCAGGGCGGCGATGCGGCTGGGCATGCCGCTGAGCCAGGGGTGCAGGCCCAGGCCGAACACCGCCGAGCGCTGGTGCGTGGCACATTCGCGGTGCAGCCGGTCAAACGCGGCCACCGCCAGGTCAGCGTGGTCGCGCGGGCTCACCTGGCGCAGCCACTGGCATTGCACATCGTCCCACTCGGCCGAGAGGGGTACCGACAGCAGGCTGGGCGTGGTCGTCAAGGCATAGGGTTGATCGTCGTTGCACCAGTCCAGCGTGTAGCGGATGCCGGCATCTGCCAGCAGCTGCGGGGTGTCTGGCGTGGTGCCCCAGTCCTGGCTCAGCCAGCCCAGCGGCTGCACCCCAGTGGCATGGGCCAGCGCCGCTATTGAGTCGGCGATGTGCTGGCGCTGCTCGTCCAGCGGCATGCCCGAATGCATCATGCGGGTGGCCGCCAGGCCGTGTGCCAGCCAGTCACAACCCCAGTCCTGCAACTGCGCCACCAGCCCGGGCAGGCGCTCTACCGCCATGGCATTGGCCGCAATCACGGGGCGCACGCCGGCTGCGCGCAGGGCATCGATGACCCGGAAGATGCCCACGCGCAAGCCGTACTCCCGCTGCGACCAGCTGCGGTAGTCGGGCGTGAAGCTGCCGAACTCTCCCACCATACGCGGGTCACGCAAGGACCCCGGGGGCGGCTGGAAATCCCAGTGCTCCAGAAACAGCACCACAAAAGCGGACAAGCCGGCGTCTTCTGGCCGGCCTTGGGCCGCACGCCGCGGCAGTGCCGAGTAGGGGTAGATCAAATGGTCCATCAAAAACCGGGGGTTTGGGGTCTGCCCGGGTTGACGGGCTGGCACTATGCGTGCATAGTCTAGAGTAATTGTTCTACTTATGGAACAATAAGTCGAAGCTTTGTTTTCACTTACTTTTTAACCTGACCATTTCGAGGACCACCATGACTCACAAGCAATCCCTGTCGCGGCGTTTGATTCTTCAGGCCGGGGCTGCAACAGCAGCGCTTGGCGCCCCCGGCCTGCTGCTGGCCCAGCCCAAGCCGGTCAAGGTCGGCCTGCTGCACCCGGTCAGTGGCGCGCTCGCCTACAGCGGCGGACAGTCGCGCATGGGCGGCATGATGGCCATTGACGAGATCAATGCCGCAGGCGGCATCAAGTCCATGGGCGGCGCCAAGCTTGAGGCCATGCTGGGCGACTCGCAGTCGCGCCCAGAAGTGGGCGTGAGCGAAGTCGAACGCATGCAGCAAGATGGCGTCTCGGCCTACGTGGGCTGCTTTGCCAGCGGTATTGCGCTGCCCGCCACCCAGGCTGCCGCCAAGTACAACACCCCGTTCCTGATCGACGTCGGCGTGTCTGACGCGCTGGTCAGCCGCGGCCTGAAAAACGTGTTCCGCCTGGCCCCGGGCAACGGCAAGTGTGTGGACGATGCCTTTGCCGGCCTGGCCGAGGTGAACAAGGCAGCGGGTGGCTTAGCCAAGACCGCCGTGATCGTGCACGAAGACTCCGAGTTCGGCACCAGCACCGCCAAGCTGCTCAATGCCAAGCTCTCGGGTATCGGGCTGGAGGTCAAAGAGGTGCTGCCGCACGCCACGCCAACGCGTGACTTCACCAACCTGGTGCTGCGCATCAAGGCCATCAAGCCCGATATCGTGATCATGAGCAACTACCAGAACGAGTATGTGCTGATCGCGCGCACCATCTTCCAGCAAAAGGTCGATCTGGCGGGCATGTTCAGCGTGCTGGGCGGCGGCTTCAACTACAAGCTGGTCAAAGAGCAGCCCGATGTGGCGCAGTACATGATGGACTTCAACCACTGGTATAGCCCGCGCAACCCCAAGGCGCAGGAGATGCGCCGCCAGGTCGAGTCCAAGGGTGGTCTCTTCACCTTCGAGGTGTACTGCACCTACAACTCTGTCAAGCTTTACGCCAGCGCGCTGGAGGCAGCCAAATCGGCAGACAAGGCAGCGGTGATCGCTGCGCTGGAGGTCAGCACTTGGGCAGACCACTTCATGCCCTATGGCCCGACCAAGTTTGTCAACGGCCAGAACCAGGGCGGGCGGGCAGCGCTGCTGCAAGCCTCAAAAACCGACATCGATGTGGTCTGGCCCAATGAGTTTGCAGGCGTCAAGCCAATATTCCCCCGGCCCAAGTTTGGCTGATTGTTAGCCACGCCAGCGTGAGGGTGCGCGACGCCAGCGTCCTGCACCCCGCGCACACCGGGAGAGCACCTTGGATCCGACCATCCTCGCCGCAGCCGCCATCAATGGCCTGCTGCTCGGCGGCATGTACACGCTGGTCGCCAGCGGCCTGACCCTGATTTACGGGGTCTTGCACATCATCAACTTCGCCCATGGCAGCATGCTGATGCTGGCCATGTTCGGCGTGTTTTACCTGCTGACCAAGTTTGGCGTTGACCCTTACCTAGCCATGGTGGTGATGGTGCCAGCCATGTACCTGTTGGGCTACGCCCTCTACAAAGGCGTGATTGGTCGCCTGTCCAACGGCAAGGATGAAAACATCTTGCTGATCACGCTGGGCCTGTCGATCCTGATCGAAAACATTGCACTGATGCTGTTCAAGGGAGATTCGCGCACCATCACGGTGAGCTATTCCGACCGCATGATCGAGCTCGGGCCCACACTGGTGCCCCTGCCCAAACTGATCTCGTTTGCGGTGGCGCTGGGGCTGTGCGCCGCTTTGGGCCTGTTCATGCAACGCACCGAACTGGGCCGTGCCATCCGCGCCGTGGCCAAGGAGCGCGTCGGGGCCCGCTTGGTGGGCATCGATGTTGACCGAATTTTTGCCATCTCTTACGGCATCGGTCTGGCCACCCTGGGTGCTGCGGCCTGCCTGCTGATGCCGATCTTCTATGTCTCGCCCACCATTGGGCATGTGTTTGTGCTGGTGGCCTTCACCGTGGTGGTGCTGGGTGGCATGGGCAGCTTTTTGGGCGCGGTAGTGGGCGGCATGATCGTCGGCCTGACCGAGTCCTTTGGCGGCCTGTACCTGGGAGAGAGCCTGGGGCAAATTGGCATTTCGCTGATCTTCATACTGATATTGCTGCTGAGACCCTCCGGGCTGTTTGGAGCACGGCAATGATCTCCACCCTCAAACCCGTGCCCTGGGGACTCCATTTGGCCGTGCTGACGGTTGCGGTCCTTTTCCCCTTTGTCTTTCCATCGAATTTCATGGTGAACTTTGGTGTGATGGCGCTGTTCTATGCCTTTATCGGCCAGTCCTGGAATATCTCGGGCGGCTACGCCGGCCAGCTGTCTTTCGGCCATGTGGCGTTTTTTGGCGTGGGAGCCTATGCCTCGACCATCGTGCAGCTGCGTCTGGGCTGGTCGCCCTGGCTGGGGCTGCCGGCAGCGGCACTGGCCGGTGCGGCGGTGGGCGGGGTGATCGGCGTGTTGTCGTTTCGGGCCGGGCTCAAAGGCTCCTACTTTGCCCTGATCACCCTGGCCTTTGCCGAGGTGCTGCGCATCGTCACCAACTCGGTCAGCTTCACCGGCGGCGGCCTGGGCATGCTGATCCCGATGAAAGCCAGCGCTGCCAACTTCCAGTTTGCCGAGCGCAGCGGTTTTTACTTTCTGATCCTTTTGATGGCCGCGCTGTCGGTGGCGCTGGCCGAGTGGCTGCGCCGCTCGCGCTTTGGCGCGCAACTGGCCGCCATCCGCGAGAACGAGGACTCAGCCAAAGCCCTGGGCATCAATGTGTTTCGCGAGAAGGTCAAGGTGATGCTGCTATCAGGCGCGATTGGCGGCATGGGCGGCTGCTTTTTTGCCCAGTACTTTCTCTACATCGACCCGCTGGTGGTGTTTGGTGTGGACAAATCGGTCGAGATGCTGCTGGTCAGCATGATCGGCGGCGCCGGTACGGTCTACGGCCCGCTGGTGGGGGCCCTGCTGCTGGCCTCTATCAGTGACATCACCCGGGTGCTCACGCAGATTCAGGGCCTGTCGCTGGTGCTCTATGGCGGCCTGCTGGTGGTGATCATCGCCTACCTGCCCAACGGCCTGATCGACCTGTTCAAGCGCCGGCGCAAGCCCGCCGGGGGCCAGGCTTGATGCTGCAAGTCACCGGCCTGACCAAAATTTTCGGCGGCCTGCGTGCGGTCGACAACGCCAGCCTGTGGGTGGATGAGGGCCGCATCGTGGCGCTGATCGGCCCCAACGGTGCTGGCAAGACCACGCTGTTTGCCTGCATCGCCGGCTTTTTACCCGTCAACGCAGGCCGGGTGGAGTTTCTGGGCCGGGACATCACCGGTCTGCCAGTGCACGAGATTGCCCGCGCCGGCATGGTGCGCACCTTTCAGATCACCCAGCCCTTTGCCAAGCTCACGGTGCACGAAAACATCGCGGTGGGCGCCTACCAAAAATTCAGCCATCGGGCGCAGGCCTGGGCCCATGCGCAGGCCATCGCCGAGCAGGTCGGCATGTCGCACATGCTGGCGCAGCCGGCGTCAGAACTCACCGTGGCCGGGCGCAAGCGGCTGGAGCTGGCGCGGGCACTGGCCACCTCGCCCCGGCTGCTGCTGCTCGATGAGGTGATGGCCGGGCTCAACCCGTCAGAGATCCTGGAAATCATTGCCATCATCCGCCAGATCCGCGACCGCGGCGTCACCGTGCTGCTGATCGAGCATGTGATGCATGCGGTGATGAGCCTGTCCGACCACATCCATGTGCTGTCGTACGGCAAGATCATCGCCGAGGGCAGCCCGCAGCAGGTGGTCAGCAACCAGGCCGTGGTCGAGGCCTACCTCGGGCGCGGCAGCACGGCAGCCGACGCCGCAGCAGGAGCGCCCCATGCTTGAAATCCGGCAACTGCGCGCCGGCTACGGCAGCGTGGAAATTTTGCGCGGCATCGATCTCGATGTCGGGCCAGGCGAGATTGTGGCCGTGCTGGGCAGCAACGGGGTGGGCAAATCGACCCTGAACAACAACATCTCGGCGCTGTACCGGCCGTTTGCCGGCTCGATCCGTTTTCAGGGCCAGGAGCTGGTGGGGCTGAGCTCGTCTGAAATCGTGCGCCGTGGTGTGATCCACGTGCCCGAGGGTCGCCGGGTGTTTCCCAACCTCAATGTGCTAGAGAACCTGGAGCTCGGCAGCCTGGTGCGGGGCAAGGCCAACCGGGCGCGCAACCTGGAGAAGGTGGTGGGCATTTTCCCGCGCCTCAAGGAGCGCTTTGCCCAGTCGGCCGGCACGCTGTCGGGCGGTGAGCAGCAGATGCTGGCCATCGGCCGCGGACTGATGTCCGAGCCCGAGCTGCTGATCATGGACGAGCCCTCGCTGGGTCTCGCGCCGCTGCTGGTGGAAGAGATGTTTGCCCTGATCGGTCGTATCAACCGCGAAGGCCAGTCGATTCTTTTGATGGAACAAAACGCGGTGCAGACCCTGGCCATTGCCCACCGGGGCTACATCATTGAGAACGGGCGAGTGGCCATGCAGGGCCTGGCCTCCGAGCTGGCGCGCGACCCCGAGTTGCGAAAAAACTACCTCGGTCTGTGACGCGCATGACCGCGCCACCCGAACTTGCCGGCCGCCGTGCCCTGGTCACCGGCGCCGGCTCGGGCATCGGTCTGGCCACCGCCGAGCGCTTGCAACAACTGGGTGCGCAGGTGGCCGCCGTGGTGCAAAACGAGGAACAGGCCCAGCAGTTGCAGCACTGCCTGCCCGACGCGCTGGTGCTGGTGCAAGACCTGCTCGACCACGCCGCTTGCGCGGCCCTGCCCGGGCTGGCGGCGCAAAGCCTAGGCGGGCTAGACGCTTTGGCCTGCTGCGCCGGCATGTTTGTTAAAAAAGGCTCAGACGACACCTCTCTCGACGAGTGGCGGCAAACCCTTGACCTCAACCTGACCGCCACTTTTGTGCTGACCCGCGCCGCCATTGCGCAGATGCGCCGCAGCGCCGGGCAGCCGGGCAGCGTGGTGGTGATCAGCAGCCAGGTCGGGCTGGTTGGGCATGCGCGGGGCGCGGCCTATGCCGCCTCCAAGGCCGGGCTCAATGGCATGGTCAAGTCGCTTGCGCTGGAGTGGGCGCAGCAGAACATCCGCATCAATGCGGTTGGCCCCGGGCCGGTTGAGACCGCCATGCTGGCCGGCGTGCTGGCCGACCCGGTGGCGCTGGCCGCCATGCACCAGAGTATTCCCATGGGGCGCCTGGGCCAGCCCAGCGAAATTGCCGAGTTGGTGAGTTTTTTGCTGTCGCATCGGGCCTCGTTCGTGACCGGACAGGTGGTCTGTGCCGATGGCGGCTTCACGGCGCGCTGATAGCCGGCCATGCTGTCCCCGGTCAAACCCCAAACACTGGCCAGCCTGGCCAGGGTGCTGCGCAGCAAGAATGCCGGCCCGACGCTGCTGACGATCGATATTTTCTTCCAGGACGCCGCCGGCTACGCTCAGGCAAGCGACAGCCCGGCCTTGTCTTCTGCTTCGGTGGCGGCGCTCTATCAGGCCGACCCAGCCCAGGTGCAACGCCACCTGCTGCCCACGCTTCTGGCCATCAAGTACGCTCTGCCGCGCCGTCTGTGTGCCGGCACCCCGGGCGACGGCGATGTGTATGGCGCGCAGCAGCACGCGCCTATGCTGGGCATCCTGCTGGGCCCTGCGCGATGAGTGCCAGCGAGCGCCTGCTGCAAAACCACCGCGTGCAGGACGGGCCGCTGCGCATCCTGGCCGCCTCTGGCCAGCTGGGCTATGGCATCCCCGAGGCCGCCTTGCAGTTCGGGTTGGCGCGCCGGCCGCATCTGATCGGCTGCGACATGGGCTCGATCGACCCCGGCCCCTATTACTTGGGCTCGGGCCAGATGGCAGCGCCCGCGGCCATGGTCTACCGCGACCTTGAGCTGGTGCTGAGCGCGGCCCTGGCGCTGGGCATCCCGCTGATCATCGGCAGCGCCGGCACGGCCGGGGCACGGCCCCAGCTCGAGGCTACCGTGGCCTTGGTTCGGGCCATTGCGCAGGCCAAAGGTCTGCGCTTTCGGCTGACCACGGTGGCCAGTGACGTGGCGCCCGAACTGGTGTTGCAGGCGCTGCGGGCCGGGCAGCTGCAACCCATCGGCCCGATGGCAAGCCTGACAGAGGCCGACATCTTGCAATGCAGCCACATCGTGGGCCAGTGCGGCACCGAGACGCTGGTCCGTGCGCTGCGCGAGCCGACCGACGTGCTGATTGCCGGGCGCGCCTGCGACACCGCGGTGTTTGCCGCCCTGCCCGAGATGCTGGGCTACCCAATCGCGCTGTGCCAGCACATGGCCAAGATCATCGAGTGCACCTCGCTGTGCTGCAAGCCGTCGGCGCGCGACGCCATGCTGGCTGAGCTGGACCAAGACGGCTTCACCCTGGAGAGCATGAACCCGCTGGCGCATGCGACGCCCGCCCCGGTGGCAGCCCATGCCCTGTACGAACAGGCCAACCCGTTTGAAGTGGACGAGCCCACCGGCACCCTGCTGTTGCAGCAGGCGCAGTACCAGGCGCTGGATGCGCACCGCACCCGGGTCAGCGGCGCGCAATGGCGGCCGCGGCCCCAGGCCACGCTCAAGATCGAAGGCGCTGCCCGGCTCGGTGAACGCTGGGTGCTCTTGGCCGGTGTGGCTGATCCCACCCTGCTGGCCAGTTTGGACGAGATTTTGCAAGTAGTCGAGACTCGGGTACGTACCTTGCTGCCCGGCGACTGGAGCATGCACCCCCACATTTATGGCCAAGGCGCGGTCCGGGCGCTGCCGCCGGCGCAGCACAGCCAGCATGAGGCCGGGCTGGTGATCGAATTCGTCGCCCCCACCGCCGAGCTGGCCCGTACCGCCGCCGGTGTGTTCAAGCAAAACCTCCTGCACCACGGCTTTCCCGGGCGGCTGTGCAGCGCTGGCAACCTGGCGTTTGCCTTCACCCCAAGCGAGCTCGACGCCGGTACCGCCTACCGCTTTGTGCTCTACCACGTGATGCAGGCCGCGCCGCTGGACGAGATTTTCCGGGTGGAAACCTGCGTCATTGACAACGCCGGCCAAGCTGGCGCGGGGCCATGAACGCCGCCCTGCCACTGCCCAAATACCACCAGATTTACCTGGTGCTGCGCGAACAACTGCACGAGGGCCAATTCACGCAGGGTCTGCCCGCAGAAACCGCGCTCAGTCGGCAGTTTGGAGCCGGTCGGGTCACGGTGCGCCGGGCACTGGAGCAGCTGGCAACCGAGGGCTTGATCATCCGCCAGGCTGGCCGTGGCACCCGGCCAGCGCCGGCGAACAGCCTGGGCAAGAGCGGTGCCGGCCAAGCGGCCACCGGCAAAACCAGTCGACTCAATGGTTTACTCGAAACCATCGTCACCGCCAGCCTGAAAACCTCGGTCAAGGTGATCGAGTGGCGCACGATTCGCGCCTCGCCCAGCGTGGCCGCGGCCCTGCAGATACCGCTGGGCAGCAGGGTCAAGAAAGGCGTGCGCCGGCGCAGCCTGCCCGAAGGCCCGCTGTCCTACATCACCACCTACCTGCCCGAGGCCTTGACCGAGCATTTCGGCCCGCGTGAGTTGGGCAACAAACCAATTCTCCGGCTGCTCGAGGAGTCAGGCGTCGAGCTTGGCCGGGCGCAACAAACAGTCTCAGCCAGACAGGCGGATGCCGAGGTAGCGCAGCAGCTCGATGTGGCGGTTGGCACCGCCCTGCTGGCGGTTCACCGCCTGGTGTTTGACACGCAGGATAGACCGGTGCAGTGGCTGCACGGACTCTACCGCCCGGACCGCTACGAGTACCAGATGGAGATCTCACAGGTGGGCAACAGCAATGCAACGATTTCGGTCAAAGAAAACCTCGCCGGCTGAGCCGCTGCACCGCCCAAGACGTCGCACCATGAGCCCCATGCCCACACCGGCCAGCACCCTAGCCCAAAAACTCATAGCCCGGGCCGCCGCGCGCAACCATGTCATGCCGGGCGAGATCGTCAACTGCCAGGTCGACCTGGCGATGTTCCATGACTCCTCCGGGCCACGCCGGCTCAAGCCCATGCTCGAAGAACTCGGGGCCACGATCTGGGACCGCTCGCGCGTGGTGCTGGTGCTGGACCATTACGTGCCCGAACGCGACGAAGAGTCACGCCGCATTGTCAAAATCGCCCGCGACTGGGCGCGCGAGCAGGCCCTGCCGCATGTGTATGACGGCCAGGGCATCTGCCACGTGGTGGTGCCGCAGGGCGGGCATATCCGGCCCGGCATGTTTTGCGTCGGCGGCGACTCGCATTCGCCCACCGGTGGCGCTTTTGGCGCCTACATGTTTGGCATCGGCAGCACCGAGATGCTGGGCGTGGTGGTCACCGGCGAAATCTGGCTGCGCGTTCCGCAGACCATCCAGATGGTCTGGCAGGGCCGCCTGTCCGCCGGAGTCTGCGCCAAGGACATGATGCTGCACATGATCGGCCGCTTCGGCATGAACGGCGGCCAGTACCAGGCGATTGAGTTTGCCGGCGACACGGTGCTGGGCCTGGGCATGCAAGAGCGCATGACGCTGTCCAACATGAGCGCCGAACTGGGCTCGCAGGTCGGCCTGATCGCCCCCGATGCCACCACTCGGGCCTGGCTGCGCGCCACTGGCGCCGAGGTGGCAGACACCGGGCACTGGTGCACCGACGAGGGTGCCGCGCTGACCCGACATGACTTCGACGCCAGCAGGCTGGCGCCGCAGGTGGCCGCACCCCACAGCCCAGCCAACGCTGGCGATGTCACGCAATGGGCCGGCCTGCCGATCGATGTGGCCTATATCGGCGCTTGCACCGGCGCCAAGCTCGACGACCTGCGCGCCGCCGCTGGCGTGCTGCGCGGCCAGCGTGCGGCTGCCGGCGTCAAGCTGATCGTGGCGCCGGCCAGCCAACATGACCAGCGGCTGGCCGAGCAGGAGGGCGTGATGCAGGTGCTGCGCGATGCCGGCGCCCAGATTGCTGCGACCGCCTGCGGCGCCTGTGCGGGTTATGGTGACGCCCTGGTCGGTGGCAGCACCGTGCTCTCGACCACGGCACGCAACTTCAAGGGCCGTATGGGCTCGGCCGAGGCCCAGGTCTACCTGGCCTCGCCCTACACCGTGGCGGCCTCCGCCATCAGCGGGCGCATCAGCGACCCGCGCGCTTTTGAAGCCGGGGCCAGCACATGAACCCGGCTGCGCCGCCAGCCAAGGCGGCACCTCCCTCAGGGCGGCAAGCAGGCCACCGTGTCTGGCGTTTTGGCGCCGATATCGACACCGATGTGCTGGCGCCGGGCGCCTACATGAAACTCGGCATCGAGGGCATTGCGCCGCACTGCCTGGAGAGCCTGCGCCCGGAATTTGCAGCCCGGGTACAGCCCGGCGATGTGATCGCCGCGGGCCCCAACTTCGGCATTGGCTCCTCGCGCGAACAGGCTGCCGCCGCGCTGGTGCACCTGGGGGTGGCGGCGGTCATCGCCCCCTCCTACAGCGGGCTTTATTTCCGCAACGCCTTCAATGTCGGGCTGCTGCTGCTCACCTGTGCGCAAGCCGAGCTGCTGCAAGAAGGGGAGCGGGTCGAGCTTGAGCCCTCGGGGCTGGGGCTAAGGTCTGATCTGATCGGCCATTTGCCGTGCGAGCCGGTGCCCGATTTTTTACTCGCCATGGTGCGGGCCGGTGGCCTGTTCAAGCAACTCAAGCTGCGCCTAGCCGGGCGTGGCCCTTGACCGGAGTCCTGACATGCCCAACAGCGCACAAACCCCGCCAGCGGCTCGAAGCACCAGCCTGCCCCTCATCAAGCAAGGCCAGCCACCCGCCGACAGCCCCCAGGTGCCAGTGGCCATCGTGGGTGCTGGCGCCTGCGGCCTGGTAACCGCCCTGGGCCTGCGCGACGCCGGCGTGGACTGCCTGTTGCTCGAGCGCGATGCCAGCCCAAGCGGCTCCACCGCCCTGTCATCGGGCTTCATCCCGGCCCCCGCCACAGGCGTGCAACTGCAAGCCGGCATCACTGGTGACAGCCCGGCGCTGTTTGCCAAGGACATCCAGGCCAAGGCGCACGGCACGGCAGCAGCCCACCTGGTCGAAGCCTACGCCCAGGCCATCGGCCCGGCGCTGGACCAGCTGGCCGGGCGGCACGGCATCACGCTGCAGGTGTTGGACGGTTTTCTGTACCCCGGCCACAGCCTGCGGCGCATGCACGCCGTGCCCGAAAAAACCGGTGCGGCGCTGGTGGCCCAGCTCGAACAGGCGGCACGGGCCGCCGGCGCCGACCTGCTGACCGAAGCCACGGTGCGCACCCTTTGGGTGGATGAGCAACAACGCGTTACCGGCCTGAGTTTTGAGCGACCCGACGGCAAGCTGGAGCACCTGCGCTGCGAGCTGCTGGTGCTGGCCTGCAACGGCTTTGGCGGCAACCCAGCCATGGTGCGCGAGCTGCTGCCCGAGATGCGCGAGGCGCCCTTTGCCGGCCACACCGGCAACGACGGCAGCGCCATTGGCTGGGGCCGCGCCCTGGGCGCCCGCTTGGCCGACCTGGGCGGCTACCAGGGCCACGGCGCCTGGGCCACGCCGCACGGCATGCTGGTCAGCTGGGCTCTGATGATGGAGGGCGGCATACAGCTCAATGCCAGCGGCGAGCGCTTTCACGACGAAACCGGCGGCTACTCGGAGGCGGCGGTGCAGGTGCTGGCCCAGCCCGGCGGCGTGGCATGGAATGTGTTCGATGAGCCGATCCTGGCGCTGGCACGCGGCTTTCCGGATTTTGTGGCGGCCGAGGCGGCTGGCGCCGTCAAACCCTGTGCCGACGCAGCGACGCTCGCCACATTGATTGGTGCCGACGCCGCAACCGTGCTGGCAGCCTGCAAAAGCCCTAGCAGGGCCGGCTACGCCAGCGCGGCCCGCGGTACGGCGCCGGCCGAAGCCCGGCCCAAACGGCCACTGCAAGCGCCGTATTACGCGGTCAAAGTGACCGGCGCGCTGTTTCACACCCAGGGCGGGCTCGACATCGACGCCCACTGCCGGGTGCTGCGCGAAGACGGCAGCCCGCTGCCCAACCTGCTGGCAGCCGGTGGCGCGGCCCGGGGCGTTTCGGGCAATGCGGTGTGGGGCTATTTGTCAGGCAACGGTCTGCTCAGTGCGGTGGCCGGCGGCTCGATTGCCGCGCAAACTGCGGTGACACAATGCCGGCCATGAGCACACTGAAATCGCGGCTGGGTCAGCCCCAAGCCTTGTTGGCGCCCGGCATCTTTGACGCCCTGAGCGCGCTGGTGGCCGAGCAGGCCGGCTTTGAGGCACTGTACCTGTCGGGCGCCTCGATTGCCTACACCCGGCTGGCCCGCTCCGACATCGGCCTGACCACCTTCAGCGAGGTGGAGGACACGCTGGCGCGCATCACCGAGCGGGTGCGCACCCCGGTGATCGTTGACGGCGACACCGGCTTTGGCAATGCGCTGAACGTGCAGCGCACGGTGCGCGGCTTTGAGCGGGCCGGGGCCGCCATGGTGCAACTCGAAGACCAGGGCTTCCCCAAGCGCTGCGGCCACCTGGACGGTAAGGCGGTGGTCAGCACCGGCGAGATGTGCGGCAAGCTGAGCGCCGCACTCGACGCCCGGCACAGCGAGCAGACCCTGATCCTGGCCCGCACCGACGCACTGGCCATCGAGGGCCTGGATGCCGCGCTGGACCGGGCAGATGCCTACCTGGCCTGCGGCGTCGACGCCCTCTTTATTGAAGCCCTGCGCACGCCAGAGCAGATGGACATTGCCTGCCAGCGCTTCGCGCAGCGGGTGCCGCTGCTGGCCAATATGGTCGAAGGCGGCAAGACGCCTGTGCAAAGCGCCCATGAACTGGGGCAGCGCGGCTTTCGGATCGTGATCTTTCCTGGCGGCACGGCGCGCGCAGTGGCGCACACCCTGCAGCGCTACTACGCCTCGCTGCACAGCCACCAGACCACCGCGCCGATGGGCCACGCCATGCTTGATTTTGAGCAACTCAACGCACTCATAGGCACGCCCGAGTTGCTGGCGCTGGGGCAGCGCTATGCCCGGCCCTGATGGGCTGCAGCATGGCAGCTCGGTAGACCACGGTGCTGCGCCCGCGCCAGCAGCGACCGGCTTTGAACCGAGATTTTCCATGAGGCGGACCTGTGGTGCTGTTTGGGTGCAGGCGGCGCATTGACGGTCATTTGCGCCCTTCTTCCTTGTCCATACCCGAGACCATGGACGCCGCAGTCAGGACAAAACTGCCTCGTCACTGCGTCCACCTGCACGCCAAACCCTCATCGACAATCTCGGCTGAATCCATGCCCGTCACAGACTCATACACCGACGGCGAACCAACCCGGCTGGTGGTTGCCGGTGGCCCGGATCTGGGCTGCGGATCGCTGGCCCAGCGGCGGCGCCTTTTTGCCAATGAGCATAACAACGAGCACAGCAGTTAGCACAGCTTTTCGGTGAATGAACCACGCGGCAGCGATACGGTGGTGGACGCGCTCTTGTGCGAGCCGGTGAGCCAGGACTGCACAGCAGGCCCGGTCTTTTTAAACAACATGGCTTCTCCGGGCATGTGTGAGCATGTGTGGGCACGGCACTACAAAAAATCAAGATTCATCGGCATTCAGGATCTCCCGGAGAAATGAACAACGCGTGGCGGCTCATACCCGGCAAATGACAACGCCGTCGGTGATAGCCAGCCGCAGTTAGCCCGATGCGACGAACCGGGGGCCCAAGCCTCGTCAGGCCCAATGCAGCCTGGGGTATGGCCCGCGTACAGCGTACCCCATGGCTCAGTACCTTGGTCTTGTTTCGCTTGTCTTGCGCGACTACGATGAACCGATCGATTGCTACGTCAACCGGCTTGGTTTCTGCTTGGTCGAAGACTTGCTGCTGCCCTATCACGACAAGCGTTGGGTCGTTGTTGCGCCCGCTGGCACCGGGCCGGCCAAGCTGCTGCTGGCACGCGCCGAGGGCCCCGATCAATTAACCCGAGTCGGCAATCAAACCGGCGGCAGGGTGTTCCTGTTTTTGCACACAGATGACTTCGAGCGCGACTACCTGCGGTACAAGTCAGCGGGTGTGGTGTTCGTCCGCGAGCCCGTGGTGGCGCCCTATGGCACCGTAGCCGTCTTCAGTGACCTGTATGGCATTCTCTGGGGTCTTATCGGTCCAACTGCCGCTGCGCCAGACTCTGCATGAGCTTGCGCAGGCGTGACAGGCCCACGTCGTGTTCGTACAGGTGCTCGCGCTGGTTGGCGTCGGGCTCCATGCTCTCCAGCATCACGCGGTCTTGCTCCAGTACCACCCAGTGGCGGGCTTCCAGGCGGTTGCGGTACAAAAAGCGCCACACGTTGCGCTGCC
This sequence comes from Rhodoferax sp., assembly GCA_009693325.1. Taxonomy (GTDB): domain Bacteria; phylum Pseudomonadota; class Gammaproteobacteria; order Burkholderiales; family Burkholderiaceae_C; genus Rhodoferax. Next base: position 16,161 of record SHXM01000021.1, read on the forward strand.
AGCCCTGCACACGGCGGCAGCGCCAGAAGAACACCGCGCTCAGGTTGGGGCCGATGGGCGTGTAGCTGCCGATGATGGTGAAGCTGCCACCCGGGCCGCCGGTCTTGGGGTAGGGGATGGCCAGGCGCATCCAGTGGGTGCCGGTGTCGCCCCACTCGGTCCAGTCGAAATTGACGTCCCGCTGGCCGTCTTTCTCGAACATGAAGCCGTGCTCGGTCTTGCGCAGCTTGAACTTGGCACTTATGTCGCCCTCGGCCATGGAGTGCGACTGCTTGTGCACAAAGCTGCCGTGCATGGGGTCCATCACGTTGTCGGCCACATAGCGGTAGTCGCCGCGCCACTCCACGTAGCACAGGAACTGGCTCCATTCGGGGCTGCTCAGCTCGTCGGGCAGTTGCAGGGGCGGCGGGCCATCCACATGGCCCCGGCTGTTGTAGAGCCAGAGCGCGCCATGGGCGTCCTGCACATGAAAGCTTCGCGCGGCGCGGCTGCCTTCCAGGGTGCAACCGGGGCTAGCGGGCACTTTGGTCACCAGGCCGTCGCAGCGCACCTCGATGCCGTGGTAGGGGCAGGCCAGGCGGTCGCCCAAGTTGACCCCCATGGACAGCGGCGCGCCGCGGTGCGGGCAATGGTCTTCCAGCGCATGGGGCAGGCCGGCGGCGTCGCGCCACAGGGCCAGCTTGTAGCCCAGCCGGCGCAGCGACACCGGGCGCTCCTGCACAAAGCCTGAAGGGCAGATGGGGTACCACAGGTCATACAGGCCGCGCGCCAACAGGGCATTGACGGCGGCAGCAGTGGGGCCGACGTTGGGAGTCGCAGTTGCTGTGGTCATGTCAGGCCCCCGGTGTGGTCATGAGCTGCTGGAACGACTCGGCCGTCCACGGCTGGCCATTGGGCCCGGCCGGGCCGCTTTTGTTCAGGTAGGCCACCAGCGCGTCCAGCTCCCAGTGGCCCTGGCCAAAGGCGCGCTCGATGGCGTCACCCAGCAGGTCTTCAAAGCTGGTGGGCGGGCGCGGGCGGGCCTGGTGCGGCTGCAGGTGGCGCTCGGGCAGGGCCTGGATCGGGATGGCATTCATGGTGATGGGCTCCTTGAGCTGGGTGTCAGCGTTTTTCGGTCAAAAAGGCGCCAGAGGCCGCCACCTGGGGCTGGCGGCGGGTGTGGCCGTCGATACCGCCGTCGATCGCCCACTCGGCGAACATGGTGGGGCCGGGCTGGAACTCGCGCGCCTGCCAAGCTTCGGTGAGGTGGTCTTCGTCGGCGTTGTACTCAATCAGGCCGCCACAGGGGTTCTCGAAATACCAGAAGTAGGCCGACGAGATCGGGTGCCGGCCGGGGCCGAGTTGGGTGGTCCAGCCGCAGCGGCTCATGTGCAGGCCACCGCCAAACACCTCGTGAATATCACGCACGGTGAAGGCCACGTGGTTCAGGCCGACCTTACCGGTGGGCAGCTGCAACAAAAACAGGTCGTGGTGACCGCCTTGCGCAGCGCAGCGCATGAACACGCCCCGCCCGGGGTAGCGATCCGAGGTGACAAAACCCAGCGCGGCGTAAAAGCCCTCCATCTCAGCCAGCCGGTCGGTGAAGAACACCACGTGCCCGATCTCCACCGGCTGCGCGCGCTCGTACACCGGAGAGGGTGCGTCGATGCGCTGCATCTGGCCCCAGGGGTTGCTGGGCGAACCCCGCAGCCCCAGCGTCCGCTTGGTCGTTTTGCGAAACACCAGGCGCAGGCCCTGCGGGTCAAGCGCGCTGACGCGGGTGGCAGCGCTGATGCTATTTTTTTCATAGCTATCAGCCCAATAACCACGCTGGCTAGAGAGTGTTTTTGCCAATAAATGCAGCGTGGCGTCGTCGTGCACGCCCCACACCACTTCGCGCAGCGTGGGGCCGGGCTCCATGGCGGGCGGCAGGCTGGGGTCATCGATGCGGCGCACCAGCACCTGGGCGCCGTTCTGAGTCTCCCACTGCTGCTGCGCCGGGGTGTCGGCCAGCGGGGTCAGGCCCCAGTCGGCCAGAAAACGTCGCGCCTCGTCCCAGCGGTCAGTGGCGTAGGTGATGGCGGCTATGCCTTCGATGCCCGTGGTGATGTGGGCGACGTGGGCGCCGGGGTTGAGGTCTGTCATGCTGCGCTCCAGGGCAGGGGTGCCTCGTTGAGCCCCCAGTAATAGCTTTTTTGCGTGGTGTATTCCAGGATGCCGAGCCGGCCTTTCTCGCGCCCGGTACCGCTCATCTTGACGCCGCCAAAAGGCGTGCTGCTGGAAAACTGCTTGTAGGTGTTAACCCAGACCGTGCCGGTCTGCAGCGCCGCGCCCAGGCGCCAGGCGCGGCGGTAGTCGCGCGTCCAAATGCCGCAGGCCAGGCCGTAGGGGTTGTCGTTGCACTGGGCAATCAGCTCGGCCTCGTCGTCCCAGGGCAGCAGCGCCAGCACCGGGCCGAAGATTTCCTCCTGCACCATGCGCGCGCCGTTGGGCAGGCCCTCGATCACCGTGGGCGGGTAGTAATAGCCGCGCTCATACAGGCTGCCGGCCAAGCGCGCTCCACCGGTCAGCAGTTGGCCGCCCTCGGCCAGCCCCAGCGCCACGTAGCGCTCTACCGACTCGCGGTGCGCGCCGCTGACCAGCGGGCCCATCTGCGTGGCCTCCAGCGCCGGGTCGCCCAACCGCAGCGCACCGGCCCCGGCCAGCAGCCGCTCACGAAAGGCCGCGTGAACGCTGCGGTGCACAAAGGCGCGCGAGCCGGCGATGCAGGATTCGCCGGACGAGCTGAAGATGCCAAACAGCACGCCCGCCACGGCGTGGTCCAGGTCGGCATCGGCGCAGACGATGGTGGGTGATTTGCCGCCCAACTCCAGCGACACGCCCATCAGTTTCTCAGCGGCGATCCGGGCGATGCCCAGGCCGACGCTGGTGCCGCCAGTAAAGGCCACGCGCTTGACCAGCGGGTGGCGCACCAGCGCGTCACCCAGCAGCGCGCCCTTGCCCGGCAAAACGCTGATGATGCCAGGCGGGATGCCGGCGGCCTCGCCGATGCGAGCCAGCTCAATCGCCATTCGCGGCGTGATCTCAGCCGGTTTGATGACCACCGGGCAGCCGGCCGCCAGCGCGGGCGCCATTTTTTGTGCCTCGCTGGCAATGGGTGAGTTCCAGGGCGTGATGGCGGCCACCACGCCGATGGGCTCGTGCAGGCTCATGGTCAGGTAGTCGCCGCGCGCCGGCGTCACCTGGTCCTCCAGCGTCTCACACGCGGCGGCAAAGTACTGAAAGGTGCCTGCGGCACTGGCCACCAGGGCGCGGGTCTCGCTGATGGGTTTGCCGTTGTCCAGCCGCTGCAGCTGCGCCAATTCCTCCGCCCTATCGCGGATACCGGCGGCCATGCGGTGCAGCAGCAGGGCGCGCTGGTGCGGCTTCAGGCCGGCCCAGCTTGGGCGGTGCCGGGCGGCCTCGGCGGCTTGCACCGCCTCGTCGGCATCGGCCACGCTGGCAGCGTGCAGCTCAGCGACCACCGAGCCGTCGGCCGGGTACTCGGTGCCGTAGAGCGGGCCACTGCCGTCGCGCCAGCGCCCGCCGATCAAGGTTTGTAAGCGGGCCGTCATAGGGTCAGCTCCGCCACGCGGTTGTGCAAGAAGCGCAGCGCCGACAGCACCGTCAGGGCGGAGGTCTTGGGGTTGTCGGGCAGCGGGCGACCACGCAGCGTGAGCTGCAGCTCGCCAAAGGCGCCGCGTGCGCTCAGCTCGTGGATGTTGTCGCTCACCCCGGGGTCAGCTATCAGCCGCACCTGTGTGGCGTCCAGCCCCAGCCCGGCCAGCGACACGGTGGCCGCCACATTGGCGTTGCGCGGGTACAGGCGGGCCGCTTCGCGCGCCGTACCCTCAAAAATGACCGCCGGCTCGCGCAGCCCGGCCAGGTCGACCACGGCCTCGGCCGGCGTGCCCTGCCAGCCGCGTGGCGGCTTTCGCCCGGTATAGCGCACCTCGTCCAAGCCAGCGCGGGCCGCCGCGGCCAGCGCGTCGATGCCACCGATGGCGCCCGGCAATAGGTGCAGCTGGGTGCCGCCCTGCCCGGCCGCCTGCGCCAAGCGCTCGGCCAGCCCAGCCTCCGCCAGCGCGCCGACCGACAGCAAGGCGCACTCGGTGCCACGCGCCAGCGTCGGCAGCACGTGCTCAGACAGCGCGCCATGGCCAGCGCATTCCAGCACCAGCTGCGCTTCAATCGGCACTGCAGCGACCGCTTGGGTCGCGCCGCCGGCAGCGCTGCCAGACGGTCCAAGCGCCGCATCCAGCTGCGCCTGAACCTGCGCCACCCGCTCAGCCCGCACCACCACGTGGCTGACGCGCAGCCGCGGCGGTCCCGGCAGACGCTGCAGATTTTGCAGAATGGCCTGGCCGATGGCTCCAAACCCAATCAGCACCACGTCTTGCATGTTCAGTCCTTGCGCACAATAGGGCCGGCAAATTTGACGGCAAACGGGCCCCAGGCGCGCATGTCCACTTCCACCACCACCGGGCCGTCCAACGCCCAGGCCTGGGCGAGTACCTCGGCACAGTGCTCAGGCCCGGCCAGCCGCAGGTGCGCCACCTGCAGGCTGGAGCACAGCTGGGCAAAGTCGGGGGTGTGCAGGTCCACATAGCAGTGGCGGCTGCCGTACAAGTCGTCCTGGATGTTCTTGATGACGCCGTAGCCGCAATCGTTCATCAGCAGCACCACCAGCGCGGCGCGCTCCTGCGCGGCGCAGGCCAGCTCGCCGACATTGAGCATGAAGCCGCCGTCGCCCACCAGCGCCACCGTCTTGCGACCCAGGCCGTGCAGCCGGTCGGCCACCGAGGCACCGATGGCCATGGCCAGGCCCTGGCCGATGCCGCCACCCAAGGCGTGCACACCGGCGCGTGGGTGGTCTAACTGCGGCGCGCGGTTGCCCCACATGCTGTTGGACAGCGTGATGTCACGCACCCACCACAGCCCGTCATCGGCCTGTGCGGCCTGCGCCGCCAGCCCGTCCTGTAGTGCCTGATAGGGCCCGAGCGTGCCATTGACATGGGCAACCACCTGCTGCCGCGCGCGCTGCACATCGGGCAGCAGCGCCGGGTCCACGGCCGTGCGGCCTTCCAACCGGTCAGCCAGAGCGTGCAGGGTGGCCAGGGCGTCGCCCTGCACAAAGTAGTCGCTGTGGTAGCCCCGGTTGTGCGCCAGCGCGTTGGCGTCGATACGGTACAGGGCGGCCGGCAACTTGAGCTGGTAGCGCAGGGTCTCGTTGCTGCGCAGGCGCGAGCCGACCACCAACATGGCGTCGCAGCTTTGGTACAGGGCCTCGGCCGGTTTGTGCAGGTTATAGGCGCCCAGGCTGGCCGGGTGGTCTTCACTCAGGATGCCCCGGCCCTGCACCGAAGTCACCACACCCCAGCCCATGGCGACAAAGCGCGCCACCGCAGCGCCGGCGCCGCGCGCCCCGCCGCCCAGCCACAGCAGCGGACGGCGCTTGTTCATTAGGCGGGCGGCCAGGGCATCCACCTCGGCCGTGGCCGGTTGCAGCGGCGCGGTCCACAGCGGGGCCAGGTCAGCCGGCAGTGGCAGCAGGCGTGCTTGTACGTCAATCGGGATTTCGATGCTGACCGGGCCGCAGGGCGGCGTGAAGGCCAGGCGTACCGCCTCACGCAAAGTGGCCAGCGCGGTCTCAGCGTTGCGGATGCGAAAAGCGGCCTTGCCCACCGCCTGCAGCATGGCCAGCTGGGCCGGCGCCTCGTGGATGAAGCCCAGGTCGCGGTCGATAAAGTCGGATTCGATCTGCCCGGTCAAGTGCAGCAGCGGGGTGCCGGCGGTGAGCGCCTCGACCAGCGCCCCGGCAGCGTTGCCGGCGCCGGTGCCGGTGCTGGTGACGCACACGCCCAGCGTGCCGCTGACGCGTGCGGCAGCATCGGCCATGTTGCAGGCGCCGGCCTCGCCCCGCGCCGGCACGAAGTGAATGCGACCACGCCGGTGCAGGGCATCGAGCACCGGCATGTTGTGAATGGAGATCACGCCAAAGGCAGTGCGCACCCCGCACTGTTCCAGAAAGCGGGCGATCAGTTCGCCCACGGTGACCATGGGGTTGGGGCTGGCGGAATCAGAAGAAATCATGCGGTCAGAGGTTCGGTAAAAGTGGGCTGCCTGCCAGGCGTGGGCAGGTGGCTGAGGCGTTGGGTCAGCTGGGCGGCGGCGGCGCGTACCAGCGGCAGCAGCTGCGCCACTTGGGCGTCGCTGAGTTGTTGCGCCGGTACCGTGATGCTGACGGCAGCCACCACCTCGGCCTGGTCGTTGAACACCGGCGCGGCCAGCGTCGAGATGCCGGTCTCGAAACCACCCTGGCTGATGCCATAACCGGCGTTGCGGTCAGCGTCGATCAGTACCTTGAGCGCGGCCACGCCGCCAGGCGTGCGGGCGGTATAGACCGGCAAGACCGCGTCCGGGTACAGGGCGTTCAGGTCGGCCAGGCTCAGGCCGGCCAGCAGCAGGCGACCCAGCACCGTGGCATGGGCCGGCAGCCGGGCGCCCACCTGGATCGACTGAAACATGGCGCTGCGCCCGGGCGCCTTGGCCACAAACACCACCTCGCGCCCGTCGCGCACCACCAGATGCGCCGAGTAGCCCGACTGGTCACGCAGCGCCTCGATCACCGGACGGCCGTGCTCGGTGAGTTCCATGGACGCCAGGTATTCAAAACCCAGGCGCAGCACGCCCAGGCCCAGCCGGTAGTTGCTGCTGTCACCCACACGCTCGACAAAGCCAGTCTGCTCCAGGGTATGCAGCATGCGAAACACCGAGGCCCGCGGCACACCAAGCTGGCGGGCCAGGTCGGCACCGCTCAGTGTGGGCGTTTGCCGACTGAAGCAGCCCAGCAGTTCCAAGCCGCGCAGCAAGGCCGGGACGGTGTAGCGACCATCTGAAGCACTGGTCATATGACCCCCACGCTCGTCACTGCGTGTACGTCGCTGCCCCCCGAGGGGGCCTTCGCAGCTTGGGACGGCCCGGCGCTGCTCATGTGACCCCCTCGTCCGGCAGACCCAGCATGGCATTGACGGCGGCGCTGGCCTGCAAGGGGCAGGCATGGCCGACCGGGCCCAGATCGGTCCAGGCCACGCCAGCAGCGGCAGCCACCTGTTGACAGCCCGCCGGGGGCGTAATGCGGTCGGCATGGCCGCTGGCCACTTGCACCGGACAGTGCCCTTGTGCCAGGTCAGTCAGCAAGTCACCACCGGCCAACATGCGGGCCGCGTAGGCGTAGCCCCGTGGCTGGATCTGTGCCATCACGGTTTGTACGGCGGTTAGTAATTCGGCAGGTGCATCGGGCGTGAGCATGGCCGCGCCGCGCTGCTGAGCCATACCGGCAGGGCCGAGATTGGCCAGGGCGGCCAGACGATCAGCCAGTAGCCGTTCGCGCTGCGCCGGCTCCAGACGGGCATGGCCCTGGGCCGGTGCCAGCAGCATCAGGGCGGCCACCCGCTGCGGCTGCAACAGGGCGGCACGCGCCGCCACCAGCGCGCCCAAGGAATGGCCGACCAGCGTCAGCGGCTGTGTCAGCCCGAGCGCATCCAGCCAGGCCCAGAGCCGTTCGGCATAGTGCGTGGCCGTGGGCCAGGCCGCGTCGAGCAGGCTCAGGCCGCCGCTGTCGCCATAGCCCGGCGCATCCCAGGCGAGCAGGCCCGGTTGGTGCGGCTTGACCGCCGCCAGTTGCGCGGCCCAACTGGCCGAGCCAGAGCCGATGCCGTGCAACAGCACCAGGCGCGTGGAAGCCAATGAACCAGCCTGCCGGTAGCCGATGGCGCCCAGCGGCGTGTCGATACGCTGGACAGCGGGTGGCAACCCACCCGTTATCCCCGGCCACGCCCGGGGATCCATGACAGCCTGGATTCCCGCGTTCGCGGGAATGACGTTGTTGGGCATCACGAGCTTGACCTTGCGGCTTCAGCGCCCCAGTTCGCGCTTGATGCGGGCCAGGTCGCTACCGGGCGGGTAAGTGGGGGTGATGGGCTTGGGCGTGCCCAGCATCACGCACATCAGCGCGTCTTCATCACCTATATTGATTTCCTCGCGGTAGACGCCGGGCGGTACCGAGATCAGGTCACGCTCATTGAGCAAGGACTCCCAGCGCTGGCCGTCTTTTTCGCAGACGATCTTCATGCGCCCGCGCATCACAAAAAACACCTCTTCCACGTCGTAGTGGATGTGCGAGGGGCCAATGTGGCCAGCCGGAATCACCATGGTGGAGAAGGTGAAGTGGGCCGAGGGAACGGTGTTGCTGTCGCTGGCCACGCCGGTGCCGCCCGTGCCCACATAGCGCATCTGGGCGCGGCGGTAGCGCGGGTCAAAGTCGGCTTGGAACTTAAGCGCATCCCAGTCGTAGCGGCGGGATGCAAAGCGGGCGACCCGGCTCTCCAGCCAAGCGGCAAAGTCCTGCCCGGCCGGCTGCAGCATGCTGCGCTGAATATCGGCTTCCGAAGGGATAGTGGCATCCATCAGGCCGCGCTCATTGAAGACAGGCTGGTTGGCGGCGGGAGTGCTGAGGTTCATGGGTCGGGGCTCCGGTTTCGGGGTTCAGGGCATGACAAAGCCGCCATTCACCGGCAGCACCTGGCCGGTGATGTAGCCACTGCCTTTTGAGAGCAAAAACAGCACGGCAGGGGTGATGTCATCGGCCTGCTGCGCGCGTTCGATGGCACGGCCATTGCGGTAATGCTCATGGCGGGCCTGCGGCACGTACTCGGTGGATTCGCCCAGGGTCAGGCCCGGGGCCACAGCATTCACGGTGATGCCCTGGGACCCGAGCTCGCGCGCCATGCTGCGGGTCATGGCCATCACCGCGCCCTTGCTCGCCACATAAGCCATCAGGCGTGGGGCGCCCCACAGCGCGGTGTCAGAGGCGATGTTGACCACACGGCCGCTGCCGCTGGCGGCCAGGTACGGCTGCGCGGCCACGGTGGCCAGCCAAGTGCCGCGCACGTTGACCGCCATCACCTGGTCCCAGGTGGCCACGCTGAGGTCGGCCATGTCTTTGCCGCCGCTGTTGGTGATGGCGCCGTTGTTGACCAAGCCATCGAGGCCGCCCAACCAATGAGCTGCAGCATCCACCCCGGCGCTGATGGCCACGGGGTCGGACAGATCCATGGGCAGGTAGTGCAGATCGGGACCAAGCTCGGCGGCCAGCGCGGCGCCACGGTCGTGCAGCAGGTCGCTGATGACCACGCGGGCGCCGGCTGCCAACAGGGCCCTGGCAAAGGCTTCGCCCAGGCCGCGCGCACCGCCGGTGAGCAGCACGCGCCGGCCCGCCAGATGGATCTCAGGGTCAAGGACCGCTTGCATCGGGCTCAAGCCGAACGGCTGTCGGGACCGGGCAGATAATGCAAGATGCGGCGTTCAGCCAGCACCACGGCGTAATAGGCCGCGATGCCAATCACGGTCAGCGCGCCGATGATCACAAACACGGCGGCGGTGTTGCCCTGCCCCTCAAAAAACACCAGCATATAACCCAGGCCCATGTTGCCGCCGACCAGCTCGCCGACCACCACACCGATCACCGCCAGAGTGCTGGCAATGCGCAGGCCAGAGAACAGGGCCGGCAAGGTGGTGGGGTATTCAATGTTGCGGAACACCTGCCAGCGAGTGGCTGAGAACGAGCGCGCCAGATTGACCATGTCGATGTCAACCAAACGCATCGCCGACAAGACATTGATGAGCACCGGAAAAAATACGATCAGCACCGCCACGAGTACCTTCGGATACACGGTGTAGCCCAGCCACATCACAAACAGCGGGGCAAAGGCCACCTTGGGGGCGATTTGAAGGGCCAGCAGGTAGGGCGACAGTACCGCCTCGACCCGCGGCCACAGGCCCAGCGCATAGCCAATGATGGCGCCCAGCAAAGCGCCCAGGACAAAGCCAATCACCACCTCCAGCGCCGTGATGCCAGCGTGCCATAGCAGACGTTCGGTCTGCCAGATGCGCACCGCCTCAGCGCCAACCCGTGTGGGCGGCGGAAGGACGAACTCAGGCACTCCGATCAGTCCGGGCATAAATTGCCAGGCCAGCAGGAACAGCGCCAACACGGCCAGGCTCCAGCCGGTGGTGACAAGGCCTTCGTTCTGCGGGCTCATGGCGTTGTCAGCTCGGGGCGGCTCACTTGCCCAGCACGAACTGGTTGGTGAACAAATCCCCGAGCGCGGCTTCTTTGGGCACGATGCCATTGGCCACATAAAACTTTTGCAGCTCGTTCAGGCGGGCCTCGTCCATCAGACCGGGCACCTTCTGGTTTTCATAGACGTACTCGTTGTACATCTCGAAAGCCTTCTGTATCGAGGCCTCTTTGCCTTTGTGCATAGGCACATGGTTGACATAGGCCAGGGTGGCGGCTTTGGGGTCGGCCATGATGTCTTTCATGCCCTTGAGTGTGGCGCGCACCAGCTTCTGGATCAGTTGCGGGTTCTTCTGGATGGTGTCGTCCGATGCCAGAATGGCCTGCGCCATGCTCTTGAAATAGGTGTCTGCCGGCTGGATGTTGACCTGCGCGCCGGCGTCCATGGCGCTGACCGTCCACTCGGGCACGCCGGCCATGGCACTGGCCTTCTTGCTGGCAAACTGCTGCCAGACGCCGGCCGGGCCAGCGGCCTGGATGTTGACGTCATTCTTGGTCAGGCCAACTTTGGCCATCATGCCCAACAGCGCGTAGTAGGTGGTGTCGGTATAGGCCAGCACAGTCACCGTTTTGCCGCGCAGCTCACGCGGAC
>SHXM01000188.1 GCA_009693325.1 Rhodoferax sp.
GTTAGCTCCAAATGACTGAGCGCCTGCTGACACTGCAGAGCCGGTTGCAGCACACCTTCAGCCGGCCTGAACTGCTCAAGCGGGCCCTGACGCATCGCAGTTTTTCTGCCGATCACAACGAGCGTCTGGAGTTTCTCGGTGATTCCGTCCTCAACCTGGCGGTCTCTGATTTGCTGTTTGAGCGGCTGGAGTCACTGCCTGAAGGCGATTTGTCGCGGGTGCGGGCCAATCTGGTCAAGCAGGACACCTTGCACCAACTGGCCCTTGAAATGGGGCTGGCAGACCTGATCAACGTGGGCGAGGGCGAAATCCGCTCCGGTGGCCAAAAGCGCCCCTCCATACTGGCCGATGCTCTGGAAGCCGTGATTGGCGCGGTGCACGTGGACGGCGGATTTGCCGTCGCGCAGGCGCTGGTGCACCGACTTTTCAAGGCAGTTGAGATCAACCCGCAGATGGATGCAATCGGGAAAGATGGCAAGACCGAACTGCAGGAGTGGCTGCAGGGGCGCAAAATGAGGCTGCCCCTGTACCGGGTGGTCGGCACGCTGGGTATGGCCCACAAGCAAACCTTTGATGTTGAATGTGAAATCACCGAGTTGGGCTTGGCCGAACGTGGCATTGGTGGCTCCCGACGGGCTGGCGAACAGGCCGCCGCGGCGGCCATGCTGCAAACCCTCAAGGTGCGGGGCAGTGCATGAGTGTCCAAAAAACAGTCGCGCAACCACACAGTCCGAAGGACGCTGAGGACTCGCAAGACCCCCAGATCGCACTGACCAGCATGCTCAAGGGCCTGCGCCCTGCGCCTGGCGCTGGCGAGGGTGCGATTGGCCAGCGCTGCGGCTTGATTGCCATTGTGGGCAAACCCAATGTTGGCAAGTCGACCCTGCTCAACGCTCTGGTTGGACAAAAAATCAGCATCACCTCGCGCAAGGCACAAACCACTCGGCACCGGATCACCGGCATGCGAACCCAGGGCGCGACACAGTTTGTCTTTGTCGACACACCGGGTTTTCAGACCCGGCACAACAATGCCCTCAACCGCTCGCTCAACAAAACCGTGTTGGGCGCCGTCGCAGATGTGGACCTGATTTTGTTTGTGGTGGAGGCCGGCCAGTTCAATCAGGCAGATGCGCGGGTGCTGGGCCTACTCAGCCAGAACATCCCGACACTTCTGGTGGCCAACAAATTTGATCAAATTCATCGCCGCGGAGACATCGCGCCGTGGTTGCAAGAGATGCAGCAGCGCCATGCCTTCACTGAGTTTGTGCCGATGTCGGCCAAAAACAGCAAAGACATCGATCGCCTGCTGCTGCTGTGCGAGCGGTTTTTACCGGAGCAAGCCTGGTGGTACGCTGAAGACGAATTGACCGACCGCAGCGAGAAGTTTCTTGCCAGCGAAACCGTGCGTGAGAAACTGTTTCGTTTGACCGGTGATGAACTGCCCTACACCTCCACAGTGGTGATCGATCAATTTGGCGAAGAAGCCGGCCGCGGTAAGCAAAAGCGCCTGGTCCGGATTGCCGCCACCATTGTGGTCGAGCGTGATACCCACAAAGCCATGGTGATTGGCGACAAGGGCGAGCGCATCAAGCGCATCGGCACCGAAACCCGGGTCGAGCTGGAGAAGCTGCTGGATGCCAAGGTGTTCATCGAGCTGTGGGTCAAGGTGCGCTCTGGCTGGGCCGATGACGAAGCGCGGGTGCGTAGCTTTGGCTACGAGTAGCGGCGGGGGTGTTGCCCCCACGCTCGGCACTGCGTGTCCTTCGCTGCCCCCCGGGGGGGCGAACCCCGCCTTGGGGCGGCCCGGCGGCGGGGGTGTTGCCCCCGCGCTTGCCGCTGCGCGTGCTGTGTTGATGCACAGCTTTTCTGATTGATGGCTGGGCATGGCTGCGCAGCGTATTTCCGAGGAGCCGGCTTATGTTTTGCACCGCTACGACTGGAGCGAGTCGAGCTTGATTTTGGAAGTTTTCACTCGCCACCATGGTCGGATGGCCTTGGTGGCCAAGGGTGCTAAGCGGCCGAGTTCTGGTTTTCGGCCTGTGCTGCTGCCCCTGCAACCCCTGCGCTTGAGCTTTGGAGGCGATGCTGAAATCCGCACACTCAAGGGCGCCGAATGGGTGGGCGGGCATGTGATGCCCACAGGGGGAGCGCTGCTGTCTGGCTACTACCTCAACGAGCTGCTGCTCAAACTTCTGGCGCGTGATGATCCGCATCCGGCCCTGTTTGATATTTACGCCCTTGTCACCGAAGTCATGGCCAGCGGCCATGGCGAGTTGCTGCAGTCGGCACTACGGACTTTCGAGCTGCTGCTGCTGCGTGAAATCGGTCTGCTGCCTCTGCTCGACGCCCAGACCTTGACCCTGGGCGCACTGGAGCCCGATGCCCGCTACAGCCTGGTGCCCGAAGGCGGTTTGCGACAAACTGCTGCGTCAGACCCGGCCAGCCTGAGCGGCGCGCAGTGGGCCGGTTTGCAAGCTGCGCTGGCCGGCAGCGCGCCATTCACCGCCACGCTGGGCGCCTGTGCGGCGGTGATGCCCGAGCTCAAGCCACAACTGCGTGCCCTGCTGAATTACCATTGCGGGGTGGGTACCCTGCGCACCCGGCAAATGATGATTGATCTGCAATCCCTATGAACACCACTGCCCTGTCTGTCAACGTCAACAAGGTTGCTACCCTGCGCAACACCCGCCACCTCGGCATTCCCAGCGTGACCCGCGCCGCCACCCTGTGCTTGCAGGCCGGCGCCCACGGCATCACGGTGCACCCGCGGCCCGATGAGCGCCACATCCGCGCCAGTGATGTGCCGGAGTTGGCGGCCCTGCTGCAGCAATGGCCCGGGCGCGAGTACAACATCGAGGGCAACCCCTTTCACAACCTGATGGAGGTGGTGGCCGACGTCTGCGCCCGTAGGCTACCGGTGCACCAGGTGACCTTTGTGCCTGATGCCCAGGGCCAGTTCACCAGCGACCACGGCTGGAATTTCCCGGCCGATGCCGAGCGGTTGCGTCCGCTGATTGCGCAGGCCCATGCGCTGGGCGTTCGGGTCAGCCTGTTCATGGACGCCGATGCCTCGGCCATGGCCGCCGCCCGCGCGGTTGGTGCTGACCGGGTTGAGCTCTACACCGAGCCCTATGCCGCCGCCTGGGGCACGTCGGCGCAGGCCGCGCAGCTGCAGCGCTTTGCCGACGCCGCTCGCGCGGCACGGGCTGCCGGGCTAGGCATCAACGCTGGGCACGACCTCAACTGCGACAACCTCACCGCTTTTTTGGGCGAGGTGCCGGGGGTGCAAGAGGTGTCGATTGGCCATGCCTTGATCGCCGATGCGCTCGAGCTGGGCTACAGCGCTGCTGTCCAGAATTACCTGCGGTGCATCTCCGACGCCCATACGACGGCCTGAGCCGGCTGAGTCGCAAGGCAGATGATTTACGGCATCGGAACCGACATCTGCGATGTGCGCCGCATCCGAGCCAGCTTGGCGCGCCACGGTGACCGCTTTGCACAAAAAATCCTCAGCGATGCCGAGTTGGCCACCTGGAAAAGCCGCAGTGCCCGCTGGCCTGAACAAGGTCTGCGCTACCTCGCCACCCGCTTCAGCGCCAAAGAGGCCTTCAGCAAGGCAATTGGACTGGGCATGCGCCTGCCCATGACTTGGCGCCTGTGCGAGATCGGCAAGCTGCCCAGCGGCCAGCCGGTGATCGTTCTGCATGGTGGCCTCAAAGTCTGGTTTGAGGGCCAGGGCCTGCAGGCGCATGTGACCGTGACCGACGAGACCGACTATGCCGCAAGCTTCGTAGTGGTAGAAAAAATGGTCGAATTGGCCTCTAAGCCCCGCCAAATATAGTGCTATCGCTATAAAAAATAATCAAATAAAGTAGGACAGCTACATGACCCAACATGCCCCCCTGATCATTGACATTGAGGGCACCAGCTTGAGCAAGCTCGACCGGCAGCGCCTGCAGCACCCGCTGGTGGGCGGCCTGGTCCTGTTTGCGCGCAACTGGCAGGACCGGGCGCAGTTGCGCGCACTGTGCCGCAGCATCAAACAGTTGCGCGCCGACTTGCTGATCTGTGTCGACCATGAGGGCGGCCGGGTACAGCGTTTCAAGACCGACGGCTTCACCCACCTGCCCCCAATGCGGGCCCTGGGCGAGATGTGGCTGCAGGACGGCCAGGGCGGGCAGGGCAGCGGCGCACTGCGCGCCACCAACGCCACCACCGCCTGCGGTTACGTGTTGGGCGCCGAACTGCGGGCCTGCGGAGTTGATTTGAGTTTTACGCCGGTGCTGGATCTCGACTTTGGCGCCAGCAGCGTGATCGGCGACCGCGCCTTTGGCCGCGACCCGCGCGTGGTCAGCCTGCTGGCCAAAAGCCTGATGCATGGCCTGCTGCAAAGCGGCATGGCCAACTGCGGCAAACATTTTCCTGGCCACGGCTTTGTGCGGGCCGACTCGCACACCGACCTGCCGGTGGACCGGCGCAGCCTCAAGGCTATTTTGGCTGAGGACGCTGCCCCCTACGGCTGGCTTAACACCACCCTGTCGTCGGTCATGCCGGCGCATGTGGTCTACCCCAAGGTCGACGCTCGGCCGGCCGGGTTTTCGCAGCGCTGGCTGGGCGACATCCTGCGAGGTCAGCTTGGCTTTGGTGGCGCGGTGTTCAGCGACGATTTGTCGATGGCCGGCGCCCGGGTGCTTGATGGCGAACCCGTCAGCCACGCCCAGGCGGCCGTGGCCGCGCTCAATGCCGGCTGTGACCTGGTGCTGCTGTGCAATCAGTCGTCGGACGGCGGTCCGGTGTTGGATGCCCTGATCAGCGGTCTGACCGAGGCCCAGCTCAAAGAGCAGTGGCAGCCCTGGGAGGGCAGCGAAGAGCGCCGCCTGGCCCTGCTGCCGCGCGGTCCGGCGCTGGCCTGGGACGATCTGATGGTACAGCCCGATTACATGCACGCGCTCGGGCTGCTGCCCTGAGCCCTGCAGTGCTAGTTTTACACAGGCTATGGCCTCACGCCCCAGATCTGGCGCTTTGGTGTACTCCACCGAAGCTGGTCGCATGTGCCCGGCATGCCGCCAACCCCAGGCGCAATGTGTCTGCCGCAACGTAAGCGCCCTGCCTGTTGGCAACGGCATGGTGCGGGTCTCGCGTGAGAC
>SHXM01000022.1 GCA_009693325.1 Rhodoferax sp.
TGCACGCCGGCATACATGGTGGCCAGCAGCAGCACCAACAGCAGCGGCAAGCTCAGCATGCCGGCCATCGCCACAAACGCCCCACGCAACCTAAAAAAACGGTCGCCCAGCATCAGCGACAAATTAACCACATTGGGGCCGGGCAGCACCTGCGCCACGGCCCAGTCTTCCACAAACTGCTCCCGCGTGAGCCAGCGCCGGCGCTCTACCAGTTCGCGCTGGACGATGGCCAGCACGCCGCCAAAGCCCTGCAGGGCCAGCCAGGTAAACGACCAAAACAGGGCGCGCAGTGATTCTGGTCGGGGGCTGGCGTCGGGGTCGGGATTGAGCCTGGCCTTGCTCGAGTCGGGAGGTGTGGCGGTGGCGCGCATGGCTTGATTATCAGGACTGCCCCGTGCTGGGTTCGCCGGGGCCGCTGATCAGGGCCCGGGGTGACGCAGCACCGTGCGAAAGCCCAGGTGGCTGCTGGCTAAGTCATCCTCTTGCGCCTGGCGCGCACCGGGCCGGTAGCGCATGCAATAGTTGGGTGCGCACAGGTAAGAGCCACCCTTGATCACATGGCGGGGTCCCTCGGGGCCGGCCGCAACCGGCCGGGCGGCGATGGTTGGCTGGTCGGGCGGCAGGGTGTCGGGGCCGCTGTGGTCTTCGCTGTAGACGTCGGCTGTGAGCTCCCACACATTGCCAATCATGTCATGCAGGCCGAACCGGTTGGCGGCAAAGCAGCCCACCGGCGCCAGCCCGCTAAAGCCGTCGCTGGCCTGGTTGTTTAACGGAAAAAATCCCTGCCAGGTGTTGGCCTGCGTGGGCTGTGCCGCAGACTCCGCTGGGCTAGGCTGGCCCGTGGCGGCCACGGCCAGCCCAGCTGGCTGAGCAGCCCGGGCTGCCCATTCCCATTCGCGCTCGGTGGGCAGACTGCGCCCGGCCCAGCGGGCATAGGCCTGAGCGTCAGCCAGGGTGACAGCAACCACCGGGTAGGACTCGCGCCCGTCGATGGAGCTGCCGGGCCCGGCTGGGTGGCGCCAGTTGGCGCCGGGCAGGTACTGCCACCATTGGCGTGGGTCGCCACCCTGGCGCAGCTCGGTCGGGTTGATGAACACCACCGCGCCGGGCTGCTGCATGTTGGGCGGCAGCCCGGGGTGCAATGTGGTGTCCACCGGGCGCTCGGCGGTGGTGACATAGCCGGTGGCCTGCACAAAGCGGGCGAATTCGCCATTGGTCACCTCGGTGCGGTCCATCCAAAACCCCTGCACAGTAGCCGGGCGCACCGGGCTTTCTTCGGGGTAGACCGTATCGCCAAAAGCAAAACTGCCGCCCGGCACCCAGACCATGCCGGGCTGCGGACCGCCGCTGGGTGGCAAGGGGCAGGCGGTGCGCTCTGCGGGCTTCGCTGGTTCGAGTAGGCCGGGCTGGCCCAGCAGCCACCAGGCGCCAAGCGCCACCCCCAGCGCCGCCGCGATCACGGCTGCCCGCCAGCGTCCTGGACGCCCGCTTTCGCGGGAATGACGAGGGCTGTGGCGGGAATGGCCGGCTTGTTTGTCAGCCCCAGCGGCGTCCGGTGAACCAGGGCCTGCGGACCGGTGCCATTGCAGCGTGCCATCCGCCAGCCGGCCCAAGCGCAGGGCCAGCAGGTCGAGAAAGTAGTTTTGCCGCAGGCGCCAGGGGGCCCTGCTGCCCTGGGCTGGGAAGCGGTCTAGCGAGCGCTGTATGTAGCCGGATGAAAAGTCCACCCAGCGCTCGGGCCTGATGTTGGAATCGCTCAGCACCGGAGTGCAATGGCTGTAGCCCTGGTCCAGGCGTTTGATCAAACGGCAGACGAAGCCGCTGGTCAGGTCTGCTTTGAGGGTCCAGGAGGCGTTGGTGTAGCCAAAAACAAAGGCCAGGTTGGGCAGACCCGACAGCATCATGCCTTTGTAGCTCAGGGTGTCTTTGAGGGCGATGGCCCGGCCGTCGACTGACAGCGCCAGGCCGCCCAAGGCGAGCAGGTCAAGCCCAGTGGCGGTAACCACCGCGTCAGCAGCCAGGCTCTGGCCTGATTTCAGCAGCAGGCCGCTGGCCGTGAAGCGCTCGATTTCATCAGTGAGCACGGTGACACGGCCCTGCCGGATGGCCTCAAACAGGTCGCCATCGGGCAGCAGGCACAGGCGTTGGTCCCAGGGTTTGTAGCGGGGTCTGAAATGACGCAAGTCGTAGTCCGGCCCTAAGGCCTCTTGGACCTGGGCCATGATTTTTTCGGCGGTTTTTTCAGGGAATCGCCGCGCAAACTGGAAGAACAATTGGCCAAGCAACAGGTTTTTCCAGCGTGTCAGGCGGCTGGCCAGCTTGGCACCCAAGTAGGGGCGCAGCCCTTGGGCCAGAGCGTCCTGCGCAGGGCGGGCCATCATGTAGGTCGGCGAGCGCTGCAGCATGGTGACCTGTGCCGCAGTGCGTGCCAGGGCCGGCACCAGCGTGGCTGCGGTGGCGCCGCTGCCGATCACCACCACGTGTTGGCCGCTCAAATCAAGTTCAGCTGGCCAATGTTGTGGGTGAATGATGCGACCGCCGAAGCTGCCCATGCCGGCGAAGCTGGGTGTATGGCCATGTTCGTAGTTGAAGTAGCCGGTGCAGATTTGTAAAAACCGACAACTGATTTGTTGCAGTTCCCGCGCGGGCCCCACTTGCACCGAAACCACCCAGCGCGACCGCGTGGACGACCAGGCCGCAGCGCTGGCCCGGTGCTGGTAGCGAATTAGCGGCTCCAGGGCATGCTCGGCCGCTGTGGCGCGCAGGTAATCCAGAATAGACGCCCCGTCGGCGATGGCCCGGGCGCCAAGCCAGGGCCGAAAACCGTAGCCCAGGGTGTGCATGTCAGAGTCACTGCGCACGCCGGGGTATCGAAACAGGTCCCAGGTGCCGCCCAGGCTCTCGCGACTCTCCAGAACGCAGAAGCTGCTGCCCGGGCAATCGCGTTGCAACTGCACCGCCGCGCCGATGCCAGAAAGGCCGGCACCGATGATCAGTACATCTTGGTGTTCCATGCCCCTCTTAACTGGCTCAGAGACGAGGCACGCCGCCTGCCACGCGCAGCATGGTTTGTGCGGTTTCGACACCGGCGTTTTGGTTTTGGCCGGTGACCAGCCGACCATCGACCGTTGTGTGGTTGGCAAACGGATCGAGCAGGGCGCTGCGGCTTTCAAACAGGGCGCCAGCGGCGCGCAATTCCCGCTCCGGGTGCTGCGGCGTCCGGGTGACACCCAATTGTTTGACCTGCCTGTCGGTGACCGCCGTCAGGCGCTTGCCCTGCACCAGTGGCGCGCCAGTGACATCTTTGGCCAGCAGCAGCCCCAGCGGGCCATGGCAGACTCCACCAATCACCCTTCCGGCCGCCCAGGCCCGGGTGATTTGCTCCCCCAGCCGGGCCGAGGTGCCGAGGTCATAGGCGGCACCCCAGCCACCAGCTAAAAAAACAATGTCGTACTGGCCCAGGTCTAGCGTGTCAATCGGCAGCGAGGCCTGCACCTTGGCGCGGACTTGCGGGTCTTTGAGGTAACGCTTGTCAGACGGTGCGGCCAGCAGCCACAAAAAAGAGTCAGGCTCAATCGGTACTGCGCCACCCTTGATGCTGGCAATATCGACCTGCATACCCGCGTCCAAAAAGGCGTAGTAGGGTGCGGTCAGCTCAGACCCAAACACCCCGGTCGCCTTGCCGCCCTCGCCCAAGGTGGCCTGGCTGGTGGTGATCACCAGCGCCCGCCTGCCCGGCAGCGAATACACCGGGCCGCTGTAATGCGGGTGAAGGCCCAGCGTGCGCAACAGCATGGGCAGGCCGAGCCAGACGAACAGGCCGCCAAGCAGAAGGATGGTGATGATGGTGGTGGACATGGTTTTGGTTTTCAATGGATGGCTCGGACAGGTTGCAGATCAAACCGACATCGATCCCCGATCGAGTTGCGGATGAGGTCACAGCTCAGCGCTTGATGGCATGGGCGATGGGATGTTACCGGCGGCGGGTGAAAAACATCTCAGGCCCCGGCCTGGCTGCATTGCAGCGTACGCCGCGCGGGCTCCAGCACAGCTTTTTCGGCCTGGTAGTCGGCGCTCAGCACCCGCAACAGCAGGAGACCCTGGGTGCTGGGGCTGACCACCACGCGGGCGCCGGGCGGCACCGCCGGGTCCCGTGGGTTGGGGCCTTCGGACACCAGCCACAGATCCACCGGTGCTGCGCCAGCCTGCCGGTCATTGAGCACAAAGAAGTTGTCGCTGTTGGCGGCGTACAGGGCGATCGACCAGTAGCTGAGCAGCCCCGGGTTGGCCCGCACCCGCACCGGGCCGGCTGACACATCAAAGACGCACGCTGAGTACAGCAGGTCGGGGCTTGGCATCACCACCCGGCGGACTGAAGCGTCCATCTCGGGCAGGAATGCCGCCTGGTTGCGGATGTTCATGGCTTGTGCGGTGGGCCCGTTCATCACGCGGTTCATGATCAGGCGCGGCGTGGCCCACACCACCAGCAGATGCACAAGGATGGCGGTAGCCAGCAGCGTAAGGCCGCGGTAAAACCAGAGGCGCTGCCGTGTGGTCCAGCATCTCATGGGCAGGCTCCGATGGCTTTGATGGAGGGCGGCTGCAGCCGGGCTGGTGCGGCCTGTAAGTCGGACCCGGGGTTGTACAGGCGCAGCGTCAGCACCAAGCCGCGCTGTCCCGGCGTGGGCAGCCAGTGCCAACCATCCATTGCCTTGTGCCCGGTGACCAGCGCAAAGCGACCGCTGGCGTCCAGCCGGGCGGTGCTGCCGTTCAGGCTGTACTGGCGGTTGGGCGCGTCAAACAAAAACAAGTCGTCGGCATAGGCGGTGATGCTCCACCAACGGGCTGGTGGCGGCAGGCCCTCGACCCGGTAGCTGCAGGCCGAGCGCAGCAGCTGGCCGGCGTCGTCGTGGCGGGCCATGTAGTACATGGTTTCGTCCCGGCCCAGTGCCAGCAGGCCCTCCAGGGCCAGGCGGGCCCGGGTGTACATGTCGGCATCGGTGCTGCCGGCCAGCGTGCTGCCTGTCCAGGGGCCAACCCTGACCGAGTTGCCGGCCCAACTGGCCTTGCGCAGCACCCACCAGGCCGAGCCTGCGCCCAGGGCCACCGCCCCCAGGTAGAGCAGGCTGGCTATGGCAAGGCGTTTGAAGCGGCCAGGGCGGGGCGTTTGTTCTGCCATATTGGAATGCCCTGGCCCTCAGCCCCGGCCGGCATTCTCTTGGGCCACAGAGCGGGACGACTCATTTGCCGCCCGGGCTGCACGGGCCAGCGGCAGCCAGTGCAGCAGACCGAACAAGAGTGTGAGCAGCAGGCTATGCAGCAAGGACCCCGGGTGGGTTTTGATGTACTTGAAAGCCGCGATGGCCTCCAGCATATGGACGGCCAGCAGCGCCAAGGCAACAGTCTGCAGCAAGGGCCCCAGTCCCCAGGGCAGAGCCCAAAACAGACTAAGAAGAGCCAGCGCGTAGGCGCCCAGGCAGTTGGCTTTGAGGAAAGTGTTCATTGGTTTTTGGCGTCATCCTCGGGTCTGTGGGGATTTACGGGTTGCCGTTTTCGCGCGATTGGGGGGTAGCGGCGATGAAGGCATTGATTTTTTGGGCTACTTCGGCGCCCTTGTCTTCTTGCAGAAAGTGGCCGGCGCGGCGGATGGTCTCGTGCGCCTGGCCGGCGGCACCGGGCACCCTTTTCTGGAACCGGCGTTCGCCCCCGCGGGTGATCGGATCGCGGCTGCTGAACAGGGTTAAAAACGGTTTATGCCACTGTTTGAGCACCTCCCAGGCCTGGGTGTTTGGCTCACGCTCCGGGTCACTGGGCGAGGTCGGCACAAAGCTTGGGAACAAACGGGCGCCCAGGGTGTAGCGTGTGCTCGGAAAAGGTGCGTCGTAGGCGGCGACGTGTGCCTCAGCCAGCGGCGCGGCACAGCCTGCTTTCACAATGCGGCCAATCGGAAACCAGGGGCTGAAGCGGGCGAAGGCGCGCCAGACATAGAAAGCTTTATGGATCTTGTCCTGGCCCTTGGGCAGGCCGCCATTGGCCAGCACCGCCCGTGCAAAGCGCTGCGGGCTGTGGGTGAGCATGCGCAGGCCGATCAGCGAGCCCCAGTCCTGGCAGAACAGGGTCGCGTCTTGCAGGTCAAGCGCTTCCATCCAGGCACACATCCATTGCACATGGTTGGCATAAGAGTAGTCGGCTGGGTGGGAAGGCTTGTCGGAGCGGCCAAAACCGACCAGGTCAGGCGCCAGCACGCGGTGGCCAGCGGCGATCAGTGCCGGGATCATCTTGCGGTACAGGTAAGACCAGGCGGGATTGCCGTGCATCAGCAGCACCGGGGGGGCGTCACGCGGGCCCTCATCGATATAGGCCACGCGCAGGCCATCGAGCTCCAGGTAACGCGGGGTGTAGGGAAAATCGGTCAGGCCGGCAAATCGGGCTTCGGGGGTGCGCAGTACCTGGTCTTTGTGGATGCGAGGCAGGCTCGCGCGGGTGTTGGTCGCTTGCGGCTTGGGTTGTAGCATGAGAGTTGGCACCAGCGATGACATAAGGGCTGGCATTATCAATGCCGGCGGGGCTGGTTTTTTAAATATGCGATCAGAGCCGATCCAAAAATATTTTCTTTCTGCTGACACTGTCGGACCCGGCGGGCAGAGAGAACAGCATGCCATCTTCACCCACCGTGATGGGGCCTTGGTAGAACTGCTGTGCGTCGCCGATGAATGCGGCATTGGCAAATGTGAAGGGGATGGGCGGAATGATGTGGTTGAAGACCAGCTGTTTAACACCTGCAGCCTTGGCCTGCCCAGCCGCCTGCTCAGGCGTGGTGTGGTAGGTCAGGATATCGCGAAAGACATGCGGCAGTTGCCGGTGCTGCTGGCTCTCAAATTGCAACTCCAGCAGCTTGAGCAGCTTGGGTTGCAAGGCCTCATGCAACAAAATATCGGCGCCTTTGGCTGCCGCCACCAAGGCCGAACTCTCGGCGGTGTCGCCACTGATCACGATAGAGCGGCCTTTGTAGTCAAACCGGTAGCCCACCGCGGGCTCAACCGGCGCGTGGTTGACGCGAAAGGCGGTCACCTTGAGACCCTTGTCGTCCAGTACCACCACCTGGTCGCCCTGGCCCACGGCTGGCAGCGCGAACGGGATGCCCTTGCCGCCGCTGCTCCCGGGCGGCATGATGCGCTCGGAATGGTGGGCAATGCGGTAGCCGAAGTCCAGCACATAGGCCGCACGAAAACCGTCGATAACCTTGTCAACGCCGGTGGGGCCGTAAACCGGCGTCGGTGTCAGCGAGAGAGCGCTGCCCCAGCGCTGCAGCATGAAGGGCGGCAGGCCGTCGATGTGATCGGAATGGAAGTGCGTTAGAAAAATGGCTTCGATGCGCGCTGCTGGAATGCCCATGTAAGCCAGGTTGCGCGCGCTGCCTTCGCCGGCGTCGACGATGAAGAGGCGGTCTCCGGCAATCACGGCCGAGCAGGGGCCGGCGCGGGTCGGGTCCGAGAAAGGCGCACCCGTGCCACACAAGGCCAGGTGCAAGCCGTCAGGCAGGCTGGGGATGATGTCTGCCCCGGCGATACGCTGCACGACCTGCTTGAGCACAAAAGTGGCAAGCGGTTTTTGAAAGGCCAGCGCCAGTCCAGCCAGCAGTGCGGTGATGGCGGCCAGGGACAAAAGGGTTTTGGTGACACGGTTCAAGGGCGGTCTCCTGCAGGGTGAGTGGGCAGGCTGCGAGTCTACAGAGCGGGTTGGTAGCGCCGGATAGCGGCCCCTACCTCGTCGCTCAGCGCAAAGCCGGGTCCAAAGCGCTCGGCCAACTGGTTGGCGCGCCGCTCGAAGTTCTCAATGCCCATGCCGTAAATGCACTGCATGGCACCACCGGTCCAGGCCGGAAAGCCAATGCCGAAGATGGAGCCGATGTTGGCCTCGGCCACGCTGGTCAGCACGTTTTCACTCAGGCAGCGGGCGGTCTCGATGGCCTGGCGGTACAGCAGCCTGTCCTGGATGTCAGCCATGACCCAGGGCTGGCCGGGCTTCTCGTACAGGGTTTTCAGTTGCGGCCACAGCGTCTTGCGTGCACCTTTCTCGGCCGGGTAGTCGTAAAAACCACCGCCGCCGGCGCGGCCCGGGCGCCCGTGTTGCCGCACCATGTCGGCCACCAGTTGCTCGCCGGGAGTGGGGGTGTAGGTTCGGCCCTCGGCAGCAAAATCTGCCATGGTCTGTTCCATCACATGCAGGCTCAGGCTGAGCGCGGTTTCGTCCAGCACGGCCAGCGGCCCGACCGGCATGCCGCACTGGATGCCAGCGTTCTCGATCACCGGGGCCGGGATGCCTTCGCCCAGCATGGCCGCACCCTCCATGACAAAGGTGCCGAATACACGGCTGGTGAAGAAGCCGCGTGAGTCGTTGACCACGATGGGCAGCTTGCCAAGGGCCTGCACATAGTCGAAGGCGCGGGCCACGGTCTCGTCGTCGGTTTGCGCACCCCGGATGATCTCGACCAGCTTCATCTTGTCGACGGGACTGAAGAAATGGATGCCGACAAACTTGTTGGGCGCGACGCTGGCCTTGGCCAGACCGCTGATGGGCAGGGTGGAGGTGTTGGAGGCAAAAAAGCCGCCCGGCGCCAACATCGGTTCGGACTCCTGGGTCACCTGCGCCTTGAGCGCGCGGTTCTCGAACACCGCCTCGATGATCAGGTCGCAACCGGCCAGGTCGGCTGCATGGGCCGTCGGCTGGATGTGTGCCAGCAGGGCGTCCCGCCCGGCCTCGCTCAGGCGCCCTTTGGCCACGCTGGCCTGGGTCAGTTTGGCGCTGTAGGCCTTGCCGGCCTCGGCTTTGTCCAGGCTCACGTCTTTGAGCACGGTGGTAATGCCTTTGCGGGCTTGCACATAGGCAATGCCCGCGCCCATCATGCCGGCGCCCAGCAGGCCGACCCGACTTGGCTTGTAGCGCGGCGCCTTGCCCGGGCGAGACTGGCCGCTCTTGATGGCGTTCATGTTGAAGAAGAAGGTGTTTATCATGGCGCGGGCGTTGGGGCCGGTGATCAGCTGTGCCAGGTAGCGGCTCTCGATGCGCAGCGCGGTGGGCACATCGACCTGCAGGCCCTCGACCATGCAGGCCAGGATGGCCTCGGGCGCGGGGTAGCGGCCGCGGGTCTGTTTTTTGAGCATGGCCGGCGCCACTGGCAGCATGGCCGCCACTTTAGGGTTGGCCGGGGTGCCGCCCGGCACCTTGTAGTCTTTGGCTTCCCAAGGGTGCTGGGCGGTGGGGTTGGCGTCAATCCAGGCCAGGGCCTGGGCCTGCATGTCGCTTTGGGCATTGGTGCCAGGTGCCACCAGCGCGTGCACCAAGCCCATGGCCAGTGCCTGTTGCGGTGAAAACAGCTGGCCTTCCACCAGGTAGGGTTGGGCGCCCAGCAGGCCGAGGTGGCGCGTCATTTTGGTGACGCCGCTGGCGCCGGGCAGCAGACCCAGCGTGACTTCAGGCAGGCCGAACTGGATGCGCGTGTCATCCACCGCAATGCGGTGGTGCCCGACCAGCGCCACTTCCCAGCCGCCGCCCAAGGCGGTGCCGTTCAGGCAGCTGACCACCGGGATGCCCAGTGTTTCGAGCGTGCGGAAATCCTGCTTGACGCGCTCGATACCGGCGTAAACCGCGCTGGCGTCTGCCGGCGTCAGGCGCATGGTGGCTTTGAGGTCGGCCCCGGCAAAAAACGTGCTTTTGGCCGAGGTCAGCACGATGCCGCGAATGGCCGCACGGTCTTGCAGCACCTGCACCGCCAGGGCTTGCAGGTCATCCTGCCACTGCTGGCACATGGTGTTGACCGGGGAGCCTGGCTCGTCAAAGGTGACGGTGGCGATGCCGTCTTGCAGCGCGTAACGGATGGTCTTCATCAGAGTCTCTCCACAATAGTGGCAATGCCCATGCCGCCGCCTACACACAGCGTGGCGAGGCCATAGCGCAGCTGGCGGCGGTGCAACTCATCAATCAAGGTGCCCAGAATCATGGCACCGGTGGCACCCAGCGGATGGCCCATGGCAATCGCGCCACCATTGACGTTGACCTTGTCGTGCGGCACCTGCATCTCTTTCATGAAACGCATCACCACGGCGGCAAAGGCCTCGTTCACTTCAAAGAGGTCGATCTGGTCGACCGTTAGGCCGGCTTTGGCCAGGGCCTTGCGGGTGGCTGGCATCGGACCGGTGAGCATGATGGTGGGGTCGGCGCCGCTGAGTGCCGCCGCCACGATGCGGGCACGCGGCGTCAAACCATGGCTGCGGCCGGCGGCCTCTGAACCGATCAGCAGCGCGGTGGCGCCGTCCACGATGCCCGAGGAGTTGCCGGCATGGTGCACATGGTGAATGCGCTCGACCTGCGGGTAGCGGGTGAGCGCCACCTGGTCAAAGCCCATGCTGCCCATCTGCTCAAAGGCGGGCTTGAGGCTGGCCAGGCCCTCGAGCGTGCTGTGCGGTTTGATGAATTCGTCCTGCGCCAATATGACCTGGCCCAGCGCATCGCACACCGGCACCACCGAGCGCGCAAAATAGCCTGCGCTTTGCGCTGCGCTGGCGCGCTGCTGCGAGACCAGGGCAAAGCGGTCCACATCCTGGCGGCTGAAGCCCTCCAAAGTGGCGATCAGGTCTGCGCCAATACCCTGTGGCACGAAGGCGGTGGCCGAGTTAGTCTCGGGGTCCATGGCCCAGGCGCCGCCATCCGAGCCGATGGGCACCCGGCTCATGCTCTCCACGCCGCCAGCCACCACCAGGTCTTCCCAGCCGGAGCGCACCTTTTGCGCCGCCAGGTTGACGGCTTCGAGCCCCGAGGCGCAGAAGCGGTTGATCTGCAGCCCGGCACAGCGCACGTCCCAACCGGCCTTGAGCGCCGCCACCTTGGGCAGCACCGAGCCCTGGTCGCCAATCGGCGAGACGATGCCCATCACCACATCGTCCACGGCGGCGGTATCGAACCCGTTGCGCCGTTGCAGTTCGGTCAGCAGGCCGGCAAGCAGGTTGACCGGCTTGACCTCGTACAGGCTGCCGTCTTTTTTGCCCTTGCCGCGCGGGGTGCGGATGGCGTCGTACACATAGGCTTCGGTCATGGGGGGGTCCTTACGGATGGGGTGGCGCGGGAGTATAGGCAGTTCACCAAGCAATTGCTCTGTAAAAATGGGCGTCCGCACACAATGTGCATTTATACTGACACCATTCTGTACATTCAAAGCCAGCCATGAAACAAACCACCTTCACGGAACTCCGTAACCACGCCAAACAGTACTTCGACCTGGTGGCGCTTGGCGAGTCGGTCCGGGTGCTGCGCAACGGCAAACCGATTGCCGACATTGTTCCGGTGGTGCCCGATTTGCCGTCCTGGAAACGCCGTCAGGCCCAACCCCTGTTGCTCGATGGTGTCGCGCTCAGCCGCCTGGTCCTGGAGGAACGAGGCGGTAGCCTGTAGGGCGGACCGCCATGCGTGTATTTTTTGACAGTTCGGCTTTTGTCAAACGCTATGTGCGGGAGGCCGGCTCAGATGCTGTGCTGCAGTGGTGCGACCAAGCGAGCGAGATCCTGTTGTCGGGTATTGCCTTGGCCGAAATCGTGTCAGGGTTTTGCCGGCTGCAGCGTGAGGGACAGATCACCGACCCCCAATACCGGCAACTGAAATCCCTGCTTTTAGCCGATGTGGAGGATGCAGCCATCTGCGACCTGACACCCATGGTGTTGGCGCAGGCCATCGCCAGCCTAGAGGCCAATTTACTGCGTGGGATGGATGCCATCCACATCGGCAGCGCCTTGGTGCTGGAGGCCGAGCTTTTTGTCACATCAGATCAACGCCAGTTGCTGGCAGCGCAACGCTGCGGCCTTCGAGCGGTGTCGGTCTGACCCAGTCCCAAGCCCCAGTCCCAAGCCCGATCCCCAAACCCCATGATCAAGAGAACCCTGTTCAACGCCGAGCACGAAGCCTTTCGTGACAGTTTCGAGCGCTTCATGGCGCGCGAAATCGCGCCCTTTCATGCGGCTTGGGAAGAGCAGGGCTATGTCGACCGGGCCGTCTGGCACAAGGCGGGCGCCAACGGCTTTCTGGGCATGAGCCTGCCAGAGCAGTATGGCGGCGCCGGTGCCGACAAACTTTACTCGGTGCTGCAGTTCGAGGCGCTGGCTGCAGCGGGCTTTACGGGCATCGGCTTTGGCCTGCACAACGAAATTGTGGCGCCCTACCTGCTCAATTACGGCACCGATGAGCAAAAACAGCGGCTGCTGCCGCGCCTGGCCAGTGGCGACATGGTTGGCGCCATCGCCATGAGTGAGCCCGCGGCCGGCTCTGACCTGCAGGGCATCCGCGCCACGGCGCTGCTGCAAGCCGATGGCAGCTACCTGCTCAAGGGCAGCAAGACTTTTATCACCAACGGCTGGCACGCTGACCTGGTGATCGTGGTGGCCAAGACCCAGCCAGACGCGGGCGCCAAGGGCACCAGCCTGCTGCTGGTGGAGCGCGGTATGCCAGGGTTTACCGTGGGCCAGCGCCTGAAAAAGCTGGGCCTGAAGGCGCAGGACACCTCGGAGCTATTTTTTGACAATGTGCGTGTGCCGGCGGCCAATTTGCTTGGCGGGCCGGCGCAATTGAACCGTGGCTTTATCTGCCTGATGGAGCAGTTGCCCTGGGAGCGGCTGCAGATTGCCATCACCGCCGTGGCGGCCGCGCAGGCGGCCATCGACTGGACGGTGGCTTATGTCAAAGAGCGCCAGGTGTTCGGCCAGGCGGTGGCGGCGTTCCAGAACACCCGCTTTACGCTGGCCGAACTGCAGACCGAGGTGCAGGTGGCTCGCGTGTTCGTGGACAAGTGCATCGAGTTGCTGCTGGGCGAGGCGCTAGACACCGCCACCGCCAGCATGGCCAAGTACTGGTGCAGTGACCTGCAGTGCAAGGTGATGGACGCCTGTGTGCAACTGTTTGGCGGCTATGGCTATATGTGGGATTACCCGATCACCCGGGCCTATGCCGACGCCCGGGTGCAGCGCATCTATGGCGGCACCAATGAGATCATGAAAGAAGTGATCACCCGCGCCATGGGGCTGGGCGGCAAGCCCGGCTGATTGGTATCGGCATGCTGGGCTGCCCGAGCCCCGATCGAGTCGGTTATGGCGGGCTGGGCTGGCGCTTGCTTATTGTTGCTCCAGGAGCGCCGATATTTGTTGGTCTTTGGCCAGCCAAAGCTGATGTGCCCACTGCTGGCAGGCCTGGCGCACCTTGGCATCGCCGGCGTAATCAGCGCCAATCAGCGGGGCTGGTACGGGCAGGGCCTGAATGCGGACAAGCACCTGCGGCACCTGGGCGCTGAGAAACTGCCAAAAATCAGGAGCGCCACCGGGGTAAACAATGGTGATGTCGAGAACCGCCTCAAATTTGTGGCCCATGGCGTTCAGGGCTAGCGCCATGGCGCCAGTTTTAGGCTTGAGCAGGTGCCGGTAGGGCGACTGTTGGGCTTGGTGTTTGGCCCTGCTGAAGCGCGTGCCTTCGAGAAAATTCATCACGCTGGTGGGAATCAGCGCAAACTTCTCGCAGGCGCGGCGGGTGGTTTCTTGGTCGCGCCCGCGCATTTCGGGGTGTTGCTTCAAATAGGCCTCGCTGTGCCGCTGCATGAATGGAAAATCCAGCGCCCACCAGGCCAGGCCCATCACGGGCACCCACACCAGTTCTTGCTTGAGAAAAAATTTGAGCAGTGGGATACGCCGGTTCAGCAGGTGCTGCAGAACCAAAATATCCACCCAGGACTGGTGATTGCAGGAGACCAGATACCAACCGCGAGGCCGCAGGCCGTCTTGGCCCTGCACATCCCAAAGGGTGCGTTGGGTCAGTCGCATCCAGGCGCTGTTGCCAGCAATCCAGGCCTCGGCGATGCGCAGCAGCAGCGGGTCAACCACCAGCCGCACCCGCTGCAGCGGCAGCAACCTCAGCAGAGAAAACAGCAGCAGCACCGGCACCCAAAACAGGCAATTAGCAAGCAACAGGAGACCAGCAAGCAGGCCGCGCAGCAGCGACAGCAGCGACAGCAACGAAGGGTGTCGAGCCTGCGCCGAGTCCATCAGCCGCCGGGATTTTGGTCGGGGGTGGCGATCAGTTCCGGCCCTGTGTATTGCGCCAGACAGGCCTGCAACTGCGCGAACTGCAGCGGCTTGGTCAAAAACCCGTTCGCCCCCGCAGCCAAAGACTGAGCCTGCGATTCCGCCATGGCGTCTGCGGTCAAAACAAGCACTGGCAAGCTGGCAACCTGGCCTGCCATGGCCCGAATGGCGCGGGTCGCTGTTAGCCCGTCCATCACCGGCATGTTGATGTCCATCAGCACCAGATCAAACTCCTGTAGATGCAACTGCTCGAGCG
This sequence comes from Rhodoferax sp., assembly GCA_009693325.1. Taxonomy (GTDB): domain Bacteria; phylum Pseudomonadota; class Gammaproteobacteria; order Burkholderiales; family Burkholderiaceae_C; genus Rhodoferax. The sequence continues at coordinate 14,371 of SHXM01000022.1, forward strand.
CCATTTGACCGTTTTCAGATTCACTCACCAGGCAGCCCAGGCGCTGCAGGAAACTGACCGCCACCTGCCGGTTGACCAAATTATCTTCCACCAGCAACACCCGAGCCCGGTAGCCGGCAGAGCCGGACCGGGCGCAGGGTAGGGCGGGCACCGGGCCGGGCGCCAGGGCGCTGATGGTTACAGCATGGCTTGGCGCCAGACCCAACGCCGGGGATGGGTGCTGGGGCACTGCTGACAAATTGGTGGCCTGGACTCGCAGATGCAGGCTGAAGTTGCTGCCGTGGCCGGGGCGGCTTTTGACCTTGATTTTGCCACCCATCAACTTGGCCAGAGACTGCGATATTTCCAGGCCCAGGCCGGCACCGCCATAGTTGCGAACCGGGCCCATTTCGGCCTGTTGAAAGCGCTTGAACAGCTTGTCGATATCGGCCTGAGCAATGCCGATTCCGGTGTCTGTGACTTCAAATTCGAGTTCGACCGATTCAGCCGAGCTGCCCACTAGCCGCAGGCCAAGGCTGACCTGGCCCTTGTCTGTGAACTTGATCGCATTGCTCATCAGGTTGAAGAGCACCTGTTTGAGGCGGGTTTCATCGACCAGCACCCAGGGCGCCTCGGGTATTGGGAATACCAAGTCAAAACCGAGCCCTTTAGCCGCAGCCAAGGGCTCCATCAGGGCACCGACGTCACGCAGCAGCGAGCTTGGGCTGACGGGCGTGGGCCTGATGCTTATTTTTCCGGCCTGCAGGGCTGAAATATCCAAAATATCGTTCAACAGGGTCAGCAGGTGTTGGGCTGATTTTTGTGCCGTGTCAAGGTGGCTGGCTTGCACACCGTCCAGCCGGGTGTGCCCAAGCGCATCCAACATACCCATGAAGCCGTTGAATGGTGTGCGCAACTCATGGCTCATATTGGCCAAGAACAGACTTTTGCTGCGGTTGGACTCCTCGGCGCGCGAGCTCGCCTCGCCAAGCTCCCGGGTCAGGGCCTGCAGCGCGAGGCGCTCTTTTTTTTGTGTCCGATACTGCTTGATGAGCAAGCCCGCCAGCAAAAACAACAGCAGCAACAGTGCCAGCGTCAGGGCAATGACTTCGTTTTGCTGGCTCAGCGCCTTGTCGGCTTGCCGAGCCAATTGCTGTGAGGTGACTGAGGCGGCCGCGAAATTCAGCGCCTGAAAAGCTGGGCCTATGCTGTCCAGGCTGCCAGCCAAGGCTGTCAAGGCAGTCGGCTCGATCGGCTGCAGCGACATGACCCGGCTGCTTTGCTGGACCAGATCCTGCAACTGAGGTACCAGGGCCAGGTACTCGGAGCGTTGGCTGAGAACTTCGATGCTGGGGTTGTTTTGCAGCAGCTCAAGGCGACTTAAAAAAATCTGATGTCTGAGGGTCAGCCCTTCAAGGTCAATGGGCTGTACGCTTTGCTCAGCCAAAGCGACTGCATGTCGAAACCGCAAAAACTCACGCTCGGCTTGGTGGGCCATCGCATTGACCGAGTCCAGCGGTCGACCGGTTTGCTGAACCAGTCTGCTTTTTTGTTCGAATTCGCTGATGAGCAAGGCGGCTATACCCAGCGCTATACCCAGCGCCATCGCCAGTGCCACGCCCACCAACCAGACCACATAGCGTCTGTCGCCATGGTTTGTCATGGGCCCGGGCCTACTCGACAGCCAAGGACTTGAGTTGCCAGGCCGAGCGCTCGTAGTACAGCGGCGACTGCAGTTCTTTTTTGCTGCCGTAAGGGTAGACGATGAACAGCGGGCCCTTGGTCTGTATCGGGATCAGCGCATCATTCATTCGGTGGGCCAGAATCACATCATGCTTTGTGAGGTCGTCGATCGGAATGCTGGTTTGGTAATCGTTCAACGCCACCGCCTTGAGAACACTTCCTGCCGCCCCGGCCGCAGCCAGCACATCACGCAACAGGGGGCCAGTGAACTTGACCGGTTGTTGATACCAGAGTGTGAGGGTGGTGAAGCTGCGCTGCGGCAATTTTTCCAGCATGACCAAGTCAAACACCGCAGCGTTGCTGGTGTTTTTCTCAGCCACTCTGCCGCTCAAGGTCAGAATGACCCGCCCCTCAGCCGGGGGCAGTGCATTGGCCGACAAGATGCAGGCCATCAGCAGTGCCGCCGTCGCCAGGCGAGCCACCCTGCTCGTGGTTTTTGAGTTCATTTTTTCTCTCCCTGTTTAACGTCCAAGGAGCAGGTTTGCTTTGCCCCAGACGCTGTTCATCATACGGCGGATGGATCTGGTTTCGCTTGTGTGGTTTCGGCTAAGTCCCCGCCTGGTGCGCATCAGCACGCCGTCGGCGCAAGCGCAGCCGCAACCAGGCCTCACGCAACAGGGCTGCGCAGAGCCACATCACCCAGCCACTGAAGAGCACATCGCTCAAAAAATGGCCGCCCTGGGCGATGCGAATCAGGCCGGCGGCCAGGCCTGCCAGCAGTCCCGCCCGAAGCCAGCGGCGGCGGGTCGCGGCTGGGCCCAGCATGCCAACCGCCAGCAGACCAAAACCGGTGGCCGCATGTCCGCTGACAAAGGAGCAGTTGCTTTGACACTGGCTTGAGGCAAGCAGGGCCGGCGAGAAACTGGCAAGGCCGCCAAAGACCTGTACATCGACCGGGCGGGCACGCCCCCAGCCCTCCTTGAGCAGGCCATTGACCACCAAGCCGTTGCCCAGCAACATCAGCAGGCCCAGCGCCAGCCAGCGGCGCCACCAGCGCAGCTCAATCGGGCCTGGGCGGGTTGTGCGCAAGAGCAACACCAGGCCGACAAACGCCGAGGCCCGGCCAAACCAGGGCAGAGCCTCGTGAATCCAGCCGATGGCGGCAAACTGGTTGCCAACGAACTTGCCAACACCAACACCAACGCCCGTGCCTGGCTCAGGGGCCTGGTAAAAAAACCCGCTCACTGTCAGGTCAAGACCTGGCCAGATTGAAAACAGCAGCGCCAAGCCGAGAAAGCTGGCGCCCAGCAAAAGCCATTCACGCTGTCGCGCCGACCAAGGCTTGCCCTGACGCCGGCTTTGGGCTGGGGCTGCGGGTGTTTGGGGGTCTTTGAACGCCATGCCCGATTGATTCTATACAGGCCCTACACTCTGGGCCCATGTTTTACGCCCCATCATGAACGCCCCGCTCGATGTTTCTTTTTTCGCCCGCGCCGCCAAGCCGCTGGGCAGTTACCGGAAATACTGGGCGGCACGCTTCGGCACCGCACCCCTGCTGCCGATGAGCCGTCCTGAGATGGACAAGCTGGGCTGGGACAGCTGCGACATTGTGCTGGTCACCGGCGACGCCTATGTTGACCACCCGAGCTTTGGCATGGCAGTCATCGGGCGCATGCTCGAGTCCCAGGGTTTTCGGGTCGGCATCATTGCCCAGCCCGATTGGCAAAGTGCCGAGCCCTTCAAGGTGCTGGGCAAACCCAATTTGTTCTGGGGTGTGACCTCGGGCAACATGGATTCCATGATCAACCGCTACACCGCGGACCGAAAAATTCGTACCGACGACGCCTACACCCCGGGTGACATCGGTGGCCGGCGGCCCGACCGAGCAGCCATCGTTTACAGCCAGCGCTGCCGTGAGGCTTTCAAGGACGTGCCCATCGTGCTGGGCGGCATCGAGGGCTCCTTGCGCCGCATTGCGCACTACGACTACTGGTCCGACAAGGTGCGCCGCTCAATTGTGGTGGATGCCAAGTGCGACTTGCTGCTGTACGGCAATGCCGAACGGGCGATCGTGGAGATAGCGCACCGGCTGGCCGCGCGCGAGCCGGTGGAGGGCATCACCGATGTGCGTGGCACCGCCTTTGTGCGCCGGCCGGATGATGAGAGCGGGCGCGGCTGGTTCGAAATCGACTCGACCCAGGTAGATCTGCCGGGCCGGGTAGAGGCCCAGGTCAACCCCTACCTCACCACCTCGGAGCAGGCGGCCGAGCAGGGCAGCAGCTGCGCCAAGGAAGATGCTGCAAAAAATGTAGCTGAAAACCCAATGGGGACGGGGCTTGAGGGATTGGCTGCCCAGACGCCTGGCGCGCCTGCGGTGGTGCCGCTGACCTTTTTTGCCAACCCGAACCTGCCCACCACCCAAGGCAAGCTCAAGGTGCCGCCGCGCGAACGCTCGGTGATCCGGCTGCCCAGCTTTGAGCAGGTGCGCGCCGACCCGGTGCTGTACGCCCATGCCAACCGAGTGCTGCACCTGGAGACCAACCCCGGCAACGCCCGAGCCCTGGTGCAGGCGCACGGCGAAGGCGTCACGGCGCGGGATGTCTGGATCACGCCGCCGCCCATTCCGCTGACCACTGCCGAGATGGACCTGGTGTTTGATCTGCCCTACGCGCGCAGCCCGCACCCGGCCTATGCCGACGCGCAGGGCGGCCATGATGGCGTGACCAAGATCCCCGCCTGGGAGATGATCCGTTTTAGCGTGAACATCATGCGCGGCTGCTTTGGCGGCTGCACTTTCTGCTCGATCACCGAGCATGAGGGCCGCATCATCCAGAGCCGATCGGAAGACTCGGTGATCCGCGAGATCGAGGACATCCGCGACAAGGTGCAGGGCTTTACCGGCACCATCTCCGACTTGGGTGGGCCTACAGCCAACATGTACCGGCTGGGCTGCCGCAGCCCGGAGATCGAGGCGGCCTGCCGCAAGCCAAGCTGCGTTTACCCCGGCATCTGCTCCAACCTGGGCACCGACCACGCGCCACTGATCAAGATGTACCGGCGTGGCCGCGCGCTGAAGGGCATCAAGAAGATTCTGATTGGCTCCGGGCTGCGCTATGACCTGGCGGTGCAAAGCCCCGAGTACATCAAGGAGCTGGTCACGCACCATGTGGGCGGCTACCTGAAGATAGCGCCAGAGCACACCCAGGCTGGGCCGCTGTCCAAGATGATGAAGCCCGGCATTGGCAGCTACGATAAGTTCAAAGCCCTGTTTGACAAGTTCAGCCTCGAGGCAGGCAAGAAGCAGTACCTGATTCCTTACTTTATTGCCGCCCACCCGGGCACCAGCGATGAAGACATGATGAACCTGGCACTGTGGCTGAAGAAAAACGGTTTTCGCGCCGACCAGGTGCAAACCTTCTACCCCAGCCCGATGGCCACCGCCACGGCCATGTACCACAGCAACAAGAACCCACTGCGCAGAGTCGGGCGGGGCAGCGAGACCGTGGACGTCGTGCGCGGCGAGCGGCGCCGGCGCCTGCACAAGGCCTTTTTGCGCTACCACGATGCCAACAACTGGCCGCTGCTGCGCGAGGCGCTCAAGGCCATGGGCCGGGCCGATCTGATCGGCAACGGCCGGCATCACCTGATTCCGACCTTTCAGCCTTTGAGCGACGGCGGCTACACGAGTGCGCGGCGCAAGAACTCAACCGAGCCGGCGCAGCGGCGTGCGCCCGATGGCGCGCTCACAACACCCGCGCCTGGAAGCATTCTGACCCAGCACACCGGTTTGCCACCACGCCCGGGAATCTCGACACGGGGTCGGTCCAGGCCGCGGCCTGGGTAGCCGATGGCCTGTTTCAGCCGGCTTTGGGCAGACCCGCTAAGCCGGGCGCTGGCGTTTTAAGCAAGGCTCAGGCTGTCAGGTCAATGATGCGACCGGTCGTCTGGCCCTGGCTATTTCTGGCGGGCTTGGCAGCAGCACTGTCTTTGCTCAGGGCTTGGTGCATGCGCACCAAGAAATCCTGGGTCGAAGGGGACAGGGCAAGCGATGATGCTTCTACACCGGGGCGCTCATAAGTGCTGGCGGCCTCGATCATGCGCGACCGCAGAGTGCTTTGCGCCGACACCAGTTCTGCCTGGTCCGCCTGCGCCCGCTTGGTTTTGGCATCGGCCTGCGCTGACTGCGCCTGGCGCTGAGCCTGCCGCACGCGCTCGTACAGCATCAGTGTCTGAGCCGACGAGGTGGCGCTGTTGGTGGCGGTCAGGGCGGCCATCTAGGATTCAATGCAATGGGTTGTTAGCTAGGGTGCTTGTATTGCAGATTTGCTGCAGTCAGTTTACGCTTCATAGGAGCCTATTTCAAGCTTATTTCGGCACCTTCTTTCAATACCAGCGTCAATACCTGCTGTCGACATACTTGCGCTTGCCGGGGCCAGGATAAAAATCGGGGCCAGCCTGCCGCCTGACAACTTCAGGCATTGAATTGCAAGGCCGCCAGGCCGGCGTAAACCCCGCCTTCGGCCACCAGTTCGCTATGGGTGCCCTGCTCCACCAGTCGGCCCTGATCGAGCACCACGATGTGGTCGGCTTTTTGGACCGTGGCCAGGCGGTGGGCAATCACCAGCGTGGTGCGGTCACGCATGGCCGACTCGAGTGCCGCTTGCACCATGCGTTCGCTCTCTGAATCCAGAGCGCTGGTGGCCTCGTCGAGCAGCAGCAAAGGTGGGTTTTTCAGCATGGCTCGGGCAATCGCAATGCGTTGGCGCTGCCCGCCCGACAGGCGCACGCCCCGCTCGCCTAAAAAGGTTTGGTAGCCCTCGGGCAGGGCGCGAATGAAGTCGTCGGCAAAGGCGGCGGTGGCAGCGGCCTGAACCTCGGCGTCACTAGCGCCCGGCTTGCCGTAGCGGATATTTTCGAGCGCGCTGTTGGAGAAAATAACCGCATCCTGCGGCACGATGCCGATGCGCTGACGCAGGTCTTGGAGGCTGAGCTCGGGGGTGGCAAGGCCGTCGAGCAGTATGCGCCCAGCCGCCGGATCGTAAAAGCGCAGCAACAACTGAAACACCGTGCTTTTGCCCGCCCCGCTGGGCCCGACGATGGCCACGGTTTGCCCCGGCTTGACGACCAGAGAAAAGTCCAGCAGGGCGGCCTGATTCGGGCGCGACGGGTAGTGAAAGCGGATCGCCTCAAAGGCCACCGAACTGCCCCCGCTGGGCACTGCACCGAACGCTGGTGCGGCAGGAGACTTGATGGGCGAGTGGCTGCCCAGCAATTCCATCAGGCGTTCGGTGGCGCCGGCGGCGCGCAGCAAGTCGCCATAGACCTCGCCCAAAATCGCAAAGGCACTGGCCAAAATAATTACATACACCACGGTTTGACCCAGGTCGCCCGCGCTAATACGCCCGGCCATCACCGCCTGCGTGCCCTGGTAGAGCCCCCACAGCAATGCGGCAGAGGTGGCGATGATGATGAAGGCCACCAACACCGAGCGGGCCCGCGTGCGCCGAATAGCGGTTTCAAAGGCGCTGTCGGTAGAGGCGTTGAAACGTCCGGCTTCCCGTGCTTCGGCGGTATAGCTTTGCACCACCGGGATGGCGTTGAGTACCTCGGCTGCGATAGCGCTTGAATCGGCTACCCGGTCTTGGCTGGCGCGCGAGAGTTTGCGCACGCGTCGCCCAAACCACAGCGATGGCAGCACGATCAGCAACAGCACCAGCAGTACCTGGAACATCACCACCGGGTTGGTCCAGATCAGCATGCCCAGTGCGCCGGTACCCATCACCGCATTGCGCAGACCCATGCTCAGCGAGGAGCCCACCACGGTTTGCACCAAGGTGGTGTCGGTGGTCAGGCGCGACAGCACCTCGCCGGTCTGTGTGGTCTCAAAAAACTCAGGGCTTTGGCGCAGCACATGGCCGTACACCGCATTGCGCAGGTCGGCGGTGACCCGCTCGCCGAGCCAGCTGACCATGTAAAAGCGCGCTGCCGAAAACACGCCAAGCGCCACCGACACAGCAAACAGCGCCGCAAAATGCTCCCGCAGTGCCACCATTTGCGCGCCGCGGTCAATTTGCACCAGGCCGCCGTCAATCAGGCTGCGCAGCGCCAGGGGAAAGGCCAGAGTTGCCAGGGCGGCCATCACCAAAAAAAAGCCGGCCAGGGCAATTGAGCCACGGTAGGGTCGCAAAAAAGGCAGCAGGCCCGACAGGGACTTTGGGTTTTGTGATTTTTTTCGTTCAGAGCTCATAGTGCTTCAGATGGGCCAAATGGACAGCGCAGCAAGGCGCTGCGTCTTTACAAGCGTAAGGGACTGGCATAACCGGTCATCTCAAGGTAGCCCTGCCCAACGCCTTGCCCCTGGGCGTCGGTCAATTCGCTCAAGCCCTCCCAGTAGACCGCACCGGTCGAGGCGCGGCTGTCTAGTTCTTGATTATCGACCAGCGCCTTGACCCCGAAGTTGCCGGCCGGCGTGCGCACCAGCCATTCCACCGGGTAACGGGCCCCAGTGTTGGCGCTGCTCCAAAAGCGCAGGGGCTGGAAGCTGACCTCGCCAGGCTTGAAGGCCCGGGCGGGTTGTGTCAGACCCGCGCCCGGCTGTCTGAAGGAGCCACCGGACCACAGCGCGGCCCCCACCTTGTCGCGCAGCACAAAAGCGGTGAGTGCGCTTCCGTCGGCCAGGTTCATGCCAATCCAGTCCCACCCTACAGCCCTGGGGTGCAGCAACTCGTCGCTCCACTCATGGTCTAACCAGGCTTGCCCCTGGACCGCCAGATTTTTGCCGCCCAGGCGCAGTTGTCCGCTGGCCTGGAGCTGCGGCTGGCTGTAGTAAAAGCTGGCCTGTTGCGGCTCTGGTCCCTTGCGTGACAGGCCCTGCTGGCCTTGCAACAGCAGCGGCTGCGTGGGGCTGAGGCTCAGGCGAAAATCAAAACCCTCACCGCTGGCCTGGGCCTCGTACTGGGGGTTGGTGCGGCGCATCGACCAGTCGTTCAGGCGAAGCTCGGTGTCGGTCTGGCTGGCTTGGGCGAGCCCAAAACCAGCCCGCGCAAGACGCTGGTCATGCCAGAGTTTTTTACCGGCAACATCGGTCACCGCGGCATGCGCAAACAGCAGCTGCTTGGCGGCAAAGGCTGAGCCCATGGCCTGTGTCGCCGCCACCCGAGCGCGAAAAAAAGTCAGCTGAAAACCAAAGCGCTCACCCGCCGGCTGCGCCGACAGAGCCCCAGTGAGGTACCACCACTCGATACGAAGGTCTGGGTGGCTGCCGAAATCGCGTGGGAACTGCAGTCTGCGTGGTGTTAAGGCGCTGGCGTAACTTGAGCACAGCGACAGCGGCAGCCCAGCCAGCAGCAGCGCGCGGCGTTGCAAGCCCGGCGGCATGGGCTCAGGCAATCCGCCAGGCAAAGGCTGTGCGTAAGATGGCGGCAGGGCAGGGGAGCAACATGGTTTGATTGTGGCGCAGTGGACCGCTCTGACACACCCGGCGCAGCAGTAACCCCGGGGGTCCCTCAAATAACCTGACAATATGGCGATGCTTCATTTACAGAGATCCCGTGACGCGGCCATGCCCTTCATCATGCTGACCGTGCTGATCGACATGATGGCCATCGGTGTCATTATTCCGGTGTTGCCGCCCCTGGTTGCGGCTTTTAGCGAGGCGCCAGCCGACCAGGCCTACTGGTATGGCGTGGCTGCTTGCACCTTTGGTGCTGCTACGTTTGTGTTCTCGCCAATTCTTGGCGCCCTGTCAGACCAGTTCGGCCGCCGGCGCGTGCTGCTGCTGTGTTTTTTCGGCTTGGCGCTGAGCTTCTTTGGTACCGCCCTGGCCACCACCCTGTCCGGCCTGATCGCCTGGCGTATTGTGGGCGGCGCGATGCAGGCCAATGCCGCCATTGCCAGTGCGTATGTGGCCGACATTTCTGCGCCTGAGCAACGCGCCAAACGCTTTGGCCTGCTGGGCGCCATGATGGGCCTGGGTTTTATTCTTGGTCCTGTGATGGGCGGCCTGCTCGGGGCAATCGACCTGCACCTGCCGTTTTATGTCGCCGGGGCGCTGGCCCTGCTTAATTTGGCCTACGGCTATTTTGTCCTGCCGGAGTCTTTGCCAGAGGATCGCCGCAAACCACTGGACTGGCGTACCGCCAACCCAGTGGCTTCGCTGGGCAAGTTGGCACAACTGCGCGGTTTGGGGCCCCTGGTGGGAGTGGTGGCTTTCAGTGGCTTGGCGCAGTTTGTGCTGTACACCTGCTGGGTGCTGTATGGCCGTTTCAAATTTGGCTGGGGCCCCAGCGAAAGCGGTTGGTCGCTGGCCGCAGTCGGCCTGGTAGCACTGGCTGTACAGGGCTTTTTACTGGGCCGCATACTCAAGGTCATCAGCCCGCCTCGGCTGGCTGTGGTCGGCCTGGTGTCTTCCAGCCTGGCCTATGTTTTGTGGGGCGCGGCCACCGAGGGCTGGATGATGTTTGTGGTGATTGGCGTGAATATTTTTGGCGTGACCGTGGCAACCACGGTGCAAAGCATGGTTTCGTCGGCGGCAGACAGCAAAAGCCAGGGCCAGACTATGGGGGCAGTCACCTCACTGAACAGTCTGATGGCGGTGCTGGCCCCTGTGCTTGGCGCGCCGTTGCTGGCCGTGGTGTCGCATCTGCCCCCGAGTGATTGGCGCATGGGCGCGCCGTTTTTCTTTTGTGCGGCACTCCAATTGGTATCGCTTTACCTCGCAGTGATGCATTTGCGGCAGCAGCGAAGCACAGACCAAGGGTTAATATTGCCTGGCAATTCTGCCAAAGTGTCATAAAAAAGGACCTGAAAATGACCATATCCATGTACCAAGCCAGCGTTCCCCGCCTGGTCAATGCACTCAACAACCTGTCCCACGTGTTGGGCAAAGCACAGGCCCACGCCGAGGCCAAAAAACTCGACCCCAAAACCCTGCTGGAGTTTCGGCTCTACCCCGACATGCTCAACATGACGCGCCAGGTGCAAATTGCCTCTGACACCGCCAAGGGCCTGGTGGCGCGACTCGCCGGCCTGGACAACCCGGTTTATGAGGACAATGAACAAAGCATTGCAGAACTGCAAGCAAGACTGGCTAAAACCGTGGCCTTTATGCAAAGCGTATCGGCCGCACAGATTGACGGCACCGAAGACAAGGCCATCGTGACCAAACGCGGCGATAAAGAAACCCACTACCAGGGAATGCAGTTTTTGCTCGGTCACGCACTGCCCAATGTATATTTTCATGCCTCCATGACCTATGCCATCCTGCGCCACAACGGCGTGGAGATTGGCAAGCGGGATTATTTGGGCACACCCTGACCGCCTGGTTCAAGCGCCACCGCGACCCAAGGAAACAAGCCAGGCAATGACGTCTGTTTTTAACCTCTTCAAGGCCTGGGCCAAATCGCTGGCGCCTGCCTGCCTAGTGCCTGCCCAGTGCCTTGCTGGCTTGTTCTCGCTGCTCATGCTCGGGTTTGCGCAGGCTCAAATTCCGGCCGAGCTGTCGCCGCTGCTTGTGACGCCGGTCACCAACGGGTCGGAGCGTGTGCTTGATCTGTCGCTGGCTCTCGACAAGTCAAAGCAACTCAACAAACCCCTGCTGCTTTACCTGGGCGCATCAGACTGCCCCTATTGCAAAAGCTACAGCGCATTTTTGAGCCGTAACACGGCAGCCATGAAAATTGCGCTAGCCGATGTCGTTTTGGTGGATATTCGCAGCTCGCTCAGAGGGCCCCGGCCCAGTTTCCAGATTTACGACAAAGTTTTTACCGCAGCAGAGTTCAAGTCCCGCATCGGGGACCCGACAAGCGGCTTGCGTTACCCCTCTTGGTGGCTGCTTGACAGCAATGCGCAGCAACTGAGGCCCTGGCCCTCGGGCTGGGACCCTGACGAGGCAGATCCGCAGGCGTTGCAAGCCCATATTCGCTTGATCAAGGGCTAGAGGCCAGGCACAGCTTTCGAGCTTTGCCGACACCAAACCAACAAAGGCAAAAAAATGACCGCTGAGGAATGGGAGCGGCGCCTGGCACAGGCCGCCGAGTTGAGGCGCCTGGAACTTGATTGCGTGGTCTGTGCTGGCTGCGGTGCCTGGCCGAGCTACCGGGCTGGTGTTTTTGTTGTTTGCAAGGTCTGCGACGGAACTGGCCGGGCCAAACCCATTATCACGTTCCTAGACGAGCCCTGAAGTGTCTTGGGCAGGCGCCGCCCCGGGCGGGCTGCTCGCTTGCTAGCGCGAACAGACCAACTTGCGAAACTCCCCGGCGAAAGTGTCGGCGGCGACCGCTTCCCAGTCTGAGGGGCGGTGGCCGCTGCCCACGGTGCGGCCCTTGGCCCATTGCTCAGAGTGGCTGCTGAATGCCAGGGTTCTGCGGCGCTCTTGGAGACAGTCGAATTCAAGCATGGAGCGGGTCGAGAGTACGCCGCCGGGTGAATTTTTACGGTGTTCCTCAAGCCAGCGCACGGTGCGCAGATCGCCCTCTTTGCCAATAGTCGAGGGGTCAAAATAATGGGTAATCTGCTGGCTGTCTTCGCCCATTCTTACCCAGCCGGCGCCTGCCAAAAGCGGGGTGAGCATGAGCAGTGTTGCAAAAGCACTTGGTTTCATCGCAAGGCTGGTACCCGGAGGTTGGCACAGCTCGACTCTTCTTTGTGAAGTGATCAATGCGGCCCAGAATAGTCACAGGCCGGTCAAACCGTGGCTAATATTAACAATAATCAATCATAATTGACAAAATTCGTCAACTAAGGAGATATTGTGGAACTTGGAATGATTGGTTTGGGCCGAATGGGCGGGAATATCGTTCGGCGGCTG